>DASTVV010000214.1:0-7328 GCA_035758925.1 Gemmatimonadaceae bacterium
ACGCCCAGGCGCCGTCTCCCTCGATCGAGTTCGTGCTGCGGACAGCCGTCCCGTTGAACACACTGCGGGAACCGGCGCAGAAGGCGATCGCGGCAGCGGACCCGGCGATTCCCGTCACGAGCATGGCGACGTTCACGGATCGCGTGGCTACAGATCTCAGAGGCGGCCGTTTCAATGCCTTGTTGGTCGCGACCTTCGCGAGCCTCGCCATCCTGCTGGCGATTGTCGGCATCCACGCTGCCATGACCTATGCGGTGGCCGGCAGGACTCGCGAATTCGGCGTGCGGCTTGCGCTCGGTGCGCATCCGGCAGCGTTGATCCGATCGACTCTCACGCAGTCAGGACGGATCGGTCTAGTCGGCGCAGCACTCGGGATCGCTGGCACCCTGGCGATCGCGCGACTGCTTGGCGACGCGTGGTACCTCGTGCCTGGAAAGCATAGCGGCTTGCTGTTCGAGGTCACGACCACCGATCCAACCGTACTCACCGTCTCGTTTGTCGGCGTGATCGTCGTGGCGATCGCGGCGGCGACGATGCCGGCACGACGGGTGGGCAGCGTCGATCCGGTAAGCGCGCTTCGTAGCGAGTAGCCGTTACTGAAAGATCGACACATGTCGCCCGGAACGGGCGTGAGTCTCCTGTCGGATCGCGGCTCCGTACGCGCAGTCGTAATTTAGAGCGACTGACATCCTCGCTGCGCCGATTCCCACGTATACAAGCGGCCATATCGACGGCAGTTCGGTTTCGCATCGTCGCAGCAATAGGATGACGACGTGTTGACGTTCAGGTTGGCAGTCGTCCGCTCTTTACTGTCCGCCATCCGTTGGAAGAAGCGATCGTGCCGGACAGGTTCTGGTCTTTCGCTGAACCCTGCGTCGAGCCGTCATCGCCGGGATCGTCACGGGTGGTGTCGGCGCAGGCCGCGACCCGTTCCTGCCGGCGTCCTGGGAGTATGGAGTATAAGGATGCTATGAAGTCCTTCATCGGGACGATTGCAGGGATGGCGATGGCGGCGAGCCTCATCGGTTCCGGCACGCAGCTCACGACCACGCCGTCGGCGCTGCAGGGTACGTGGCGGCTCACGTCCCTCAACGGCCGGTCAATTCCGGACCATGGCCCGCAGATCACGCTGAGCATTGTCGGAGAGAAGTATCAGCAGGCGGTCGACGGGAAGGTGACCGAGCGTGGCACGCTGAAGTTGGACGCGTCGAAGCAGCCGATGACCATCGACCTGGCCATCACGGAAGGCGAGGACTCCGGCAAGGCACAGATCGGCATCGTCGAAGTGACGGACGGCACCCTGCGGATGTGTCTCGACACTCCCGGGGCGGGTCAGCGTCCGTCCGAGTTCGGCGCCAAGGACGGCGTCATCGTGTTCGAGGCCCGCAAGAATGAGCTGTGACTCCTATTCGTCCGGTTGATCGCGTCGCCCGTTTCCTGGCGATTACGATCTCTCCGCCGAGAGACGCCTTCAAACGCCGTCGGCCTGGCGAACAGGAACCAAGGTCACTAAGCAGCCCCGATCGCATTGATTGTTACGCCTGGTCGCATCAATCGATGCTCTTCAAACGCGTTTCCACACTTCGTTCCACTGGCCGTCCAATTGCGAGTACGTATCGCCCTGAATGGTGACTTGATACGTGAACGTCTGGCCGATCAAGCTGGCCGTACTGGGATTCGCGAACTCGACGGTTTCCCGGTAAGTCGATCCATTGAGTGTGTAGGTTCCGCCATGGTGGAAAACGACGTCGCCCGTGGCCGGATCGCGCTGCGTGATCGACCACGTCGTCTGCGTGAAAACCTTTCGTCGCACGCGATTGCGGAGACGATCGCAACGGACAACGAAATACAGAAAGGGGGCTTGAAGGTTACAGGTGAAGACGAGACGATGAAGCATATGTCGCCGCGTGGGATCGGTCGCGAAGCTGTGGGAGGTGGCTTCGATGCGACGTGGGCGCAAGTCGCCAATCGTGCGACAATCCGCGCCGAGGGACGCAATGAAGCTTCGCGCCGTGCTCGCCGTCACCCTGATGACCACCGCACTGGTCGCTCCCATGCGGTCCGCTGAAGACGATGGTCAGCGGCTGCTGTCGATCGACCACTACGTGCGGGTCCCGTCGATGGTGCCGTCCATGGCCGGATCGATCGCCCGCGCTGCGCGGGCCCGCGGGTGCTGATCGAGTGGTGCTGTTCGTGCACGGCGCGGGCACGCCGGCCGAAGTCGCCTTCGACGTGCCGGCGCCCGACTACAGTTGGATGGCGTATCTCGCGCAGGCGGGCTTCGACGTGTTCTCTATGGACACCACCGGGTACGGCCGCTCGACGCGCCCCTCGCCGATGGACGATCCCTGCAATCTCTCACCCGAGCAGCAGAAGCCGTTCATCCCCGGCCTGATCGCGGCGCCGTGCAAGCCCTCCTATCCCGGCCAGCTGACCAACATCGGGTCCGACTGGCACGACATCGGCGCGGTGGTCGATCACATCCGCCGCCTACGAGGCGTGGAGCGCGTGAGCCTGATCGCATGGTCGCTTGGCGGCCCTCGCGCGGGCGGCTACGCGGCCCAGCATCCAGAGAAAGTCCACCGGCTGATCGTCCTGGCACCCGCGATGAACCCGAACGCGCCGGCGACGGCGCCCGCCCTGCCGAGCCCTGGCGTGGTGTTCAACACGCAGTCGCGAAGCGAGTTCATCGCCAACTGGGATCGCCAGGTCGGCTGCGCCGATCAATACGACCCCGCCGTGCGTGACATCGTCTGGTCCGAGATGCTCGCCTCGGATCCGGTGGGCGCGTCGTGGGGCACGGGCGTGCGCCGGGCGCCTCAGACGACGACGTGGGGCTGGAATGCGGCGATGGCCGGCAAGGTGCAGGCCCCGGCGCTCGTTGTGGCCGGCGTGCACGACAAGCAGGTGACGCCGGATCGCGTGCGTGCGCTCTACGACGCCATCGGCGCCACCGAAAAGGTGTTCCTGGATCTCGGTTGCGCGTCTCACAACGCGATGTGGGAGCGGAATCGCCTGCTGCTGTTCCGCGCCTCGCTCGACTGGCTGACGACGGGCGCAGTGGGTGAGGCCCGCACCGGCGTCGTGCGACTGGGATATGCGGACCAGGCGACGCGAGACTAAACGAGAGCCGCTCGCCTGTCCCTCGCATCAATCGTGATCACCGGCATCCGCCTTCCCACTGCCCGCAACATCGCCTCATCTGCGTGCGGCTTGAAGTCGCCTCTCACCGTGTAATCCTGCTACGACGTCCTGCTGCCGCGACCGCCCTCGCGACGTATGCACTTGACAAGCGTGCATGCGTAAGACATATATGCGCTACGCATACGGTGTCGATGAGGCGAGCATCATGGGAATGGACAAAAGCCGTGGTGAGTCGGATGTCCGCTTGTCGTTGCGCGCGGTGGAGTTTCACATTCTGCTCAGCCTTGCTGCCGGCGAGCGGCACGGCTACGGGATCATTCTCGATATCCAGGCGCGAGGCGAAACGGCGGTTCCCGACGTCGGCACGATGTACCGCGCGCTGGCCCGCATGGCGGAGAACGGGCTCATCGCCGCAGCGGCTCGGCGCCCGGCTGCGGACGCGGGCGACGAGCGTCGCAACTACTACCGCATCACCGATGCAGGCGTCCGCGCTGCGAGAGCTGAAGTGCGGCGCCTGGAAGCGCTGATGCGGGCGGCACGGATCGGCGGACTCCTGGGAAAGGTGGCGAAATGAACGGCACCTTCCTGCTCGACCTGTCGGGGCGCTGGTTCAGACTCCTCCTCCGGCTCTACCCCGCTGACTTTCGCGACGAGATGGGAGACTCGGTCGTCGAGACCTACAGAGATCGCGCGCGGGACGCCGTGAATCGCGGCGGCGTCATCCGACTCGCAGGACTGTGGCTGCTCGCGCTCGTGGACTTCCTGCGCAACGGGCCCGGCGAACGGGCCCATCCCGCGGTCTCGTGGCGGCGCACGGGCAACTGGGGCCGCGACCTGGAGCTCGCCACCCGCCGCCTGATGCGCGCACCCACGCTGGCCGCCGCCGTGGTCGGAACCCTGACCGTGGGTCTCGGCACCTTCGCGGTCGTCTACACGGTTGTCGACAAGATCCTGATCGAGCCGATGCCGTATCGAAGTCCGGACGACCTGTACTTCGTGTGGCGTGACTATGGGCCGATTTTCGATTTGAAACGCGGCTGGCTCGGCGGGCCGGACGTCGCGGAACTGCAGACGGCCGGTGGCGTGATCGAAGGTGGCGTGGGGCTTCGACGTGAGCTGGCGACGTTTTCCGAACGCGACAGCACCGACCCGATGCAGATTGCCGTGATGGTCACGTCGCCGAACCTGTTTGAGTTGCTCGGTGTCCAGCCTGCTCTCGGTCGAGGCTTTGCGATGAGCGAAGTGGGTCCGAAGCGCGCACCGGTGGTCGTTCTGGCCCATGAGCTGTGGAATCGGCTCGGTGCGGGTCCCGAGATCGTGGGATCGGACGTGCGGCTCAACGGGCAGCCCTACACCGTCATCGGCGTGCTGCCTCGGAGCTTCGCCTTCATGCGTCACTCGAGTCTCGGCGCGCCGCAGCGGGCAGACGCCTACACGACGTTTGACGTCAATCTGGCGGAGGTCAATCCCCGCGGCGGTTCGTACGCGGGGCTCATTCGTGTCCATCGCGGGACGTCACCGCAAGCGGTGGCCGCCGCTGTCGATGCCGTCGGGAGGGTCATCGACGCACGTGCCTTCGACCGCAAAGGGCTGAAGCTCTATCCGATCGGACTGAAACCCGACCTCGTCGCGCGGGTCCGTCCCGCTCTTCTGGTCCTCGGTTTCGCGAGCGCGTTTCTCGTGCTCGTGCTGATGGTGAATCTGGCGTCAGTGTTGCTCGCTCGCGCGGCGCAGCGCGAGCATGAGTTCGCGGTGTCTCGCGCTCTCGGGGCCAACAACGTGGCTCTTGTCCGGGCAACGCTCTTCGAAGGTGGCCTGCTCGGATGCATTGGCGGTTCGCTCGGCGCGCTGGCCGCGGTCTGGGCGACGCGTACTCTCCTCGCGCTGGCGCCGCTCGATCTGCCGCGCCGCGACGCGGTGGCGGTCGACTGGGGCATCGGCGCCGTGGTCGTGGGGATAGGGACCGCGCTCGGGCTGCTGGCCGCAGTCGCGCCAGCGACGTGGGCGGCGCGCACCTCGCTGTCGTCACTCCTGGCGATGAGCGCCGTGCGCGGCGGCGGCGGTCACGGCCGGATGCGTCGCGGAATGGTCATCGCGCAGGTCGCCTTGTCGCTCGTGCTGCTCAGCGCAGGCGGACTGGTGGTGCGCAGCTTCGAGCGACTGCTCGTCGCCGATCCGGGTTTCAAGCCTGACGGCCTTCTCACGGTACGCGTACCGATCATCCCTCAGTTCTTCCCGAACGCACCCGATGTCCTGGCAGTCCAGCAGCGGATAGAAGACGCGTTCACGGCGATACCGGGTGTGACGGGCGTGAGTGCTGCAACCGCACTGCCGCTGACTGCCTCGGCGAATCAGAACACGTTTACGATTCCCGGCGCGCCCGGCATCACCGGCGACGCGGCGCGCGACAACCCGCTCGTCGACACCATCGGCATCCGCGCGTCCTACCCGGAAGTCATGGGGATGCGAATACTGGCCGGACGCGGGTTCGAGCGTGCTCGCAGGGATGGCGCGCCTGAAGCGCTCATCGATTCGGTGCTGGCGAAGCAGTTCTTTCCGACCGGCAATCCGCTCGGCGCGACGATTCCAAGAGGAGAGAACACTCCGTTCACCATCGTCGGCGTCGTCGATCAGGCTCGCCTGTACGACGTGCATCAGGACGGCCGCCCGCAGCTCTACTTCCGTGCCGAGGACACCGGCGCTCGCTCGCTGGCGTTCGTGCTGCGCACAGGGCGCGATCCGCACGCGCTCGTTCCGGACGTGCGCGCGGCGGTGCGGAGAATCGATCCACGGCTCGCGTTGGCGGACCTGCGGACAATGGACGAGATCGTCGGCGACGCGCTCCGGCAACAGCGCATCAGCGCCGTCCTGATTGCCGGCTTCGCCCTCGGCGCGTTGCTGCTCGCCGCGATGGGACTGTTCAGCGTGGTCTCGAGCGCGGTGACGCGGCGACACCATGAGTTTGGCGTGCGACTCGCCCTCGGTGCCGATCACGGGCGCGTCCTTCGTCTCGTGCTCCGCGAAGGTGCCTTGCTCGTGACGATCGGCCTGCTCATCGGCGTGCCGGGCGTCTACCTGGCTGGCGGCTTCATCAAGAGTGTTCTGGTTGGCGTGTCGCCGTTGGATCCCGCAACCCTGCTGACCGTCGCGCTCGGGCTCGCGCTCGTCGCCATGACCGCATGCTATCTGCCAGCGCGTCGAGTCCTGAGTATCGAGCCGGCGCAGTCATTGCGTGAGTAGGCTAGAGTCGAGCCTGCCACCGCGCTGAGAAACGGATAGCTTCAAGTCAACACCGACAGCGGACGGCGGTAGAATCCGTGCTCTGAGGAGAATCCATGAGCGACATCTCGAGACGCACGTTCCTGACAACGACCGCGGCGGGAGCAGGCGTGACCATTCTGCCGCGGCATGTGCTCGGCCGCGGGTTCCAGGCGCCCAGCGACACCGTCAACATCGCCACCGTCGGATTCGGGGGCATGGGCGGCAGCAACACGCGTCGGCTCATGAGTCAGAACATCGTGGCGATCTGCGACGTGGACGACGCGCTCGTCGATGCGCAGCTGAAGCGCATGACGGACGACGCGGCGAAAACACCGACCTCGCCGCAGCAGCCGCAGTCTCAGACCACGATGTCGAAGGCGCAAGCGACCGCCAACGCCCGCCGGGCTCCTATTGACAACGCGGCTGCGCTGCGGCGCTTCACGAGCGAGCAGATCCCGCGGCTGAAGCGATACCGCGACTATCGCGAGATGCTCGACAAGCAGAAGGACATCGATGCGATCGTGGTCGCGACACCGGATCACATGCATGCAGTCATCGCGCTCGCAGCCATGGATCTGAACAAGCACGTCTACGTGCAGAAGCCCCTCTGCTGGTCGGTCGAGGAGGCGCGTGCGCTGGCGAAGAAGGCGAAGGACAAACCCGGCGTCGTCACGCAGATGGGCAACCAGGGACACTCGAGCGACGGCTCGCGCACCGGCTACGAATACATTCGCGGCGGCGCCATCGGCGACGTGCGGGAGGTCCACGTGTGGACCAATCGACCGCTCGGCTTCTGGCCGCAGGGGATTCCGCGTCCGGCGCCGCTCGGGGCCGCCACCGCCGGGCCGCGGCCGCTGCGTTTCCCTTCAGGACGTGTCACACCGCTGATAGCCGACGCGCTGTATCGCGAGGCGGCGTCCATC
>DASTVV010000118.1:0-31178 GCA_035758925.1 Gemmatimonadaceae bacterium
CGGACACGACCTTCCGGAGACTGTATGCGTAGTGCGAAGCTCGCGCTCGTCGCGATGCTTGGAGGTGTTGCCGCGGCCGGCGCACAGCAGCGCGACACCGTGTCGGACCGCACCGGCCTGCCGCGTGATGTTGCCCGGGAAGCCGCGCGTCAGTTCAACGACACTGCGGCGCTCCGGTCCACCGAGCCCGTCGAGATCGCTGACGATCGCGTGGTGGCAGGCGACGTCGCCGTGCTGAACGGTCCGCTAGTCATCGGTGGTCGTGTTCACGGGCGCGTGGTGGCGATCAACAGCGACGTGGTGCTGAAGTCGACGGCGCGCGTCGACGGGGATCTGCTGGTGGTTGGCGGCCAGGTGGAAGGCCGCCACGCCGGATTCGTCGGCGGCGAGATCCGCGTCTATCGTCAGACCTTGCAGTACCGGCAGGATGGTGACCGGATCCTGCCCGTGAGCACGGCGACAACGATGCGGGACGAAGGCGGCTGGTGGCGCCGCTGGGAGCGCTCCCGTCAGCGCAACGGCAGTCGGATTCAGATCGCGAACGCGGGTGCCTACAACCGCATCGAAGGCCTGCCGATCAAGATCGGTCCGCAGATCTTCTGGAACGACAGCTGGGGGAGCGCGCGCCTCGACGCCTACGGCGTCGTGCGAACCGAGACGAGCTTCGAGCCCGACCAGGATGACATCGGCCACAACATCAATGCCGAAGTGAAGCTGGGGCGCCGCGGCGGCCTGCTGCTGGGCGGACAGCTGTTCAACGAAGTGGACCCCACGGCAACCTGGCAGCTGTCGGACCTCGAAGCGGCGCTGTCTTCGTTCCTGTTCCGCCGCGACTACCGCGACTACTACAACCGGCATGGCGCGCGGGCAATCGCCGGCGGATTCGTGCGCCGCGGCGCGGAGGTGTTCCTCTCCTACGGTTTCGAGCGCTGGGGCGTGCGGGAGGCTCAGAACCCATTCACGCTCTTCCACCAGCGCGCTGGCTGGCGGCCCAACCCGCTGTTCGACGAAGGTCGCATGCACCTCCTGGGCGGGTCGCTGCGCGTGGACACGCGCAACGATGACAACAATCCGTGGTCCGGCTGGTACGTGCTGGCCGACCTGGAGAACGGCCGCGGCGACATCACCGCGTATGGACCGCGAGCACTACCGATCGGCCAGCCGTCGCCTCCGCGCATCCAGTACACGCGCGGGTTTCTCGACTTCCGCAGGTACAACCGCGTGTCCCCCGACGCGCAGCTGAACTTTCGCGTCGTTGCCGGCGGCTGGTTGAACGGCGACCCGCTCCCGTTACAGCGACGGTTCGCGGTGGACGGCCCGGGCTCTCTCCCTGGGTATGATTTCCGCGCGCTGGAAACCGCGCCGCTCCTCACGTGCGTCAACGACGGATTCGTCTCCGGCATGCCGGGTCAGTGCGACCGCATGCTACTGGGCAGCATGGAGTACCGCGGCATGTTGCACCTGGATCTCTTCACGGACTGGACCGAAGACCACTACATGCTGAGCAACCTGGGTGGCGTGTGGGTGGCATTCGTAGACGCCGGGCGCGGATGGCTGGTGGGGCCGCCGACCAACGCGATCACGTTCAAGAGCGACGCCCTGCCCCCGTTGTCGAGCTTTCTCGCCGACGTGGGACTTGGCTTCGAGCTGGATGCGTTCGGCATCCTGGATTCGTTCGGCGTCTACGTGGCCAAGTCGATCAGCCAGCCGAATGAGTCGGCGCATTTCTTCATGCGTATCCGGCATCGATTCTGAACGCCGTGCGAATTCGAAACGAGCTGGCGACTCTACTGCTGATCCTTGCTCCTCTCGTTCCGGCCTCCGCGCAGCGGGAAACGAGGGGGCCCCAGCTCGAAGTCTCTCCATTGGCCGCGAATTCGCCGCCGGCGGGCGCCACCGTGCGCGCGGCGCGTCTGCTCGACGCGGGACAAACGCGCGAGCTGCTGCAGAACGGGTTCCCGACCGCGCTCAAGTTCCGTCTCGAGCTGTGGCGTGCCGGCGGGCTGTTCGACGACATCGAATCGGCCACCACGTGGGAAGTGCTCGTCAGATACGAGCCGTACAGCCGACAGTACTCCGTCGTGCGCTTGCAAGGCAGCAAGGAGAACCCGCGCGGTCTCGAGAGCATCGACGGGCTGGCCTCGTTGGACGCAGCGGAGGCGATCCTGAACGAAGCCTTCGTCGTGGGACTCCGGCCGCAGCGAACTGGCGCGCGCTACTACTACAACGTCGTCCTCGACATCGAGACGCTGTCGGTCAGTGACCTGGACGAGCTGCAGCGGTGGCTCAACGGCGACCTGCAGCCTGCCGTGCGTGGAAAACGTGCGCCGCTGTCCGCATTGCGCCGAGGGATCGGGACACTGCTCTCGCGCGTGCTCGGCGGCGAGAAGCGACACTACGAGGCGCGGTCCGGCACGTTCAGGGTCTGAGAACCGGGTTGACGGGTTCTCAGGTTGACGGGTTGACTGGTTGGTGCTCCCAACACGCGATGTTGTCGTAAGACCAACCTGTTAACCCGACAACCTGTCAACCCGACAAGCCGGTTCTAGTGGTGCCGGCCGTGATGCCGGGGATCATGATGGTGCTTGCCATCATGGTGCTTTGCGTCGTGATGCTTCGCGTCACCATGGTGCGGCTTGTGCTCGTGTCCCCGCGGCTCCGCGTGACGCAATTCACGATAATGCGGCTCCGGCATCCGCTGCTCGAGCGCCTCCAGCTGGTGCAGCACCTGGTCGCCATAGAACGTGCGGATGTATCGCGCCTGAATGGGCGTGAGACGGCGGACAGCCCAGCTGAGGTGCACGAAGTGCGGCTCGATCGGATGCGTGAGCGGATGCATGCCGATCTCCTCGGGCAGCCGGTTCCCCTTGCGTGTGTTGCAGGGGCTGCACGCCGTGGTAACGTTGGTCCAATCGTTGGTACCGCCGCGAGACAGCGGCACGAGGTGATCGCGTGTGAGCGCCTCGCGCGGCTTGAACTCGGTCATGTGTCGGCCGCAGTACTGGCAGCGATACTGGTCGCGCGCGAACAGGAACGTGTTCGTCACGTGACGCCGGAATCGCCGGGGCACATGAACAAACCGCGTCAGGCGGATCACAGCCGGACGCGGAATGGTGAGACGCTCAGACCGGACGAGGCGGTCGTGGTCCGCCTCGACTATCTCGGCTTTCCCGTCTATCACCAACCGCAGGGCGCGCTTCATCGGAACCATCGTCAATGGCTCAAAAGAAGCATTGAGCGCCAGACACCCGAGAATCACAATTCGTAAGCTAGAGGTGGTTCCTGCCCTCTACAAGGAGAGACTCGGCCGCTGCACGCAGGTAACGCGCGCGTCGGTGGAATTAACGCGCCGCGGCGACCGGTTCCGGCACCGCTGTCAACCATCCGTGACGATCCGGTAACTTGCCGCGCGCGATCCCGAGGTATTCGCGCTGAATCGCCAGCGTCACCGGTCCCGGTTTGCCATCGCCCACCGAAATTCGATCAACCGACCTGATGGGTGTGATCTCGGCGGCCGTTCCGCAAAAGAACAGCTCGTCCGCCACGTAGAGGAATTCGCGCGGCAGCACCTGCTCACAGATGTCCAGCCCCAGGTCGCGTGCGATGGCGAGCACCGAATTGCGGGTGATGCCCTGAAGGATGCCGGCGCTCAACGGGGCGGTGTACAGACAGCCGTCGCGAACAGCGAAGAGATTCTCGCCGCTGCCCTCGGAGACGAAGCCGAAGGAGTCGAGCATGATGCCTTCGGCATACTCATCCTGCTTGGCTTCCATCTTGGAGAGCTGCGAATTGAGATAGTTGCCGCCCGCCTTGGCCATCGTGGGGAACGTTCCGGGCGCCGCACGCCGCCAGCTCGAGACGCGAACGTCCACGCCGTTTGTCACTCCCTCGTGACCCAGGTATGTGCCCCACTGCCGCGCGATGATGAACGTCTCGATCGGAACGCTGGCGCCGTGCACACCCATCTGCTCACCAGTCCTGATGACGAGCGGGCGGATGTAGCACTCCTTGAGATCGTTGGCGGCGCACGTGTCCACCATCGCCTGAACGATGTCGTCGATCGAATACTGAATGTTCATGCGGTAGATCTTGCACGAGTCCAGCAGGCGTCGGGCGTGCTCGCGGGCGCGGAAGATCGCGCCGCCATTCGGGGTCTCGTAGCAGCGCACACCCTCGAAGACGCTGGAGCCATAGTGGACGACGTGGCTCATGACGTGGAGGGTGGCGTCCTCCCAGTTCACGAATTGTCCGTCGCGCCAGATCTTCGTCTTTGCGTTGGCGGGCTTTGCCATTGGTCCGGGTCCTCGCTGTTCTGGCTCAGTTTAACCGCGATGCCCGGCGGCGGCTACGTTAGACAGCCGGATTGAACGTGGAGTGGATTCACGCTCCCGACCAATCGCGAAGCGCACGTGCTGCAACCTCGACTCTGCCCGCCAGGGCCAGGTCTGCCTTGATCAGCCGACCGTCGCGGACAAGCTCGCGTCCGGCGACGGTGACGAGCGACGCCGGCACGCCGGGCAGCGCGAAGATCGCGGCCGCCTCCGGATCGTGCACCGGCATCACGCGCGAGTCCAGCGGAAACGCCGCGAGGTCGGCGCTCTTCCCCGGCTCGAGCGAGCCAATCTCGCGATCGAGACCGAGGGCGCGCGCTCCGTCGATGGTCGCGAGCGACAGGGCATCCCGTGCGCAGAGGACGTCGTGTCGGCCGACGCGCGCACGCTGGCTGAGTATCGCGCTTCGGGCCTCTCCCAGCAGGTCCATGCGGTTGTTGCTCGCCACGGAATCGCTCCCGATGCCGACCGTTACGCCAGCCGCCAGCAAATCGAGCAGCGGTGACGTTCCGTGACCGAGCTTGGCGTTCGAGACAGGACAGTGGGCAACCGCCGAGCGGCTCCTCGCGATGTCGGCGATGTCACCGGAGTCGACGCGCACGCAGTGAATGAGCAGCGTGCGGACATCGAGTATGCCCGCGTTGCGAAGCAACTCGATACTGGATCGCGCGCGCGGAGCGACGCCGATACCCCGCTGCCGCAGCCGCGCGGCGAACGGACCATCGCCGTCCTCGACAAGTACGCGCTCGGCCTCGCTCTCCGCAATGTGGATCGCGACTGGCAGGGTATCCTGGCGCGCATAGCGCGCAACGGCCGCGAACAGCGCGTCGCTCACGGAATACGGAGCATGCGGCGAGACTCCCACCTTCACCAGCGGCGTCTCGCGCGAACGCAGCGCCGCCACACGGGATTTCAGCTCCTCCAGCGACTCTGTGCACCTGGCGGGGTCCGGGCCAAAGACCTCCTGGTACGTGATGCCGCGGACGCCGGCCTCCACCATCGCATCGTGCGCCACCGCGGAATCGCACGTGTCGGCATATGTCGTGATCCCGTGACAGACGCCTTCAACGAGGCCCAGCCGCGCGCTGTCCAGCAGCCGGTCGCGATCGAGCACAGTCCGTTTCGCCTCGGTGAGCCGCCTGATCCACTGCGTGAACTCCAGGTCCTCGAGAAAACCACGCATCACCGTGAGATCCAGATGCGTGTGGACGTTCACGAGGCCCGGCATCAACAGCGCGTCGCCGAGATCCACCTCGGTCCCGTCGTGCGCCCACTGGCCGTTGGTCGCGCGCGGCCGCGCTCCGACGCGAGCGATGCGCCCATCGTCCACCACGACCGTGCCGTATTCGATGGGCGGCGCGCTGATGGGAATGACCCACCGCGCGTGGTAGCTGATCACGAGATCAGGTTGGCGGTTAGTGAGGCTTTAATGGTGGCTTGCGAATGGTATCGGTGCGGAAGCGCCCCGTGTCGCGCGGCAATGCGGGACGTGCCGTCGTCTTTTGGCCCGGGACAAACACGGTATCGCGAGAGTCGCGTGTCATCGGCTGGCCATTCGGGACGGTTGGCGCAGTCGCGCCTGGGCCGGGCACCGGTGTGGGAAGCGGCGAGAATCCGCTCGTGTCCGTCGGCGTCAGACCCGGCATCAGATTGCACGGCGTCGTGGGCTGGGTGCCCGCGATGAAGAACTCCGTTGCCTGAACGCCGGGGCATCCAGGCACCCACTGCGAGTTGGTGAGAAGATCCACCGTTGCCGAGATGATGCCGGCTGGCCTGGGCCAATCGGGTGGCGCCGGTTTGCGCCGATAGACCTCGGTCATGAACGCAGTCCAGGCGGGCGCGGCAAGCGTTCCACCCTGTGCATTGGACATGATGCGTTCGGGCTTGTCGAATCCGATCCACACGCCGGCTACCAGGTCGCTGGTGTAGCCGATGTACCAGACGTTGGTATAGTCGTTCGTCGTACCGGTTTTTCCCGCCGCGGGGAGCGGGAACTGCGAGCCGACGGACGCGGCTGCGGTGCCGCGGCGGACGACGTCCTTCATCATGTCCACCATCAGCCACGCCTCTTCGGGGGAGAGCGCTGGGACGCGCACCGACTCCGGCGCCCAGAGCACCTCACCCTGCGCGTTCTCCACCCGAATGATCCCCAACGCGCGGGCCTGCATTCCAAGCGTGGCGAACGCGGAGTACGCGGCGATCATCTCGATCGGATACACGTCGGCGGCACCGATGTGGATCGACGGATACGGCGGGATGGGCGTGGAAAGGCCCAGCTTGCGACCCATGTCCGCGACGGTCTGCTCGCCCAGCTCCATGCCGAGACGCACCGTGGGAACGTTCCGCGACTCGTACAGCGCCTTGCGCAGCGGGATCTGGCCCTCGTACTGGCCATCGTAGTTCTGCGGACTCCATGTGTCGCCCTGCGCCATCGGGAGCGTCATGGGCGAATCGTCGAGGATGTACGTCGGAGGTCGTCCGTTCTGGATGGCCGCGGAGTAGACCACCGGCTTGAAGGTCGACCCCGGCTGTCGCAGCGCCTGAACGGCGCGATTGAACTTCGAGTCGTCGAAATCCCTGCCGCCAACCATCGCGCGCACGGCACCCGTGCGAGGATCGATGGCGACGAACGCACCCTGGAGATACGGAGAGTTCGGGTTGTCGCGCTGCAAGGCGTCTCCCTGCGCCAGGTACTGCTCGTAGGACGTGTGCTTGTACGGGCCGTATCTCCCGGACTCGATGTTGGCCAGCTGGCGCTCGAGCGCGCGCTCCGCGGCCGACTGGAGGTCGAGGTCGAGCGTCGTGTAGACCTTCAGTCCCTGCTCGTAGAGCCGCTGGCCGAACTGTTGATCGAGAATCTGACGAATCCACTCGACGAAGTACGGCGCGACGTCGCCGGATTCGGTCTTGGTGGCGAGCCGCAGCGGATACGCCTTCGCGAGACTCGCATCGGCGTCGCTGATCACGCCCTCACGGCGCATGACCTCGAGCACGGTGTTGCGGCGCTGAACCGCGCGGTCGGGATACTTGCGAGGATTGTAGCGTTCAGGCGCCTTGGGAAGGCCGGCCAGTGTGGCCGCCTCGGCGAGATTCAGCTCGCGGGCGGACTTCCCGAAGTAGCGTTGCGCGGCCGTCTCCACGCCGTTGGCGCGATTGCCGAGGTAGATCTGGTTGAGGTACAGCTCGAAGATGCGGTCCTTCGAGTATTTCGCCTCGATGGCGCGCGCGACCTTGATCTCCTTCAGCTTGCGCGTGGGCGACTTCTCGCGCGTGATGCGCTCGGGGAAAATGTTCCGCGCGAGTTGCATCGTGATCGTGGAAAAGCCCTGGTTCCAGCTGCGCGTGCGGAGGTTGCTGAAGACGGCACGTGGTACGCTGAGCCAGTCCACGCCGCCGTGCTTGTAGAAGCGCTTGTCTTCCACCACGAGAAACGCCTCGCGCATCACTGGCGGAATGTCGGCAAGTCGGATGAGCGTGCGGCGCTCGAGACCGAGCTCGGCGATGAATCGGCCATCCGCGGCGTAAAGCTTGGACGTCTGGCGTGGCGTGTACTCGCCGAGCTGGTCCACGGACGGACACTGTCCACCGCGACACACCAGGGCCCAGCTGGCGTAAGCGAAGCCAGCCATGAACGACACCAGGAACGTGGTCGCGATCAGGCCCCAGCGTACGAGGCGCGGATAGCGTGCGCGGAAACTCATAAAGCGTCGGTACAGCTGAGGCATGACGTGAACCTAGCAGGGGCACAGAGTTGAGCGAGACGCCGGACCGGGCACTGGGCAGAGGATGACCCGACTGGGGAACAGCGCAGGGAGCCTGACGGGATCATACCCCGACCACTTCGACCGGTCCCCCTTCCATTTCCCACCTCGGCTCACCGCGCGCCTGGGTCCCGGATCCCAGGTCCCATGTGATTCGCTCTACCAGCGGACGGAACTTTATTTTCCCTCCCATGTCGCACCCCTTGCTCGCCGAACTTCGCTGGCGCGGAATGCTCCATCAGCATACCGACGGACTTTCCGACGCTTTGTCACGCGGCATGGTGTCCGGATACGTCGGGTTCGATCCGACGGCCGCGAGCCTGCACGTCGGCAATCTCGTGCCAGTGATGGGCCTGGTTCATCTCCAGCGTCACGGCCATCGGCCTGTGTTCCTGGCCGGCGGCGGTACCGGGATGATCGGTGACCCGAGCGGCAAGACCACCGAACGGCAGTTGCTGTCGATGGAGGAGATCGCCGAGAACACCGCGCGCATCCGGACTCAGCTCGAGCATTTCGTGGACCCGAAAGGAACCAACGGCGCGCTGGTGCGCAACAACGCGGACTGGCTCGCGCCGCTCAAGGCCATCGAGTTCATGCGCGACGTGGGCAAGCACTTCACCGTGAGCTACATGATGCAGAAGGAGTCGGTGAAGGCGCGGATGGAGATCGGCCTGTCGTACACGGAATTCTCGTACATGCTGCTCCAGGCCTACGACTACCTCCAGCTTTTCCGGCGCGATGGCGTCACGCTGCAGCTGGGCGGAAGCGATCAGTGGGGCAACATCACCGCGGGCATCGAGCTGATTCGCCGCACCGATGGCGGCGACGCCGAGGCGCTCACGTTCCCGTTGATCACGACGGCCAGCGGCACGAAGTTCGGCAAGACGGAAGCCGGGGCGGTCTGGCTCGATCCGGAACGGACGTCGCCCTATCGCTTCTATCAGTTCTGGATGAACACGGACGACCGCGATGTTGGACAGATGCTGCGGTTTTTCACGCTGCTGGACCGCGAGACCATCGAGGGTCTGGATCGCGCGACGACCGAGCGGCCCCAGGATCGTGAGGCGCAGCGCACATTGGCTCGCGACGTCACCGAACGGCTGCACGGCGCCGGCGCACGTCAGGCCGCCGAAGAAGTGTCGCTCCTGCTGTTCGGCAAGGGCGATCCGCGATCACTTTCCGCCGCGGCGCTGACGCAGCTGGAAAATGAGATCCCGACGTTCGTCGTTACGAAGGACGGGTCGATCGACAGCTTCGACCTCATCGAGGCAGTGACCGCGGGCAAGGACGCGCTGTTCAAGAGCAAGAGCGAGGCACGTCGTGCCATGGAGCAGGGCGGCCTGTACCTCAATGGCGAACGCCTTGGCGTGGCACGCGTCACCATTCCGCGCGAGCAGTTCCTGCATGGCGCGTATCTATTGATGCGGAAGGGCGCGCGGAGCTACGGCCTGGTGCGGGTCTCTAACTAACGTCCGCGCAACGACCACTACGCATCCGAATTCAACGAATAACGGCCGAATAGACTCGGCGACCTTCACTCAGTTCGCGCAACGAGCCGGGGGCTTGTTGTCAACACCTGTCAGATTCGGGCTAATCCGGGCAATTCGTAGCATTCGGATGCGTTGTTGGTCGTTTTGACTAGGACATCAATGCGAGCGCCGACCGCACTTCGTCGGCCGTGTTATAGATGTGCGGCGCCAGCCGGATATTGCCCTCGCGGAACGAGTGGATCACGCCGGCCGCTTTCAGCGCCTCGCTGGCCCGCAGGCCGTCGCGCGGGCGCACGCAGACGATCCCGGAGCGGCGTGACGGCGACGCCGGTGTGATGAGCTGGACGGCACCGCTCGACTGGGCCCAGCGGACAATCTCGGCCGCGAGGCCCTCGATGTGGGCCGCGACCCTGTCCACGCCAAGCTCGAAGAAAAGCTCGAGCGATGCGTTCATTCCCGCGAAGTCCTGGAACGGCACGGTAATGAACTCGAAGCGCCGGGCATCGTCGCGCCACGTCATGTCGTAATCGCGCAACCGCCGGAAATCGTCCGTCCCTTTCGGCGCCATCCAGCTGACGATCGGCGGTTCGAGCGTCCGCACCAGCTCATCGCGCACATACACAAACCCGCTGCCCCACGGAGACAACAGCCACTTCTGCGCGCCACACGCCAGGATGTCCACCGGGACGTGCTTCACGTCGAGCGTGGACGCGCCAAGCCCCTGGATGGCGTCGACCACGAAGTAGATGCCGCGCTCACGGCAGGCGCGACCGATGCGCGCGAGATCCACCTTGTTGCCGTTCGCCGACTCGACCCACGAGACGGAAACGCACTTCACTTTCCGATCGTCGAGCGCCGCGAGCAGCATGTCCTCGTCCAGCGCGCCGTCCCGCAGCGGAATGCGCCGGTACTCGAGCCCCCGCGCGTTCGCCGCCGCCCACCACGGGTACACGTTGGCCGGAAACTCGAGATCGGGCGTGATGACGACGTCGCCAGCCTTCAGCGGCAACGCGCGCGCGGCGAGGTTGATCCCGTAGCCGGTGTTCACGGCGAGGGCTATCTCCTCGGGCGATGCGCCAATGAGGCGCGCCACGAGATTCCGCGCGTGCGCCAGCATCCCGAACATCATGTCGTCTGGCAGGCGATGGGGCGTGGCCCGCAACCGCGTCCACTCGATGACCGCATCGATCGCACGCTGAGGGAGCGGGCCGGTGGAGGCGGCGTTGAGGAACACTTCGTCGCTGGTGACCATCCACGGGAACTCGGCTTTCCGCAGCGATGCGACGTCGAGCGGCAAGCCGGGTTGTCGGGTTGTCGGGTTGACAAGTTGTCGGGTTGCCGTCTGTCGGTCGCTCATGTGCGCGCTCGCTCGGCGGCAGTTTCGGCGGCGACTTTCTTCACGGCGCGCGGGTCGAGGGCGTCGCGCAAGGCGTCACCCAGCAGATTGAATCCAAGCACGGTCATTCCGATGGCGAGGCCTGGAAAAACAGACGTCCAGGGTGCGCCGCGCAACTGACTGAGATCCCGGCCGTCCGCGATCATCGAGCCCCAGCTGGGAGTCGGCGGCTGCACGCCAAGGCCGAGAAACGACAGCGAGGCCTCCGCCATGATCGCGGCCGCCACGCCCAGCGTCGCGGCGATCACCACCGGCGCGACGATGGCCGGCAGCACGTGGCGCGCGATGATACGGACATTCTGCGCGCCGAGCGCGCGCATCGCCTGCACGTATTCCAGCTCACGGACCACGAGCACCTGACCGCGCACCAGACGCGCCATGCCGGCCCAGCCCACCAGACCGATGGTGAGGAACACGACGGTGAGCGACGGCTGCAGCGCGGCCACCAGGGCGATCAGGAGCAGCAGTGTCGGGAACGCGAGCGTGACGTCCGCGAGCCGCATGACCAGCTCGTCCAGCCAGCGCCCGTAGTAGCCGGCAATGAGTCCAAGCACCAACCCGAGCGTGAGGGCAATCCCCTGCGACACGAGGCCGACGCTGAGCGAGATGCGCGCGCCGTAGATGAGTCTGGCCCACACGTCGCGGCCCTGGATGTCCGTGCCCATCCAGTGTGTGGCGGATGGCGGCGCGAGCTGATTCACCAGGTCGATGGCGGTGGGATCGTGCCGCGCGAAAACCGGCGCGGCAATCGCCGCCGTCACCATGAGAACCACCACGAGCACGCCGAACCACGCGCGCGCGTCGCCGCGAAGACGCTCGGTGGCGCGGCTCACTTGAGTGGATCTCCGAGCTCGGGCGGCGTGCCGGGTTGCTGGTGCTTCCAGCGGCGGTGGTGCCAGAAGTATTGCTCCGGCACTTGCCGCACCCAGCGCTCGAGGGTCGCGGTGTAGTCAGCCACGATGCGATCCACGTTCGCACTGCGATCGCCGGTGTCCGTGACGGGCACTTCTTCGATGCCGAGCATGAAGCGGCCGTCCGGCTTGCGAATGGGAGCGAGAAACAGAATGGGCGCCTGAAGCCGCTGCGCGAACACCGCCGCTCCACGCGGGGTCTTGGCGAGGCGACCGAAGAACGGCACCCACGTCGACGCGAGTCCCACCGTGCCCTGGTCCATCAGGAACGCGACCACCGCATTATCGCGCAGCGCACGCGGCACCCGGCGCACCGCATCGCCGTCGTAGATGATCTTCATGCCCGCGCGGTTGCGCGTTCGCGTGATGTATCCGTCGAACAAGGGATTCTCCATCTGGCGCGCGACTGCCTCGAAGTCGAGTCCACGCGCCGCGAGGTACGCGCCACCCATTTCCCAATTGCCCAGGTGACCGGCGACGACGATCAGCCCCCTGCCGGCGTCGAGCGCGCGTTCGACGAGATGCCAGTTCGGCGGCTCGTCGAAGAGATCGACGATGGTGGCACTGTCATAGCGAGGCAGCAAGGCGGCCTCGATGGTCGTGCGTCCGAGGTTGTCGTACGCGGCGCGCGCGGTCGATTGCACGCGATCGATGGCCCATTCCGGGAAAGCCGCGGCGATCTGCCGTTCCACCACTGCGCGTCGGATCTTCAGCGGTGCGTAACCCAGCCGGCCCACGCGGGCGCCGAGCTCGCTCGCGCGGCGGAAGCCGAGCTTTCCGAGCGCGCCGATCACACCGCGCAGGGCGGCATACTGCACCCGGTGGCGCAGCACCACCGGCCGGGCGGCGCGCGCCGGAACGACCGGCTCACCGCCGCGATCGGAGGGCGGCGGGTTGTCGTGCAGCGCAGCCGCGGAACCGGACGCGCTCATCACAGCCGCCGTGGCTGGTGGGACGCGACCGCGGCGGTCATCGCCTGTTCGTATCCACGGATCATCACACTGTACGGAAACTCACGCTGCAGCCGCGCGCGACCCGCGTTGCCCATCTGGATGCGCGCCTCCTTCCTGGCCAAGAACGCGGCAACGGACGCGGCCATGGTTCCGGGCTCATTGGACGAGAGGAGGGCGCCCGCAATGCCGTCGGCGACGAAATACTCCGTGAGCGGGCTACGTTCCGCGAGCACGGGCGTCCGAAACGCCATGAAGTCCATGGCCGCCAGCGCGGCCGCGTCTCCATCTGCGGCAATCCAGCCGACATCCGCCGCGCGCAATATGGACAGTTCATCGTCGCGTTCACCGAGATACGTGACCATGGCATTGATGCCGAGCGCCGCGCCATGCATCCGCAGGTCATCCAGGCGGCCCGCGCCGAGAATCACCAGGCGCAGCTCCGGATGACGTGGGGCAAGCAAGGCGACGGCGCGCATGGCGGCGAACGCGCGATCGCGGTCGCCTCCGTCGTGGACGCAGACGATCAGGAGGGAATCCGGTCCGGCGCCAAGCGCAATCCTGACGCTCTCGTCCGAGTGCACGGCGTCGTACTCCGCGAGATCGATGCCGAGGGGCGCCACCGCGGGCAGGGCGCGGGGATCTTTCGCCTGCACCGCCAGATCCCGATCGGCTTCGGTAGAAAACATCAGGCTGGTGGACGACAGACGCGTCGCCATTCGGGCGCGCCGCGTGTCCGGCGGCACCACGAAGGGGGGGACGCGCCGAACCAGTACACCGCCGTTGGCGCGGCCCAGGCGCAGCGCCGAGCTCGCGACCAGGAGCTCGTCGTCCGTGTGCGCGAAAACCACGTCCACCGCGCGATTCCTGAGCTCACCGCGCAGTTGCCACGCGTCGCCCACGGCGGAGGCACCGGCGCGCATCTCGACCACCGCGAGCTGCGCCGCGTGCGCGCGGATCTGCATCGGACAGTTCGGCTCACATGCAATCATCACGTCGTGCCCGCGCGCGTCGAGGCCGCGCGCGGCGAGCAAGAAGGCTCGCGCGCTGGGACTCCAGCCGCCATCGGAGACGAGAAACAGCACGCGGAGCCAGGACACCGAAGGAAGAACGCTGAGGGTGACCGGTTCAGGCGGTCGTCCTGGTACGCTCGGACGAGGGTGGTGCCGCGGACCGGAACTGCAGCGAGTGCAACCGGTGGTACATGCCGCGGCGCGCGAGGAGCTCGTCGTGCGTCCCACGCTCCACGACGCGGCCACGATCCAGCACCAGGATCTGGTTTGCGTGGGCCACCGTCGAGAGGCGGTGCGCGATGACGAAGACCGTCCGGCCCTCCAGCAGACGGTCGATCGCCTGCTGCACGAGCCGCTCCGACTCGGTGTCGAGCGCGGACGTCGCCTCGTCGAGGATCAGGATCGGCGGATCGGACAGGAGCGCGCGCGCGATGGCGAGGCGCTGGCGCTGGCCGCCGGACAACCGCGTCCCGCGCTCGCCGAGGACCGTGTCGTAGCCCTGCGGCAGCTCGCTGATGAAGTCGTGCGCGTTCGCGTCGCGTGCGGCCTGCATGACCTGTTCGCGCGTTTTGGTCTCGGCGGCGCCGTACGCGATGTTTCGAACGACCGTGTCGTTGAAGAGCACCGTGTCCTGACTGACGATCCCCGTGAGCGCGCGCAGCGAGTCCAGGCGAATCTCCCGGATGTCCACGCCGTCCAGCAGAATGCGGCCGTCGGACGGCTCGTAGAAACGCGGGATGAGATCCACCAGGGTGCTCTTCCCCGCGCCGCTCGGTCCCACGAGCGCGATGACGTCACCACGGCGAGCGCGGAACGTGATGTCGGTCAGGACCGGCTCCTGCTCGTACGCGAACGTCACGCGGTCGAACTCGATGCCTTCCCGGAAGCCGTCCACGAGGCGCGTGCCGCGATCCAGCAGGTTCTCCGTGGGGCGATCGAGTACCGCGAAGAGGCGCTCGGCGGCCGCGAGCGACTGCTGGGCGGTGGTGGGCAGCTGCGAGATCTGCTTCAGCGGCGGCAGAAGACGCATGACGATCACCATGAACGTGATCAGTTGAGCGCCATCGAGCGCGCCAGGCGCACCGCCGAGGGCTTGCCGGGCACCAATCCACAGAATGAGCACGGCGATGGACGTGCCGATCAGCTCCGTGAGCGGCTGTGAGAGAAAGGCGACGCGCGTGATGCGCGCGGCGCCCGATGCAAAGCTGTCGTTGGCCTGCGCGAATCGCGCGTCTTCGTAGATCTCGCCGCGAAACGACTTCACCAGGCGGACGCCGCTGACCACTTCCTGAAGCACGCTGGTGATCTCGCCGTACTCGCCGCGCAGGCGCCGATGGCCGCTCCGCAGCTTCCGGAGGATCGGTTGAATGGCCAGTGTCAGGAGCGGCGCGATGACCAGTGCCAGCAGCGTGAGCCACGGCGAGATCACCCAGAGAACGATGATGTTCACGACGATCATCGTGCCATTCTGCAGCGTACGTGTCACGACTTCAGTGATGACGGCACGCGTTTGCTCGGTGTCCGCCAGCACAGTGGACATCACCTGGCCGGTCTTCGTTTTCTGGAAGAAGCCGATGGGCAGCCGCTGCAGGTGACGAAAGACGGCGTCGCGGAGATCGCGAGTCACGAACTCCTGCAGCCCGGCGCCGAGTTGGCCGCCAAGCCAGACGAACACATTCTTCGCGAGCACGAGTGCCAGGATCACGAAGATCACGTTGCGCAGCGACACCATGCGATCCGTGGGATCCAGCAGTGCCCCGATCGCCCATTGCTGCAGTTCCGCGAGCCGGCCAAGGCGCGCAGGGATGAGGTTCGGCTGATCGAACAGCGCGTTCAGGAAAGGGATCAGCAGCGTGAACGCGAACGCGTCCAGCGTGGACGCCAGCATGTTGCTGACGACCGCCGCGGACATTCGCCAGGCATGAGGGCGAAGGAACCCCAACAGGCGGCGGTAGAGACGCATGGGGCTCAAAGATAAGGCACGTGCGTCGTTCGTCGTACGTCAGCGTGCGTCATGCGTGGTACGTCAGCGTGCGTCTTGCGTCGGTGTCGGCGTGCCTCACGTAGCTCCAACCGTTGGCTGCGAAATCGCGACGACTGTAAGATTGCTGTGTGACGCCAACCTCCCGCGCGCCGCGCGCCCCGTACTCGCTCGAGCCAACGTTGTTCCCGTTCCCGGGTTTGGCGGCGATGGCTGGACGCGCTCCACTGGGAGGGCCGCGCGAGATCGCGCTGGCATGCCTGCTCGTCGGCCGCATCGTGGTGGACGCGATATCGACAAACGGGATGCTGTCGATCGAGCAGAAGCGACTACGTGCTCAGGGCGCGCGGCATTGGCTGGGATCCGTAGCCATTCCGACGCAGGTCCGCGCGGCACTCTCACGATTGGCCGACGCGACGTGTCAGGATGACCGCAACGCGATTCGGGCCGCGCTCGACTCGGTGATGTCGGTCACGGCAGGCCAGCTCGATTCGACCGCACGTTTGGAGCTCGGCCGCCTGGCGCAAGCCATTGCAGAATAAGGCCATTCGTTCTTGCTGACGGGCTGATGCGAGCCCTATTTTTTGGCTCACATGGCTCCCCCCCGGAGTACCGACATCTCCCCGCTCTCGCAGGTCCTCAACCGCGCCGATGCTGTCGCGGACGGCGCGCAATCCCAGGATACGATTGCCACCGGCTTTCCGAGCCTGGATCGCATGCTTGGCGGCGGCCTTCGCCGAGGCGACCTCGTGGTGCTGGGTGGCGACGTCGGGAGCGGCAAGTCCGCGTTCGCGCTGGCTGTCGCCATGCGCGCCGCGCAGCCCGAAGTGAACGTCGCCTTCCTCTCCGGCGAGATGTCCATCGACCGCCTCCACGAGCGAGCACTCGCCATCGAGGGTCGTGTTCGCGTGGACGACCTGCGGCAGGGCGTCACGAGTGACACCGCGCGGGCATCGGTGGGCGCAGCGGCTGTTCGGTTGCGGGAGACCTTTCCGCAGCTCGATGTCCTGCCAAGCGGCGGGATCGAAGCGCTGTGCGAGCGGTTCGAGCCCCACGGACGCAAGGGGAACGACCGGCGCGACGCGCTGCATCTCGTCATCGTGGACCCGTTGCAATGGCTCGTGCGCGGGACGCGCGACTCGGACGAGGAGCTCGCGGACGCCGTCCGGCGCCTGAAAGCGCTGGCGATGGAGCAGCACATAGCCATATTGTGCACAGCCCATCTTCCCCACCTCACCGCGCGTGACGATCGGCGCCCGCAGCTGGACGATTTCGGCGCGCTGGGCGCGGTGAAACATCACGCCGACGTGGTTCTCGCGCTTTTCCGGGAAGACATGTACGACCGCCGTCGCGAGATCGAAGGCGCCACGGAGTTGCTGGTGCGCAAGAATCGCAACGGAAGCACTGGATACGTCGATCTGTATTTCTACGCGCAGTGGATGCGCTTCGAAGACATGCTGGATCCTGACCGATAGGAGGCCGGAGATCATGCGTTTCGTTCGTTCGTTCACCATCGTCGGCGTTGCCGTTTTCGCGATGGGATGCGCGTCGTCCGGGCAGATGGGTGCCACGGGCGTCGCGCGGCTGGAGAAGGCACGCGCCGCCCGGCCCAATGACGCTGCCGTCGCGCGATCCCTCGGCATCGCCTACTACAAGTCCGGAAAGTTCGCGGACGCCCGAAAGAACCTGAGCGAGGCGGTGCGGCTCGATCCCCGGGACGGTTCCGCGGCGCTGTATCTCGGACTCACCTCGGAGAAGCAGAACGACATCGCGGCGGCCAGGATCGCATACCAGGGGTACGTGCGATATGGGCGGACGTCGAAGGTCCGTCGTCAGCTCGAGGCACGCCTTGCCGCGCTGACCCGGCAGGAAATCCAGGTTGCCGCCAAGAGCGCCGTCGCGCGCGAACAGCAGCTCGTCGCACAGCAGGGCTCTCCGAGAACGGTGGCCGTGATGCCGCTCCGGTTCACCGGTACGGACACCACCCTCCAACCGCTCGAGCGTGGCCTCGCGGAGCTCATCACCGTCGACTTGAGCCGCTCGCACGAGCTGACCGTCGTGGAGCGCGCGCGTCTTCAGGCCCTGCTGGACGAGATCTCGCTGCAGCGGGCTGGCGCCACGGACGCCGCGACGAACGTGCGGGCCGGCAAGATCATCCAGGCCGGCCGCATCGTGAGCGGCCAGATCGCGCAGACGCAGCAGCGCTTGCGGGTCGACGCGGCGATCGTGAACACGCAGACGTCGAGAGTCGCGGGCGGCGCCGCCAGCGAAAACACGCTGGAGCAACTGTTCAACATCGAAAAGGCGATCGTCCTGCAGCTGTTCGACAGCCTTGGCGTTCGACTCACCACGGCTGAGCGCAACGCGGTCGAGCAGCGACCAACACGGTCACTCCAGGCATTCCTGGCATACAGCCGCGGCCTCAGGCTCGAGGATCAAGGCAAGTACGACGAGGCCGCGCGCAGCTTCGGCGAGGCAGTGCGGATCGATCCGTCGTTCCTGCAAGCGCAGCAGAAGAGCTCCGCAAATCAGGCCGCGGCAATCGGCGTCGTGATGACTCCGGCCGCGCTCGAGGCAAATCTCACGGGGACGTCCGAGGGAACCATCGCGACGAAGTCGGTGGCGGGAGAAGCTCCTTCGTCATCGGGACAGAGCGGTGAGTCGATTGCGGCCGCGACGGCAAACAACCTGAATCCATCGAATGCTGGCGGCGCGACAAGTACCACCGGGCTCACGGGTGCGACCGCCACACCGCAGCGTGATCCGCTCGCCGCAGCGACCGGGAACGAAGGCCAGCCGAAGTCGGCGATGGTAACCATCATCGTCCGATTGCCCAACGCGAAGCCCTGAGGCCATGACCGTGCGACGTATTTCAGGTATAGACACCATCGCGCCCATCGCCCTGCTGCTCTGCGGCAGCGCGCTCCCGGCGCAATCCATCTGGGATTCGTCGGTGCGAATCGCGCCGCAGTTCCAGGCGTACAACATCAAGGCGCCGTTCAACGAGAAGATCACGGAGTTCAGCCTTCCGATGTTCTACTCGGTGCCGGTCACCTCGGTGCTGACACTGGACGTCGGGACCGCATTCGCCAGCGCGCATCTCGAACGGCAGACCGACTCGGCGGGCGTCGTTCAGACGACGACGAGCGACATGAGCGGCCTCACCGACACGCAGGTCCGCGCGAACTACACCTTCGGGCAGGACCTCCTGGTGCTCACCGCTGGCGTGAACATTCCGACCGGATCCGCAACCGTCGACGCGGACAAGCTCGACGCAGCGACGCGGATCGGCAGCGACTTCCTGACGTTCCCGACGTCGGGGTTCGGCAGCGGGCTTGGATTCACCGGCGGCGTAGCAGTCGCGCAGCCCATGGGCGCCTGGAACCTGGGCTTCGGCGCGAGCGTGCGTCAGTCCATGGAGTACGAGCCATTCCGCAACGGGGCCGGAACCAGCACCAAGTACCAACCCGGACTGGAGATTCGGGCGCGCGCCGGGCTCGATCACCCGTTCGGCACCGGGCGGATCTCCTTCGGATTCAGCTACTCCAAGTTCGGTGACGACAAGGCGAACACCGCGACGTTCAACTCCGGTGATCGCCTCGTGGGCCAGTTCGCGGTGAACAGCTCGCTCACCAACAGCGTCGACTACTCGTTCGTCGCGTGGAACCTGTACCGGACGGAAGGGACGCTCATCGACAACAGCGTGTCGCCCGGCGGCAACATCACGAACGCGCTCTTCACGCTGGGCATGCGCGGCCCGTCGCAGATCGGCATCGAGCCCAGCGTCGAGACGCGCTTCTGGTCGCAGGAGGGATCCACGAGCTACCAGGGGACGCTCGGGATGCGATTCATCGTGAATCGCGGGTCGTGGGCGCTGGTGCCCGGCTTCGGGTACACGATCGGATCGATGGACGAGGCGTCGCTGACCGGATACCGCGCGGCACTGGGGATTCGCTGGGGGACCTGAGCGCCGACTGCAACTTCTCCACCGCCGAGGGCGCAGAGGAACTGCAACTGCATTTGAACGCGGAGGGCGCGGAGGGCGCGAACCATGTTCTCGCCCTGCGTTCTCTGTGGTAACGCCCCTACTCCGCGATCCTCCGCGCCCTCCGCGTTGAAAAGTGTTGCAGTCCTCAGCGCCCCTCAGCGCCCTCCGCGGTGGTGCAGTTTCGGTCCTGGATCTCCGAGGTCTCTTGGGCGCCCGCGATGAGGAGTATATTGAGCGGAAAGCCGGAGACTTGAGGCGCTGCAATGGCTGGTCACAGTAAATGGAAGCAGATCAAGCACTACAAGGCCGCGACCGACGCCAAGCGCGGCGCGCTGTTCACAAAGCTGATTCGCGAGATCACGATCGCTGCCAAGCAGGGTGGCGGCGATCCCGCCGGTAACGCGCGCCTGCGCACTGCGATCGACGCGGCCAAGGCGAACTCGATGCCGAAGGACAACATCGAGCGCGCCATCAAGAAGGGCACGGGCGAGCTCGAAGGCGTCGATTACCAGGAAGTGACGTACGAAGGCTACGGCCCCGGCGGCGTCGCCATGGTGATCGCCGCGCTCACGGACAACCCCACGCGGACGGTGGCCGACGTGCGGCACAAGATGTCACGACTGGGCGGCAACCTCGGCGCGCAGAACTCCGTGGCGTTCCTGTTCGACCGCAAGGGACAGATCACGATCGACGCAAACAAGTACGACGAGGATTCCGCGCTCGAGGCGGCCCTGGATGCTGGCGCCGAAGACTTCGCGCGCGAAGAAGATCTCTACGTCGTCACGACTTCGCCGGCGCAGTTCCACGCGGTGAAAACCGGCCTCGAAGCAAAGAAGATTGCCTTCGTCGAAGCGGAACCGGTGGTGATGGTGCCGAAGAGCACGGTCAAGGTCGAAGGCAAGACCGCCGAGCAGCTCCTCAAGCTGATGGAAGAGATCGAGGAGCTGGATGACGTTCAGAAGGTGTGGGCGAACTTCGACATCGACGTCGCGGACATGGCGGCCAGCGCGTGATTGTGCTGGGCGTCGACCCCGGAACGCAGGTCACGGGGTACGGCGTCATCGGCGCGACGAGTCCCGGCTCGATGGCCCTCATCGAGTGCGGCGTGATCAGGACTCGGCCGGGCGAGCCGCTGTCCGCGCGACTGCGCGACATCTATGACGGCGTCGCTGAGCTGCTGCAGCGCCACCGGCCGGAGGTGCTCTCCATCGAGGATGTGTTCTACGCGCGCAACGTGCGCACGACGGTGACGCTCGGCCACGCGCGCGGCGTGATTCTTCTTGCGGCCGAGCAACGATGCGTGCGAGTGCACGAGATGGCGCCGGCCGCGATCAAGAAGGCCGTCGTCGGCGCGGGCGCCGCGACCAAGGAACAGGTCCAGTTCATGATCACGCGACTGCTGCGCCTCAAGACCGCGCCAAAGCCATCCGATGCCGCGGATGGCGTGGCGGCGGCGCTCGCGTATGTCATGGGTGCGCACCTCGAACCCCTGGCCAACATGGCCGCGCGTCAGTGATCTCGCAGATCTCTGGCAAGCTGCTTGGCAAAGAGCTCGATCGCGTCGAGATCATGACCACGGGCGGTGTGGCGTACGAGCTGACCATCCCGTTGGGAGTCTACGAGTCCCTGCCGCGAACGGGTGACGCGTGCGCACTGCACACGTATCTCGTGGTGAAGGAGGACGGCTGGCAGCTTTTCGGCTTCGCGAGCGCGTTCGAACGCAAGGTGTTCCAGCGGGTACTGGACGCGAAGGGCGTCGGGCCGGCGCTGGCGATCGGGTTGATGTCGGCGCTCTCGGCGGAGCGTCTGGTGCGCGCGATTCGCGAGCGGGACATCGCAACGCTTCAGGGCGCGCCGCGCGTGGGTCGCAAAAAGGCGGAACAGCTGATTCTGGACCTCGCCGAGAAGATGGACGACTTGCTTCCGGACACGGGACGTCGGATATCGGACGCTGCAGGGGCCAGTCCGGTGGCCGAAAACGCCATTCGGGCGTTAGTGTCTCTGGGCTACGCCAATCCGGACGCGGAGCGCGCCGTGAAGGCCGCGGTCGATTCCGGAGGTACGGGTCTGGGCGTGTCCGATCTCATTCGTGAATCGCTGAGGAAGATCCGAAGCGATTGAAGAGGACCCGGAGGCAACTAGCGCCAGGCATCGAGGAGCTCCGGGATTGCCGTGCCGTCGGACTCGGGCAATGCGACGCCAAAGACGTTTGCAAGCGTTGGTGCAAAGTCCAGAATCGACACGGAACGGAACATCCGCCCGGCGTGCGCTCGTGGGCCAGCGGCCACGAAAAGACCTTCTGGGCGATGCTCGCCCGTGCGTCCATAGTGATTCGTTCCCACGACGTGGCGGATCTTCGGTGACACGGCACGAAGGGTCGCACCAACGCCGCGGCCACTCGAGGCGCTGCCGATCGCCCTGACGTCATCCCATTCTACGAGGAGATCGGGAAGCAGGTTCAGGTGTTCACCCGAGTAATGGTCGCGTGTCCTGAGCACACGCCGCACGAGTGGGCGTCGTGAGTCGTCGTCGACAATCTCGAGAAGATCGCGAGTCAGCTGCGCTTCGAGCGTCTCCGCAGCAGTTCCTTGTGCGACGATCCCCTCGGGCTCCCGGCCGGCAAGATTGAGCCGGATTCCGCCGGCGGCCAAGCCGTTGCCGTGCGGGAAACACCGGCTCTGTCGTGGGTCGATACCGAGCTGGAGCCGTGGCGGAGCAGCATCGTCCCACGGCAAGCGGGCCTTGATTAGAGCCGCCTGCTCGCGAACTGAACGAGGCAGCCGCCTCCAGACCGCGCGTAATCCCCGCCTCATTCGCGAGGCGCCGCGTGCCTGCGGACCAGAAGACAGCGGCTGGGTGACGCCGAGGCTGACCAACAGGTCGCGCAGCATGAACTGCGCCCCGAAGGCATGGGACATTCCGTGCAGCGACAGCACGAGAACGCACGCGTCACCCGCGCGCTCGAGTACATGGCCAATGCCGGTGTCAATCGCCTGGTACACCAGGCGCAGTGGGTCGCCGATCTCCGTCGCGACGATTGCATCGTGCGCGGGGTGGGCCGGATCATGCAGGTGCCAGCACTGGTGGCCCACGCAGTGCGCCTCCGTGAACACCTGGAGAAAGAAATCCCAGCGTCCGAGCGCAAGAAGATCCGCCGTCCACCTCGTTTTGAGACGTACGCCGGCTACGAGACACGCGACGAAGGCCTTGTAATCTTCCGTCGCGCGGCCAATCGCATCGCACGGTGTCGCGAGCGGGTGCGCGCCGTAAGCCGAAATGATCCGACCGGCCAGCTCCGATGGGTGCGACTGAATACCGAACAGGGAGTCGTGTCCACCCCACTCTACGGTCTGAACGCCATTGAGCGATCGATCAATCGCAGACACTGGCACGTCGAGCACAGCCACGCGCCGGCCGGCACGACTCAGATGAGACCAGACCGGGGGCCGCTTCACCAGCGCCTCCCCTTCGTCCGCGGGACGATACAGCTCGTACGTTCCGGGCCTGAGCTGAACGAGATAGTGCAGGCCGTGCCGAGCGGGGGTCACTCCAGTGTACCACGATGGCCAGGTTGCCCCGACGGCGAAACCATCGAGGTTGCGGGTGTGGCCTACAAGCCCTCTCGACATCAAGGCCCGCAAGTTGGGAAGAGTGCCATCCGAGGCCCATCGCTCGAGGAGCCAGGGATTCGCGGCATCGACCGCGAGCACGACCAGTCTCGGGGGTGTCAGCTAGCGTTTCTCCGCTCTCGCCACTGGTCCGAGAAGCCTCCACGTGAAGGGCACAAAGCGATGACCGCCGCGACGAACCAGGGAGCGCAGATGCCATCGCCACGCTTCGAGCCGGTTACCGTCGCTGAGATACAGATTGGCTGCGGAGTGGCAATCCGAGGTGATGCGCTCCCGCACTTTCTGCTGCGCGTAGCGAGGAAGACCGAGCAGCAGCAAGCGCTCATGCGCCTGGGCGTTGGACAGGATCCATTCTCTCGACTTCGACAGCGAGCCAGGCGTGTGCACGTTCCAGATCACCGTTGGATCCTGCAGGAACCTCATCCGATACGAAGTCGCGAGCCGCAGGGCGATGTACGAACACTCGAGAGACGGCGGCATGCCGTCAAATACATCAGGACCAACGCGATCGGTACGACAGAGGTACGACCCGGGCAGCAGCCAGTTGCGCTCCCAGAATGCCCGGATCGGATCGCGCTCGACCACCCGCATGTCGGGAACATTGAGCGTGTCTTCGCCATGGACTCGCCGATATCCATTGGCCACCACACAATCGTGGCCTGGGCTGCGGAGAAGCGCCTCCACACGCGAGATCAGCGACCGGGGCAACAGGACGTCATCGTCGTCCAGTTCCGCAAACCAGGGAGTGTCCACAACGCGCCGGCCAGCCTGCAGCGCGTTGGGAAGGCTGGCTTGCTCAAGGACTCGGACGCGCAGCCGCCTGTTGGCTTTCAACTCCCGCACCACGGCGGCGTCGCGCGCCGTACCGTTCACGATCACCGTCGGAACCGCCCTCACGCCACGCTGATCAAGAATGCTTTTGATAGCTCGCCAGATGAGCGCCCGTCGAGGGGCAAGCGCGGTGGTCGGGACGATTACCGAGACTGTGAATCGTTCTGCTGCGGTGGTCATCTCCGGCAGGACACGAACGGCAAGACGGCGATTGGCGGCTCCTGATGGAACTGGACGCGCGAACGCTCAAGGCGGAGACGCGAGTCACGGCCGACGTTTGCATTATAGGTGCCGGGCCGGCCGGACTGACGCTGGCCCGTGAGCTGGCGGATTCAGGAATTCTGATCGTTCTTCTCGAGAGCGGCGGTACGGGGGCAGACACCGACGCTCAGTCGTTGAACGACGGGAAGACAGTCGGGTCGCCATATCACGGTCTTCGCGCCACGCGACACCGACAGGTTGGGGGTTCGACGAACCTGTGGAACACCTCCATCGATGGCGTCGGCGGGGCCAAGTACACGCCGCTGGACGACATCGATCTCGAGGAGCGCGCTGGAATCCCGCAGAGCGGCTGGCTGTTCGACCGCGGACATCTGGAGCCCTTTTATCAGCGCGCTCAGACCGTGTGCGGATTGGGCACGTTCGACTACGACGCCGCACACTGGGCAACGCCCAAACGTCCGTGCCTGGCAATTCCGAACACCGACCATCTGATGTCGCGGGTCTATCACGCAGGGCCGGCGCACCGATTCACGGCCACCCACGCGAATGCGATTCGTGCATCCGAGAATGTTCGACTCGTTCACCACGCCACGTGTTGCTCGCTCCTCCTCGACGGCGCGCGAGTCACCGGCGCTGCCGCGATGAGCAGCACGCATGGCCGTTGTCGCATTGAAGCGAGATTTATCGTGCTCGCTGCCGGCGCGATCGAAAATGCGCGACTGCTGCTCGTGTCCGGTGAGCGCGAGGCCGCCCCCGGGAACCAGCATGGATGGGTTGGGCGATGCTTCATGGAGCACCCGCGTGATTCTTCGATTCGCCTGATCCCCCACCAGCCGTCAGACGCCTTTGAGCGGATCGGATTCTACGATCTCCATCGGTCCCGGGACGACATGTGGATCATCGGCCGGCTCGCCGTCGGGGAATCTGCGCTGAGGACAAACGGCTATCCAAATGCTTCCGTCACCCTGCTGCCCCGGCGGCGTCGCCGATGGCTGGAGGCGGCTCGCAACGTCTTGTCGCCGGGCCGCGGCACGTCTTCCAGCACGCCGACCACATTGGGCTACGGATGGTCGAGAACGCCGAATGACTGGGACCGATGCGACTCGGTGCAAGTGCTGCTCAATCTCGAGCAGCACCCGCACCCCGATAACCGGGTTGTCCTCGCATCCGATCGCGACGCGTATGGCGTGCCCAGGGCCGAGCTGCGCTGGCGCTGGCGGGATGAGGAGCAATCCACCCTGGCTCGCCTGCGTGCATTCCTGGCCGATCGTCTTGGCACTCTTGGACTCGGCGCAGTGGAGATGACGCAGGAGATGCGTCCCGACCCCAATGCGCACCACCATGCCGGCACGACACGGATGAGCACTGATGCGCGGCGGGGCGTCGTGGACGCCGATTGTCGCGTACACGGCACGGACAACCTGTACGCCGCGGGCGGCTCCGTTTTCCCGACCGCGGGCTTCGCAAACCCCACGCTCACGATCGTGGCGCTCGCGGCTCGCCTGGCGGATCATCTCAGGACCAGATTGTAGCGTCGAGCGGAAACTCCGCCCATCTTCCGGCCAACCTCATCGATGCATTGAGACATGCTGGCTGCCAAGCGCACGTCCACGTTCACGGAGTCCGTGATCCGCGAGATGTCGCGGATCGCGAATCAGTACGAGGCGATCAACCTCGCGCAGGGATTTCCCGATTTCCCGATGCCCGAGCCGATGAAGGAAGCGGCGTGCGCGGCGATCAACGGGGACATCAATCAGTACGCGATCACCTGGGGCAGCACGGCATTGCGCCTCGCGATCGCGGAGAAGTACCGCAAATGGTACCAGCTGGATGTGGACGCCGACCGGCACATCACGGTGACGTGCGGGGCCACGGAGGCGATGGCGTCCGTGTTCCTCGCGCTCGTCGATCCGGGCGACGAAGTCATCGTGCTCGAGCCCTTTTACGAGAACTATGGTCCGGACGCGATTCTGGCGGGCGCGTCCCCCGTGTTCGTTCCGCTCGAGCGTCCCGATTGGAGACTGGACCCCGACCGGCTGCGCAGCGCGTTCAACAAAAAGACCAAGGCGATCATCCTGAACACGCCCCACAACCCCACCGGGCGTGTGATGACGCTGGAAGAGATGAATCTCGTCGCGGAGCTGTGCGAGAAGTACGACGCCTGGGTGATCACCGACGAGATCTACGAACACATCCGCTACGCGGGCGACCACCTGGTGATGGCGACGTTCCCGCGCATGCGCGAGCGGACGATCACGATCTCCGGGCTCTCGAAGACGTTCAGCTGCACCGGGTGGCGTCTGGGGTACGCGATCGCGCCGCCCGAGCAGACGGCCGCGATCCGCAAGGTGCACGACTTCCTCACCGTCGGCGCGCCCGCGCCGCTCCAGGCGGCAGGCGCCGTTGGGATGCACTTCGACGCCGAGTACTTCAACCATCTCGCGAAGGATTACCGCGGCCGGCGCGCCGTGCTCGTAGAGGCGCTTTCAGAAGCGGGGTTCGGGTTCTCGGTGCCGGAGGGCGCGTACTACATCCTGGCCGACTTCTCGAAGCTCAGCGACCTGGACGATGTGGAGTTCGCCAAATGGATGACGCGAGAAGTCGGCGTAGCGACGGTGCCTGGCTCGAGTTTCTACCACGATCGGGCGCTGGGCCGGAAGATGGTGCGCTTCGCGTTCTGCAAGAAGTTCGAGACCATGAAACACGCGACAGAGCGACTCGCGAACCTGAAGAGCAAAGTCTGAGACTGGAGCAACAGCAACTACTCATGTTCGTTTACCTGCCGAGCCCGAAGAGGCCTACCATCACGCCGCTCTGGCTCGTCTCGCCGATTCTCCGGATGGAGGTCGAGACACCGAGCTCGAAGCCCATGAGCCGGAGGCCTACGCCGGCGCCAGCCTGCCAGCCGTCAGTGACGGTTGCAACGCCACCCCGCAGCGGCAGGAACGGCAGCACGCGCCACTCTGCGCCGACACCCATGCGGGTCTTGGGACCGATGATGATGGCATCGTCGCCGCCGGTTTGCGTGCGCATGTCGGCGGTGATCGTGAGGCCCCCAGTGAGATTCATGGCCGCACCAATGCTCAGCGCCGGCTTGAAGGTCTGGTTGGCGACGATGTCACGCAGCGACTGAGGCGCTGACGCATACGGCTGCTGGTCGAAGGTGGTGCTGCTCGCGCCATTGCTGCCGAACGAGCCGGTCCCCGGCCGGTATGCCAGTCGCGTCGTGTCCCACTTGAAGGTGTTGTAGACATTTTCGGCCAGCGCGCCAACGCGCCACGGCCCGCCCGACCACGCGAACGAGAGGTCGGCCGCGGTGCCGGCCCCGAAGCCCTTCCTGTAGTCGTCGAGCGCGGTGTCCGGAGCGATCATCCCGAACCGGAGCTGCACGTCAGTCGGGCCGAGCGAACTGCCGATGTCGTCGGCGATCCACAGACCGCTCCCCATCACGTACTTGCCAGTGATACCGATTGCGGCGTGCTCATTGGGCAGGATGCCCGCCGTGAGGCGCAGCGGAAGCGGCAGCGCAAAGCTGGCCGCCGCCGTGCTGAACACACCGGCGCGAACATGGCTACCCGTGAAGTCGAGCGTCTTCGGCTGACCACCGTTGTTGCCGGCGTTGCCGAACAGCACGGCCTCGACCGCGTCCGGGCTCAGATTCAGGCTCGTGTACACCGAGCTGCCCACCTGAAAGCCAAGCGGCCCGACGGTGAGCGCGACCGGCGTGACACCGCCGTCGATCCTTCCGCGCTGTCCGCCCGATGCGCGCGCCTTGTCGATCCACGACGCCTTGGTCGCGGAGTCGATCACCTTGCCGCTGAACTCGTGGAGCATCGTGAAGTCCACGGGCGCGAGGCCAATGGTACCGCCGGCCATGGCAAGACCGAGGGACAAGCCCGGGCTCCCGGGCATTCCGAGGTTCGCGGGGTTCCACGACACGGCTTCGAAGCCGCGCGCCATCGCCGTGAAATTCCCGGCCATGCCGTACGCCGCGCTGCTGGCGTTGGGAAGCTGGGCCGAAGCCACGACAGCGAATGAGGACAACATCGCCGCGGCCAGACTCACGCGGCGCATCGTGTGCTGGAGAGATGCACGCATGGTCAGCCTCCCACCCTGAGCTGAAGTATCAGGCGATTCGTGATCGAGACCTTCTGCTTCGGTGTCACCGTCACCGGCGCAGCCGAAACGACGCCACCGCTCATGCCCGTGACCACGCTCTGGCCGAAGAGCGTCTGCATGTCCTGCTTCGTGAGCGACACCTGGCGCTTCTGCGGCGCTGGCGGGTTCGTCGCGCCTGGCAGCGCAACGTTCTTGGCGATCGAGGTGGACGGCGCGGTGAAGCTGACGTTCAGGTTGCCGCTGACGGGCCATGGATTGTCGAAGGTCATCTCGAGCGTCGCGCTCTCGACTCGATCCGTGATGGACTTGTCGTAGCCATCGAGATTCAGGGTGCTCGCCTGGCTGGTCACGACGGTGTTCGGGACGTTCACCTGTACGCTTCCCACTCGGAAGTTGGAGATCGTCGCGCTGGTGATGACGGTGCCGTTCGCGTTGATGAATTGCGGCTGATCGCTCGCCGGAGAGGTGAGCGTGATGTCGACCGTGACCGGGCCGGTGATATTCCCCGTGCCGAGCGTGATGACGCGCTGGAGGTTCTGCCCAGGTGGCCACGGCGTCGTGGCGCCGTTCACCGAGTCGCGCCCCAGGGCGTTCGCACCGCTGCGGATCACGATGACCATGTACCCCTGCGGGTTCTGCGTCACCGTGTTGACCTTCAGCGGATCGAACGACAGCGCGTTGTTCATCGTGTAGCTCACCGTGGCGCCCGCGAGCGAGCCACCGACGATGTTGGTCGGGAGCGCCGAGGAACCACCGGTATTGAGCACGAACGCGGGCTTGATCGCCGTGGTGCCGTTGAGCGTCTGGCACTGCGCGCAATCATCACCCACGCGACGCGTTGCGTTGATGGGATTGAGGCTCATCTGGAATGCGCTGCTGTCCGGCACGGTCGTCACCGTCGATGGGAGCAGCGTGGCGACAGCGATCGAGGTGCTTGTGGCCGGGAGGCTCCAGGTCTCCTCGAGAATCGGCTTGGGATCGTTGGCGAAATCGACAACGTCGCAGGCAGCGACCCCGATAGTCAGTCCGAGCAGAGCCACTCGGCGCAGCGTGGGGAAAATGGGCATGCGTGACCGAAGGTCAAATGGAGGGGGGCGACTCGCGCACGGGCGCAGAGTGCCGCCAGTGGGTACCGACGCAGCCGCGCCGGCAGAACGACTGGACTTCAATTGCTTGACGAGATGGACATTGCCGAGTCACGCCCTGCGGAGCCGTGACAGGAACCACATGCTGAAACGCCTGATTGTGGCGTTGCGCGCTCCGCGGAAGCGCGCCGACGCAGATCACGAAAGTCTCGGATTTCGGCGTATCTTCGGCTATACTAGATGCGCTCCGCCTCCCGCTCGATCCGACTCGATCCCGGAGCGGTTTGCCCACGCAACGCGCACCGAGGTAGTGTGTAACGAATGTCGCGACCGGAAATCACGACACCCGAAGCGTTGACGGACGAATCGGTGGTGGAGCTGTCGCTCCGCCCGCAGCGACTGTCCGAGTTCATCGGTCAGCACAAGGTGAAGGAGAGCCTCCGGGTGTGGATCGACGCCGCGCTGGCGCGGCGGGAACCACTCGATCATTCGCTGTTTTTCGGACCGCCTGGACTGGGCAAGACGACGCTGGCCGAGCTGATCGCGCGCGAGCTGGGGGTGAACATTCGGGCGACGTCGGGGCCGGCCCTGGAAAAACCCGGCGATCTCGTGGGTACGCTCACCAACCTGCGCGCGGGTGACATCCTGTTCATCGACGAGATCCACCGGTTGCGTCCCATCATCGAGGAGTTCCTCTATCCCGCGATGGAGGACTTCAAGATCGACATCCGGCTGTCGGAAGGCCCGAAAGCGCAGACCATCACGATGCCGATCGAGCGCTTCACTCTCATTGGTGCGACGACGCGGTTCGGCATGCTGACGCCGCCGATGCGAGCGCGCTTCGGGATCGTGGAGCGCCTGAACTACTATCCGGCCGAGGATCTCGAGCTGATCGTGCGACGCTCCGCCGACGTGCTCAAAGTGGGCGTGGACCCCGGCGGCGCGAATGAGATCGCGAAGCGTTCCCGCGGCACGCCGCGCGTCGCGAACCGTTTGCTGCGCCGCATCCGCGATTTCGCGCAGGTGCGCGCCGACGGATACATCTCGCGTGAAGTCGCGCACGACGGGCTGCAGATGCTCGACGTGGACGAGTTCGGGCTGGACGACATGGACGCCCGGATCCTCAAGACGATCATCGAGAAATTCGACGGCGGCCCGGTCGGGCTGAACACTGTCGCGGCCGCGGTCGCCGAGGATTCCAACACGATCGAAGAAGTGTACGAGCCGTTCCTGGTGCAGCACGGGTTCATCCAGCGCACCCCGCGCGGCCGCATGGCGACGCCGCTCGCGTATCGGCACTTCGGGTACACCCCGCCACCGATCGTCCCGGCGCAGGAAAGTCTGTTCTAGCGGATTCAGCCCAACGGCAACGGCTCATCCGAATTCCACGAATTGATCCGAATTGCACACAGCAAACTCACAGCTCCTCTCGGTGGGCCAGAGGAGCTTTTCTTTTTGCGACGGGTCAATT
>DASTVV010000156.1:0-11915 GCA_035758925.1 Gemmatimonadaceae bacterium
GGTTGCATCTTCAGCGGCCGCAGCGCCGGGCGCAACGCGGCGCGCGCGGTCTAGCCTTTCGGCTGTTCGAGCTCGAGTCGCCGCTTCACGTCCGCCGTGTAGCCGTCGCGGCCAAGAAAACCCTTGAGTGCCTTGATCGCGGCCTGGTCGGCGTGCTCGAGGATGCCGGACTGACGTGCCGACTCGCGTAATTGCATCCGGATGCGCCGCTGGATCTCGTCGCGATCATCCGTTGTGAACCGGTTGAGCAGTCCCGCGCTCTCGTCGTACGTGGTCACGTTCAGCACGTCCACGCTCAGGATCTGCGCTGGCGGAAGCGTGACGGTAATCAGCTTGTTCGCGGAGTCGATCTCCACGTGCGACGCGTTCATGTTGATGCCGGCCGAAACGCGCCCCGACACCACCAGCAGGACACGCTTCGTGGAGCCGAGGCGCGTCTGTTGATAAGTGACGACGTCGCGCAGCGTCATCTCGGTGGCCACCAACTTTGCGACGTCCTGCAGCCTCTCGACGACGAGGTCGTGCGTGACGGTGGGCTCGACGCGCCGGCCAAAGCTCCCGGCCGCGCTGGCGGTGGTCCGGACCAGGACGTATCCGAGCGACGCGGCCACGATCAGTGCGATGGCGACCAACCCCCAGACCAGAACGCGACGCGGATCGCGACCAGGTTCGCTCATGCAGCCAAACTAATCGTTCGACACGACCTGTCATGGAGTGACACGCGAATCGACGACAAATCCGGACACCGAACGGCGATCAGCGTGCCGTGAGCGGGTCTGCGATCGGCACGACGTCTGCCTTGGGGCGGTCTGACTACCGACCGAGGTCATTCATGCGCCGCCTTGCCGTTGCAGCCGTGCTGCTCGCCACCGCCTCTTGCAGCGAAGTCACCGCAGCCGAAATCGCGGTTGCTCACGTGACGCTCACCGCGAAGCAGGGAAGCGCCGCGTGCGTCGTGGCTAATCCCGAGCCAGCCTCCGTGCGGGTGAAGCAGGGCGTCAGCTTCGTCAACAACTCGACCGTGCAGATCACCATCGTGCTCACGAAGGACAACCTGCCGCTCATCAGCGTCGCGCCGTCGGATACGTCCGGCGCCGTGAAGTTCCGCGAGCCCGGCATCTATCAGTACTACAGCCAGGGATGTGGCAGCGGCTCGTCCGAGTTGCACACGCTCGCCGTCACCGTGAACTGACAGGACGCGCTGGGCGGACCGACCGCTACCGGTGAGTTGGCGGGGCCAGCCGGGCTTGCGCGACGTCGACAAGTTGACGTATCAAGAAAACTCGATATATATGGAGGCATGTCGCCGGAGCCTCGTCTCGATGCCGAGCGTGCCGCCGAGCTCTTTCACGCGCTCTCGGATCCCATCCGCGTGAACGTGCTCGCCCTGCTGATCAACGGGGAGCGCTGTGTCTGCGAGCTCATGAGCGAGCTCGATCTGGCGCAGTCACGGCTGTCGTGGCATCTGAAAACCCTGAGCGACGCCGGAATCATCAGCGGCCGCCGCGTCGGGCGATGGAACTACTACACCCTGAACGCGCCGGCATTCGCGGAGGGGCGCGCCATTCTGGACACGCTCAAGCCCACACGCCGGCTTACGGTTCGCGCATCGTAGCGCGGGCCGTTTTTTTTCTCTCAACGATCAAGAAAACTCGATAGGTGCACATGTCGGACACAGGTCATGACCAGGTGAAAGCCGCGGTCCTCGAGAAGTACGGACAGGCGGCCAAGCGCGTGATGGATGGCGACGTCGCGTCCTGTTGTAGCGGCTCCAGCGGTTGCTGTGGCGCCACCACGGAGGCGTGGGACCCAATCACCTCCGATCTCTACGACGCAGGTCAGAAGGCCGGCGTCCCCGCCGAGGCGTTGCTGGCGTCGCTCGGGTGCGGTAACCCGACGGCCCTCGCGCGTCTGAACGAAGGGGAGACTGTTCTCGACCTCGGGTCTGGTGGCGGCATCGACGTACTGCTGTCGGCCAAACGGGTCGGGCCGACCGGGCACGCCTATGGTCTGGACATGACGGACGAGATGCTGGCTCTCGCGAACGAAAACAAGCGGAAGGCCGGCGCGACAAACGTGACGTTCCTCAGGGGAGAGATCGAGAACATCCCACTGCCGGACGGTTCCGTCGACGTGATCATCTCCAACTGCGTGATCAATCTCTCGGCGGACAAGGCCAGGGTGCTGCGGGAGGCGTTCCGCGTCCTCAAGCCAGGTGGCCGCTTCGCCGTGTCCGACGTCGTCGTTCGTGGCGAGACTCCGCCGGAAGTGCGACGAAACATGGAACTGTGGATCGGCTGCGTCGCCGGCGCGCTCGAGGAGCTCCAGTATCGCGACCTGCTGGCCGACGCAGGCTTCCGGCGCGTGGAGATCGAACCCACGCGCATCTATAAGGTCGAGGACGCTGCCGCTTTCCTCGCGGGCACGGGTCTGGATCCCGCTCGCTTCGCGGAGCAGATCGACGGCAAGTTCATGAGTGCGTTCGTGCGCGCGACCAAGCCAGCCGTGACGACGACCGGCAACGAAGCAGCCGTGACGCAATCAGCCTGCTGCGGGCCCGACTGCTGCAACTGAGGACGTCACGATGAAATCCATATCCACCATTCTCTCGTCCATCCGCATCCGAGCGGCAACGGCAACCGACCTGCCGGCGATAGAGGATCTGCTGACGTCGAGCGATCTGCCGACGGCGGGCGTCAGGGAGGCGCTCCCCGGCTTCCTCGTCGCCGAATCGGACGCGCGCATCATCGGCGTCGTGGGGCTGGAGCACTGCGGCGGGTACGGCCTGTTGCGCTCCACGGCGGTGGCCGCTGAATGGCGGGGCAGACACGTCGCCAGGCAGCTCGTCGAACGCATCATCGCCGCGGCTGAAGCACAGGGCATCCGGGCCCTGTATCTGCTGACGACGACGGCGGAGCGATACTTCCCGACCTTCGGATTCGAGGTAACGTCGCGTGATGGGGCGCCCGCGGAGATCAAGGCCACGGGCGAGTTCCGCGAGGCGTGTCCTGCGTCAGCAACGGTGATGTGTCTGCCGCTGTCCCGTGCCAGGGTCGCCGCGCGCGAATGAAGTACGCGCTCATCTCGGACATTCACGCCAATCTGCCGGCGCTGGACGCCGTGCTGGCGCACATCACGGCTCGAAGTGACGCGGACGCGACCTACCACCTCGGCGACCTCGTTGGCTACGCGCCGTGGCCGAATGAAGTGATTCAGCGCCTGGCGCGCGACGGCATCAGCGGCGTCGCGGGGAACTACGACTCGACCGTCGCCACCGACTACAAGCACTGCGGCTGTCGTTACGAGGATCCGCGTCAGGAAGAGCTATCGCACGTCTCGTACGCGTGGACGCGGGAGCACACGTCGGCCGAGAGCAAACGCTGGCTTGCGGCGCTGCCGTTTCGCATCGACCTCCGCCCGCTTGGAGGACACAGCGCGGGGCCAACGCTCACGCTGATCCACGGGAACCAGTCGCTGAATACGGTCTACGTGACGGCCGACCGTCCCAACGAATTCCTCAGCAGGATGGGCGCGGCGCTCGGCGCTCGTGCGGGAGACATCATCGCGTTCGGCCATACGCATCTTCCGTGGCATCGCGTCGTCGACGGCGTCCATTTCGTGAACGCCGGCAGCGTCGGACGTCCCAAGGATGGCGACTGGCGCGCGGGGTATGTGGTACTGGACATCGGAGAGCAGGGAGTCGGGAGCGACTTTCGACGGGTCGAGTACGACGTCGAACAGGCGGCTCATGGCATTCTCCAAAGCGCGCTGCCCAGGGAGTTCGCCGACTACCTTCGCACCGGAGGTGGCGCTCTTGCGCCAACAACGCGATGATACGTCATCCGCTCCTGCGCAGCGATGAGCTTACTCCGCCCGCAATGACGTTGCCGGGTTCGCGGTGCTCGCGCGCCAGGCTGGCACCAGCGCCGCCAGCATGCCCACGCCACCGATGGTGAGAGCAACGCCAACGTAGGTCACGAGATCGGTGGGTTGGATCTCGAACAACAGCGTCACGAACACGCGAGTTGCCGCGAAGGCGATGACGAGTCCACCGACTACGCCAGCAGTCAGCAGCGTCGGGTGTTTTGGATGTGGGTTAGCGCGTTGGTGTCGGCGGTGTGAGGTATGGGGTATGCGGTGCGTCACGCGCTGGCACACGGTGCTTGCCAGCGATGGGGATCAGTTGCATCCCCGAAACCTCAGACCCCAACTCCAGACCCCAACTCCAGACCCCAACTCCAGACCCCCAACCCCAGCCCCCAAACCCGGACCCAGACCGGGCGTTCCACTGAATGTCGAATTCCCAGCGAGCCGTTCGACGCGATTGTGAAGGCCGGAACGATCCGACAATCGGCTCGCAGCTGACTTCGGTTCCAAACTTCAATGGAGACACGGATATGCGCTTCATGGTCATCGTCAAAGCCAGCAACGATTCCGAGGCGGGAATCCTGCCCAGTGAGCAGCTCCTTAGCGAAATGACGAAGTACAACGAAGAGCTTGCAAAGGCCGGAGTCATGCTGGCGGGGGAAGGGCTCCACCCAAGCTCCAAGGGCGCACGCGTGCGCTTCTCGGGTTCCAAGCGCACGGTGATCGACGGTCCGTTCGCTGAAACCAAGGAGCTGGTCGCCGGCTTCTGGCTGATTCAGGTGAAGTCGAAGGAGGAGGCGATCGAGTGGGTGAAGCGCGCTCCGAACCCGATGCCTGGAACCGAGTCCGAGATCGAGATCCGCCAGGTGTTCGAGGCCGACGATTTTGGATCTGAGCTCACGCCCGATCTCCGGGAGCGCGAGGAGGCGCTGGGCCGGCAGATGGAGGCGAACGCGCGGCGGTAAGTAGAGCTCGTGTCGCGCGGTCAAAACCGGTCTGGGGTGTTGGTCTGAGCGTGTGAAGCGCTGGCCTACGCCCCAGACCCTCGTCCCACGCCAGCTCTATTACGACGCCAGCCCGGTCTGGATGTCGCTCCGGTGCAGCCGGAGCGGTGGTGCCGCTGGCGATGCGTCGAGTACGCCGTGTCGCAGGAACAGAATCGACGCCGTGAGGTCGCCGCGATCGAACGGCTTGGTGAGGAATGCGCTGCAGCCGGCGTCGATCGACGCCGCGCGACACTCCGACGACGCATCGGCGCTCAGCGCGACGATGGGAAGACGGCAGCCCGCGGCCCGTAGGACACGCGCGGCGTGCAGTCCGCTCATCACGGGCATTTTCACGTCCATGAGCACGACGTCGAACGCGTCTCGTCCGATCATAGCGATGGCCTCACGGCCATCGCTGGCGTAGTCGACGAATGCACCGTCCAGACGCAGCGCCCGGCCGATCGACAGGCGCAGGTCGGCATTGTCTTCCGCAAGGAGCACTCGCACGCCATCCAGTGCGCCCTTCGTCGCAGCGGACGAAGTCGTCGTGTGCTCCGATGGCGAATCGCCGAACGTCGCGGACACCAGTCGCGCGCGCATGGCAAACCGGAACGTGCTGCCGCGGCCCGGCTCGCTGCGCAGCAGGATGAGTGAACCGCCAAGTTGATGGGCCAGCCGGCGCGACACGGCCAGACCGAGTCCCGTACCGCCGTGGTCTCTCGCAATGAGCGAATTGGCCTGCCCGAACGGCTCGAACAAATAGGGACGCTGTTCGGGTTCGATGCCGATGCCGGTGTCGGCGACGTCGATGGTCAGCTGCGCCACGCCGGCCGTGTTGCCGAGACGCGACGAAATCGCGATGGACCCGCTCGCGGTGAACTTCAACGCGTTCCCGACGAGATTGACGAGAATCTGCCTGAAACGCAGACGGTCGGTTTGAATCATCGCCGCGGGATTCACCGCGTTTTCGATCCGCACTTCGACGCCCTTGCGGCGCGCGTCGGGCTCGAAGCTGTCGACCACTTCGCGGAGCAGCTCCAGCGGTGCGACCGGCTCCAGCGTCAAGGCAATCTTGTCGGCCTCGAGACGCGACAGGTCCAGCACATTGCCCACCAGGGCGAGCAGCGCGCGGCAGTTGACTCGTAATCGGGCGACGAGATCGACGTTTTCTTCGATCGAGCCGCCGAGCGCGAGCATGTCGGCTATGCCGAGAATGGCGGCAATCGGCGTTCGGATTTCATGGCTCGCGGTGCGAAGGAACTCCGATTTGGACTCGTTGGCGCGCTCCGCCTCCTCCTTCGAGCGCCGCAATTCACGTCGCTCGGCGTCGATCATGCGCGTGTGCGTCCAGCGAAGCTCCTCGGCCAGCACGTTGATGCCGTAGGCGATGGCGTCCAGCTCGTCGTGCATTGGCGAAAGGGCCGCCCGGATGCGTGTGTCACCCGCGGCCATGGCCTCGAGCCGATCGAGGAGCGTGGTGACGCGCCCCCGATCGAACCTCAGGCCTGCATCCGGCTCGCTCACCGCGAGTAGTCTCCGAGCCACGCGTCGGCCTTCACCGGATCCGTGAAGAGATGCGCAGGAATGCCAGGCCGCGCGACGCGAAAATAGAGGTTGCCCATCATGACGCCGACGGGACTGGCTTCCACGAGCAAACCGATGGCGGAGAACCCGTCGATCAGCACCTGGCCCGAGTAGTAGTGTCGCACCGGCGGTTCCAGCGGCTGCGCTCCGCGAATGTCGATGAGCAGTGGGCGACGCCGGCCGCCACGCGCCGCGAGCGCAGCGTCGAGATTCTGGCGCGCATCGTCCAGCGACTGGTGTGCGCCTTCCTTGATCCGCACCTCGACGACGCCGTTGTCACGGAGCGCGACGCTGGCGGTGGCCGTGTCGGTCATCGGTGGCTGTCCGGGGGAGGACGGGTGAATGGGGTCGCTTGCCTCACCTATCTTACTTCGAAATGACGACGCCCAATACCACCCACAAGACCATCGACGCGGTCTGGCGAATCGAGTCCCCCAGACTCATCGCCAGCCTCACCCGGATGGTGGGAGACGTGGGGGCGGCCGAAGACCTGGCGCAGGATGCACTGGTGGCTGCGCTCGAGCAGTGGCCAGAGGCCGGTGTACCGAACAACCCCGGGGCGTGGTTGATGGCGACCGCCAAGCGGCGGGCCATCGACCTGCTGCGCCGGCGCACGTTGTTGGAGCGGAAGCACGAGCAGCTGGGTCACGAGCTGGAGGCGCGCCAGGACTCGGCTGTCCCGGAGCTCGACGCCGCGCTCGACGACCATATCGGCGACGACCTCCTGCGCCTCGTGTTCACGGCCTGCCATCCCGTGCTCACGGTCGAATCGCGTGTGGCGCTCACGCTTCGGCTTCTGGGTGGACTCACGACCGACGAGATTGCGCGCGCCTTCCTGGTTCCGGAACCGACCATTGCGCAACGCATCGTCCGGGCGAAGCGAACCATCGCCGACGCCAAGGTACCGTACGAAGTTCCGCGCGGGGCGGAGCTGGCCGAGCGCCTGGCGGCTGTCCTTGGCGTCGTGTATCTCGTATTCAACGAAGGCTACTCCGCGACCGCCGGCGACGATCTGCTTCGGCCCGCGATGCTCGAGGAGGCGCTCCGGCTCGGCCGCGTGCTGGCCGGACTCCTGCCGAACGAACCGGAGGTTCACGGCCTCGTAGCTCTGATGGAGATCCAGGCGTCACGATCGCGCGCGCGCGTTGGACCGTCCGGCGAGCCGATTCTCCTGCCGGACCAGGACCGTGCGCTGTGGGACCAACTTCTCATTCGGCGCGGGCTCGCGGCGCTCGAGCGCGTCGAGGCGCTGGGTGGAGAGCGCGGCCCATACGCGCTGCAGGCGGCGATCGCGGCGTGTCACGCCAGATCGCACACCGCGGCGGAAACCGACTGGAAGCGCATCGCGGCCCTGTACGACACCCTCATCGAAGTGGTGCCGTCGCCCGTCGTCAGCCTGAACCGAGCGGTTGCGGTTGGCATGGCATTCGGTCCCGCCGCTGGGCTCGCGATCGTCGATGTGCTCTTATCGGAGCCGAAGCTGTCCGGCTATCACCTGCTGCCCGCCGTCCGCGGCGATTTTCTCGAGAAACTCGATCGCGCGGACGAGGCACGGGTTGAGTTCGAGCGCGCGGCTGCACTGACGCGCAATACCCGTGAGCGCGCGCTGCTGCTCGACCGCGCAAACGCGCTTCGCAAGAGAGCAGGGTAGTCACGCGAGATGATCGTTCATTTGCTCGACGGGACGTACGAGCTGTTCCGCCACTTTTACGGGCTGCGCAGTTTCAACAAGGGCAAGGACAAGCCGTTTGGTGCGGTGGTCGGCGTGCTGCACTCGGTCGTGGAGTTGCTGGAGACCGGTGCTACCCATGTCGGAGTCGCGACGGATCACGTCATCGAGTCGTTTCGCAACGACCTGTGGCCCGGCTACAAGACCGGCGACGGCATCGAGCCGGTGCTCAAGGCGCAATTTCATCCTCTGGAACATGCGCTGGCCGCGATGGGCGTCGCCGTGTGGCCCATGGTGGAGCTGGAGGCCGATGACGGGCTGGCGTCTGCGGCGCGAATTGCCTCGGATGACCGCCGCGTCGAAAAAGTCTGTATTTGGACGCCCGACAAGGATCTGGGCCAGTGCGTGCGCGATGACCGGGTGGTGCAGGTGGATCGTCGTGGGCTCAAGATCCGGAACGAGCAGTTCGTACAGGAGAAGTTCGGCGTTCCGCCGCGACTGATCCCCGACTACCTCGCACTCGTGGGCGACGCCCAGGACGGATATCCGGGAATCCAGGGAATCGGTGCGCGCACGGCCGCCAGGCTGCTCACCCAGTACGGGCACATCGAATCGTTTCCGCCGGAAGTGCTCGGGTCGCGGCGTGACATGGCGCTGCTGTTCAAGAAGCTCGCGACGCTCCGGACCGACGCCCCGTTGTTCCGGGACGTTGACGAGATCCGCTGGCGCGGACCCACTCCGGAGTTCGCGGCCCAGGCCGAGCGTATGGACGCCGCGCGCCTCCTGGAACGCGTCGGGAAGCTTCGTCCGATCTGAATCGATCCGAGCGTCTTGACAGGCGATCCGACTTGGCAATACTTAAGCACATGCTTAACCAAGCTGCGACGCTCGACCTCATGTTCGCGGCGCTGGCCGATCCGACGCGCCGCGTCATGGTGGAGCGTTTGAGCCGCGGGCCCGCGTCCGTGAGCGAGCTTGCGCGACCGCTGGCCATGTCGCTGCCAGCGGTGGTGCAGCACCTCCAGGTGCTGGAGGAGAGCGGACTCGTACGTTCGAAGAAGGCGGGGCGCGTGCGCACGTGTCGCCTGGCCCCGGCGGCCCTCAAGACCGCCGAGGAGTGGATCGCGATGCGGCGCGACACGTGGCAACGCCGCCTCGATCGGCTCGGCGACTATCTGGCTACGCTCGACGTCAACCCACGCGGGGGAAGGAGCGGAACATGAAACGGTCCACGGTCCATCACACGTTCGTGATCGAGCGCACGTTCGCGGTCCCCGCGTCGCGCGTATACCAGGCGTTCGCTGATCCGAAGGCCAAGGCACGCTGGTTCGTCGGACCGGACGAGTGGCAGAAGTCTGACCTACGAATGGATGAACGTCTCATTTCTGTCTCAGTGGCGACCCTGGAATTGAAACCCGCGGGCAAGGGAACCAAGTTGACGATCACCGAACAGGGCGCCTATCTGGACGGATTCGACAACGGAGCCCAGCGCCAGCACGGGACTGGGGAGTTACTGGACCAGCTGGAGAGGGCACTCAACGAGAAAGTGCCAGTTTAGACGGTTTGGCAGCAGCGGGACCCGGTGCCAGGTGGCTGGATCCCGAAATTGTCGATTCGCGGGTCGCTCGTTCGACGCTTCAGTAAGCACACACGGGACTGTCCATGCTGATCTCCGACTTGCGGTACGCCGTTCGTTCCCTGTCGCGCGCGCGTGGTTTTGCGATCGCGGTCATCCTCACGCTCGGTCTGGGCATTGGCGCCAACACGGCGATCTTCAGCGTCGTTCGCGGCGTGTTGTTGAAGCCGCTGCCGCACCGTGATGGCGACCGCCTGATCTACCTGCGGCAGTCGATCAACGGCCCGGGTGGCGAGAACATCGTGTTCTCCGTGCCGGAAATACTCGATTTCCGCAACAGCGCCAAGACGCTCGGAGGGATCGCCGAGTACTCGTCAATGACCTACACGCTCCGCGGCGAGAGCGACGCCGTGCGCATCAACGTGGGCCTCGTGACGGGCAACTACTTCCAGGTGATGGGCCTCTCGCCAGTGCTGGGACGCCTGCTCAACGAGGGCGACGACGGCACGAAGGTCCCGCCGGTGATGGTGCTGACGCACTCATACTGGATGCATCGGTTCGGCGGCGACCGGAACGTGATAGGCCGCAAGGTGATCGTCGACGGCAAACCGGTGGAGATCGTCGGCGTCGTGCAACCGGCGCCGTACTTCCCCAATCGGATGGACGCGCTGCTCAACATGGTGATCAGCGAGCACCACACGAGCGCGATGATGGTGCAGGGCCGGACGCACCGCATGACCGAAATGATCGCCCGACTCGCGCCTGGCGCGACGCTCGACCAGGCCAAGGCGGAAGTTGCGGCCATCCGTTCGCGCGTGCAGCGGGACTATCCCGAGGCCTACGACCCTGGCTCGGGCTACAAAGTGACGGTCATCCCGTTCCGTCAGGTGCTGGGTGAGAAGGCCCGTCTCACGCTGTGGTTGCTGATGGGTGCCGCGGCGTTCGTGCTGATCATCTCGTGCGCCAATGTGGCGAATCTGACCCTCATGCGCGGCATCCGGCGCGAGCACGAGCTCGTCGTCCGTGCAGCGTTGGGCTCCGGCACCATGCGTCTGCGTCGCTTGTTGCTGGCCGAGAACCTCACGCTGGCATTCGTGGGCGCGGTGGCGGGTGTCCTGATCGCGATCGCCGGCGTCGGCATGCTGGTGTCGCTGGCCGACCGCTATTCGCCGCGAGCCAACGAGATTCACCTCGATGGCATGGTCCTAGGCTTCACCATGCTTCTCGCCGTCGCTGTCGCAGTGTTGCTGTCGCTCGTTGCGACCATGCCAAAGGAAGGCACGCTGGCCGGTTGGGTGGCTGCGGGCGCGAACCGGATGAGCGGTGGACTGCGTCGTCAGCCGTTGCAGCGCGGACTCGTCGTGGCCCAGATCGCGGTGTCCGTCATTCTGCTGACTGGCGCCGGTTTGCTGACGCGCACGATGATGCAGCTGGCCGAAGTGGATAGCGGATTGAAGGGCGGTGAAGTGCTCACCATGGAAGTTCCGCTCAATTTCGGTGAGCGGAGCGACGCGGACGCACGGGCGCTGTACGACAGAATGCGGCTCGAGCTCGGTGCGGTTCCCGGCGTCAATGACGTTGGCGTCGGCTCGACGGCGCCGCTCCGCGCGACGCAGTTTCAGCTCGACGTCAAGGCGGAAGGCAAACAGCTCGCAAATGGCGAAGCGCAGCCGCGTGCGGAGATGCGCACGGCCAATCCGGAGTATTTCAGCGCGGCCGGCATCCCGCTGATCCGAGGTCGCGAATTCGCGACGACGGACCGCACGGGGTCACAGCTGGTGGTGATCATCAACAAGACCCTGGCCGACAAGTTCTTCCCCGATCGTGACCCGATCGGACAACGGATCGCCTGGACCGGTGACGTGCTGCGCTTCATCGGCGTGAGTGGCGACTGGCGCACGGTCGTGGGCGTCGTGGGCAACACGAAGGACGGGGGGCTGGACGCCGAGCCACGGCCGGTGGTGTTCGTGCCGTTTGCGCAGGAGCAGGTCTTCGGCGGCGCCAGTCTCGTGATTCGATCGGACCGACCCGTGGCGTCGCTCTCGGCGGCTGCGACGCGTGTCGTGAGGAGCGTCGCGCCGCGCGAGCCGATCGAGAACGTGCTCAGCGTGAACCAGATCCGCGAGGAGAGCGTGGCGCCACGCCGTCTGAACGCCACGCTGGTGTCGTCCTTCGGGATCCTGGCTGTGATCGTCGCGGCCGTTGGAATCGCCGGCGTGCTGGCGTTCTCCGT
>DASTVV010000170.1:0-13412 GCA_035758925.1 Gemmatimonadaceae bacterium
CCCCGACCGCTGGCGACAACGGGCCGCCAAGCTGTATGCGCGAGCAGGCACGACCGCACACGCCGACTTTCACTACAAGCCGCCCCGAATGCGCTGGAGCACGTTCGACCGACTCCTGGAGGAGGCCGACGGGCACGAGAAAGCCGCCTTCGGCTACCGCCTTTGGAAACTGGGACTCTTCACCATCGGTGAGCCATGACAGAACACAACGACGTACCGGCAGAACTGGTCACGAACCGTGACGGCCCACAGCGCAGCATCGGCCACTACATCACGGTGCGCTACGAAGTCGGACAGCGGAACGGGTACGAGCGCCGTTCGGGGATGCCCTTCCCGTGGATCAAGATTGAACCCGTGGAGAGCGAAGCGCCCATCCTTCGCGTGGGCGACGAGTACCTGGGGCTCGAATGCCGGGAGGGCACGACGCAGGCCGAAGCGGAGGCGCTGGCGGACATGCTCCGGCGTCACGTCGAGGTGCTCTCGTACTTCCGGCTGCTGGCATGACCGGGGAGGGCCATACTTCCAGCCGTTCGCGCCGCCTCCGCTTATTTGGGGCGGCTCCCGTACAGCAGGCGCGTATTGCCAGTTGAATCGTCACTCAGCACGATCGCGTCGGGGCACGGGTTCAAGTGCCAGTTCATCGACACTGTGCCCCAGCTACCGTCAGGGTTCTGAGCGTAATACTCCGCGTGAATCGTGCAGGCGCCAGTGATCAAAGGCGGTTGCGGTCGCGTGGAATCCTTGCAAGCGCCCAGCATGAGAATCGCCGAAAGCGCGGCTGCTCCCCTTCTTGCTACCCCGACTGTCGGTAACCATTCGTAACCAAGCAACACAAGCCACTGAAACGGACGCGCCCTAACCTCATGCGCGTAGCGTTCTTGGTGGCGAATGGCTACCGTTGTGCGGGCCTGGGAATTGGACTCAAAATCCTCCGCTGGCAACAGCGTGCGAGTTCGAGTCTCGCCCCGGGCATACTCCACAGGTGACGGAGCGATGTTGCGCATGCGCGCACGCCCCGCCTACCACCGCTCACGAGATGCCGACCTACAAGATCACGAAGGTCCCCGCCGATGGCGACCGAATCGCGTACGAGAAGGGTGCGCTCCGCGTTCCGAGCAATCCGATCATCCCGTACATCGAAGGCGACGGCACGGGTCCCGACATCTGGCGCGCATCGGCCAAGGTGTTCGACGCGGCGATCGAGAAGTGTTATGGCGGTGAGCGGCGCGTGCGCTGGATGGAGGTGTTCGCCGGCGAAAAGTCCTTCAAGGCGCATGGCGACTGGCTGCCGCAGGAAACCGTGGACGCCATCCAGGAATTCCGCGTCTCCATCAAGGGGCCGCTCACTACGCCGGTCGGCGGCGGCATCCGCTCGCTGAACGTCACGCTCCGCCAGGTTCTGGACCTCTACGCCTGCATCCGTCCGGTGCGGTACTTCGAGGGCGTCGGCAACCCGATGAAGGAGCCGGAGAAGCTCAACGTCGTGATCTTCCGCGAGAACACCGAGGACGTGTACGCCGGCATCGAATGGTCCGCGGGATCACCGGAAGCGGAGAAGCTGCGCGGCTTCATCAAGAATGAACTCGGTAAGAATATCCGCGAGCATTCTGCCATCGGCATCAAGCCGATGTCCGAGTTCGGATCCAAGCGTCTCGTCGAAATGGCGATTCGCTATGCCCTCAAGAACAACCTTCCTTCGGTGACACTGGTCCATAAAGGCAACATCATGAAGTACACCGAAGGCGCGTTCCGTGATTGGGGATATGAGGTGGCGCGCACGCGGTTCGGTGAAAGCACGGTGACCGAGGCGGACCTGACCAGGGGCGGTGTGCAGGCTCGCGCTGACGCCGTCATCGTGAAAGACCGGATCGCGGACGCGATGTTTCAGCAACTGCTGTTGCGCCCCGACGAGTACTCGGTGATCGCGACGCCGAACCTCAACGGCGATTACATCTCGGACGCAGCGGCGGCACAGGTCGGCGGACTCGGCATCGCGCCGGGCGGCAACGTCGGCGACGGAGTCGCCGTGTTCGAGGCGACCCATGGGACCGCGCCCAAGTACGCGGGATTGGACAAGGTCAATCCGGGAAGCGTCATCCTCTCCGGCGTCATGATGTTCGAGTACATGGGCTGGGACGACGTCGGCCGCCTGATCGTCCGCGGTCTCGAGAACGCGATCAAGTCGAAGCGAGTGACCTACGACTTGGCGCGCCAAATGCCAGGTGCCACCGAGGTACCCACATCCGTATTTGCCGACCAGATCATCAAGGGCATGTCGGCGTAACTCCACATCACGCTCATGGTAACGATTTCGGCGGGATCGTCGGATCTTGGCAAGTTGCGTGTGCCGTCGCTGGCGTTGCTGGTGGAGCAGGGCGCAGAGCCACCGTCGCTGGGCAATCTCGATCGCGGCATCGCCGCGGCCGTCCAGCGCGTACTGTCCCGGCGCGACTTCCGCGCCGGCCGCGACGAAACGCTGCACCTCCTGGGAGTCGAACAAGGTATCGAGCGCGTGCTGCTCGTCGGCATGGGCAAGGTGACCGACCGGCCGGCGGCGCTGAAACGCGCGGCCTCGGTGGCTGCACGTCGCTCCAGCCAGGCGGGTGTCGGCCGCCTGGCGATTTACGCCGGCGACGTCACCGCGGACCAAGCGGAAGCGATTGCACTCGGCGCAATCGCGGGCTCCTGGGAGATGAAGGAGTACCAGACGCCACCGCCCGATGATGAGCGTCGCGCACCGCTGGCGGAGGTGGTCGTCCTCTCCGCCAATGCCGCAGATGCGGAGCTAGGGGTCGCGCGCGGACGTGCTATCGGAGAAGGCCACTCGTTGGCGCGCCGGCTCGGGATGCTGCCCGGCAACGTCTGCACACCGGAGTATCTGGCGGAGACGGCCAGGGAGATCGCGGGTCGTCACAACATGAAGCTCACCGTGCTGGGACGCGCTGACATGGAGCGCGAGGGAATGGGCTCGTTCCTGTCGGTGGCGCAGGGCACGCCGCAGGACCCGAAGCTCATTGCGCTGGAATACCGCCGCGGTGGTGACAAGGCGCCCGTCGCGCTAGTCGGGAAAGGCCTGTGCTTCGACTCCGGCGGCATCTCCATCAAGCCTGCACAGGGGATGGAGTGGATGAAGTTCGACATGTGCGGCGCGGCTGGCGTGCTCGGCGCCATGGAAGCCATCGGCCGGCTCGGGCTCCCGGTCAACGTCGTGGGTCTCGTGGGATCAACCACGAACATGCCGTCGGGTACGGCGGTAAAACCCGGTGATGTGGTTCGAGCCAGCAACGGCAAGTTCATCGAGATCATCAACACGGACGCCGAAGGGCGGCTCGTGCTCGCCGACGTGCTCGCATATGCGAAGCGATTCTCTCCGTCGGTCGTCATCGACGCAGCCACGCTCACGGGCGCGTGTGTCATTGCGCTGGGACACTCCGCCACCGGCGTCATGGGCAGCGAGGACGGCGTGGTGCAGGAGGTTCTCGCGGCGTGCAAGCGGGCCTCGGAGCCCGGATGGCCGCTGCCGATGTGGGACGACTTCAAGCCACTCATCAAGTCCGATGTCGCCGACATCAAGAATTCCGGCGGCCGTCCCGCCGGTACAATTACGGCAGCCCTGTTCCTGAAGGAGTTTGCTGAAGGCTATCCATGGGTGCATCTCGATATCGCCGGAACGGCATACAGCGAAAGCGATCTGGTGACGATTCCGGCCGGACCCACCGGAGTGCCGGTGGGAACGTTCGTCGAGTTCGTGCGGGGACGCGCCGGCTGATCCGGTTCGCGCTGCATGCCGGGCGGCGTCTTGGCCTCGGCCTGATGGTCGGGGCCGTTTTGCACTCGGTGGCGCAGGCGCAGGTTCGTGATACCACGCGGACCAAGCGTGACACGCTGCGGGGGCGCACAGACACTGCAGTTGTGAAACGGGATTCCCTGGGACGGATCGACACCAGCGGCGTCAAGGTGCCCACGCCGCTCGGACCCGATTCGCTGTTGCTCCGGGACAGCCTGCGGCGACGCGACTCGTTGCGCGTCGTTCACGACACGGTCAAGGCGCCGCTCTTCACCGCGGAGCCCCCGGTGCTTGCGGATCCCAGTGGGAGCTTCGCATGGGATCGCAAGGACGTGTTCTCGACGGGCGCGCTGACGCTCGGGGATCTGCTCGAGCGCGTTCCCGGTGTGACGACCATGCGACCAGGCTGGATCGCCGGACCAACCGTTGGCGCGTTTCTCGGCGATCCCCGACGACTGCGGATCTTCCTCGACGGCATGGAGCTGGAGGAGCTCGATCCTCGAATGCGAGCAATGTGGGACGTGTCGCAGATCCCGCTCTGGGCGCTGGACGACATCCGGATCGAGCGCGGCGTGTCCGAGATCCGCGTCTACATGCGGAGCTGGCGCGTCAACCGCACGACGCCGTTCACGCGGACCGACGTGTACTCGGGGGATCAGGGCACCAACCTTTATCGCGGCTTGTTCGGCCGTCGCTACCGACATGGTGAAGCGCTGCAGCTGGCGGGTCAGCAATACAGCACCAATCCCGGAGGCAACGCACAGAGCAGCGATGCACTTGGGATCCTGGGCCGGCTTGGCGTCGCGCGACGCAACTGGAGCGCTGATGTCACGCTGTTTCGCAACGACCAGAACCGTGGCACTACGCTCACGGTGCCGGCCGCTGACTCAGTCGCACGACTCGAGGGAACCTACTCGAACCTGTACGCGCGATTTGCGTGGGGATCCACGGAGAAGGGACCGTGGGTGCAAGGCACCGCCAGCGGCGCAAATTTCACGTACGGCGGCGAGCCCACGACGGTGAACACAACTCCCGGCACCCAACAGCTCGCTGACACCTCGCGTTTTCGATCGCAATACGTATTGAGCGCCGGATATTCGGCCGGACCAGTGCGCGCGAGCTTCTCCCAACGCTACTGGGCCGGACTTCAACAGCGCGTTGCATCGCCGTCGGCGCGCATCGGGGTGGAAACCAAGTACGGGAACGTCTCGCTCTTTGGCGAGGGGCGCGGCCTGGACACCACGCGGCGGCTGGAGGCGGCCGCGGTGTTTCGTCCCTTCAAGTTCGTGTTCCTTGCGGGCGCCATCGGTTCGACGCAATCCGAAGACGATTCGCTCGCCAACCAGAAGTTCATGCGCGCGGAAGCGGGCATTCGTGTCGGACAGCTCTGGTTCACGGGCGGTGTGCTGCGGCGCGACAGCACCTTTCTGTTGGCGCCGACGGTCTACCTGGGGACGACCATCGACACCACTTCCGGTTCACTTCAGGGGACCTTCGCGACGATTCGCGGGCGTATCTGGAAAGCACTGTACGCGGACATCCAGGGGATCCAGTGGAACGACACGGCGTCGTTTTACAGGCCCAGGTACCAGACGCGGACGGAGTTGTACATCAGCACGTCGTTGTTGGACCGATTCCCGACCGGCAACTTCCACCTGCTGGCGTCAGCGGTTCACGAGTATCGCTCAGGGTTGCTATGGCCGCTCCTCGCCGGCCCCGTCGAGGTGAACGGCTATCGCGTCTTCTCGACGCTGCTGCAGTTCCGGATTCTCAGCGCGGAGGTCTTCTGGAACTACAGGAACATTCTGAATGAGCGATACCAGCAGATTCCCGGCTATCCGCAACCGCGTCTGATAAACGTCTACGGCGTACGCTGGGAGTTCTGGAATTGAGCTCGTGCTCGCGTCATGTGACGCGCTGCGAGTCCGGAGCGTGTGCCAGTCACCAGCTTACGTTGACAAATCTCGTTGTCGCGCCGTAACTTAGCCGCCCTCCATGATTCGAAGCATGACGGGATTCGGCACGGCGGAAGGCACGGTGGGTGGTGCGCGCGTGTCCGTCGAGATCCGATCCGTGAACCATCGCTTCTTCAGCCCGTCAATCAAGCTCCCAGGCGTGCTTTCGCGCTGGGAACCAGAAGTCCGTGAGGTGCTGAGGCGCTCCGTGAGTCGTGGCCACGTCACCGTGTCCGCGAAGATCGACGCTAGCCAAAGCGCTGAGGCCGTCATCGACGAAGCTCGATTCGATGCTTACGTCAAACGCCTGAGGGACCTCAAGGACCGCTATGCGCTCGACGGCCCAATCGACCTGGCCACGGTGTTGAGGCTGCCAGACGTCATCACTGGTGAGGCAATAGGCGAAGGCACAGTCGGTGAGCTAACCGCCATAGTCGAGCGGGCGGTCGTCGAGCTGTCGACCAGCCGCGCGGCGGAAGGCCAGAGGCTGGGCGGTTTCCTTGGCGAGCGCATTGCGCTGATCGAGAGTGCGGTCGGTCGCCTGGCGGAACGGGCGCCTGCGCGCATGCTTGAGCAGCGCGATCGGCTCAAGGCGACGATCGCCGAGTTGGCGGCGGGTATCCAGGTGGATGAGCAGCGGCTGGCTCAGGAAGTCGCAATTCTCGCCGATCGTCTCGACGTCGGGGAGGAGCTGGACCGGTTCCGCTCGCACCTCAGCGCATTTCGTGAGGCCATCGGCGGCAACGGATCCGAGGGTGTTGGAAAGCGCCTGGGCTTCCTGCTACAGGAGTTGCTTCGCGAGGCGAACACGACCGGCTCAAAAGCCAATGACGCCGCGATGGTCCGCGACGTCGTTGCCATCAAGGAGGAGCTCGAACGCATCCGCGAGCAGGTGGAAAACCTCGAGTGACGGCCTTCCCGATCATCCTTTCGGCCCCGTCAGGAGGGGGGAAGACAACGATCGCGAAAGCCATCCTGTCCGTCCGCCCGGACATCGGGTATTCCGTGTCCTGTACGACCCGTCAGCCGCGGCCAGGCGAGATAAACGGGAAAGACTATTACTTTATATCGCGGACCGAGTTTCTCTCCAAACGTGAGCGAGGGGAGTTCGCGGAGTCCGCCGAAGTACATGGCAACCTGTACGGCACGCTTCGCAGTGAAGTCCTGCGGGTGCTCGAGTCCGGCAAGCATGTCCTCATGGACATCGATGTGCAGGGTGCTGGGCAGTTCACGAGGGTGTTTCCACAGTCGGTCACGATCTTCATCCTGCCGCCGTCAGGGGACGTACTGTTCGAGCGGCTGCGTAAGCGGCAGACGGAGGCGTCGCAGGAGCTGGCGGACCGGTTGCAGTCGGCGTTGCAGGAACTTCAGTCGGTTGACGAGTACGAATACGTGGTAGTGAACGACAACCTCGACCAGGCGGTTCGTCGCGTCGGATCGATCATTGACGCGGAGGTGTCGAGCAGGGAGCGGGTTGCCGGGCTTCGAACACAGGTCGCGCTATTGATCGAACAGCTCGAGCGCGAGATCGGATCACGCACAAACGGTGAAGGACAACGGAAATGAGAGTTTTCACGCCAGTTGAAATCGCGCGGCATGCCGCGAACAAGTATCTCGGAGTCCTGGTGGCCGCGAAGTATTCGCGGCTGCTCAACGAGTTCCCGCGCGATCGTTCCGCGATGGGTGAGAAGAAACTGACCACGCGCGCTCTCGAGGAGCTCTCCAAGGGCGGCATCGCCTATCGCGTCATTCCGCGGCGCCGCGGCGCCGAGTAAAGCACTTCGCCGGTGCGCCCCTTCGACGGCCGCACAGTCCTTCTGGGTGTCACCGGCGGTATCGCGAGCTACAAGTCCGCGTGGCTCGCGCGCCTGTTGACGAAGGCAGGCGCTCGCGTGGACGCGGTGCTCACGCGTTCGGCGACGGAGTTCATCAGCGCCATCACATTCGAAGCACTCACGGGCCGTCCGGTGCATACGGGACTGTTTGATCCCGGCCGGGCGCTGGACCACATCAAGCTGGCGAAGAGCGCGGACGCCATCGTGGTTGCTCCCGCCACGGCGGACTTTCTGGCGCGCGCGGCAACGGGCCAGGCCGATGACCTGCTGACGGCAATCTTGCTTGCGACCCAGGCACCAGTGCTGCTGGTGCCGGCGATGAACGATCAGATGTGGGCCCATCCGCAGACACGGCACAACGTCGACCACCTGGCTCAGCTGGGCTATCAGGTGCTGAACCCGGAACAGGGAATGCTCGCCGCCGGCGAGGGTGAAGGGCCGGGGCGAATGCCGGAACCGGAGACGATCTTCGCGCACATCGGACGACTGCTGGAGGGCACCGGACCGGGGGCCCTGGCCGGTCGTCGCGTGCTTGTCACTGCGGGACCAACGCGCGAGGCAATTGATCCCGTTCGGTTCATTTCCAATCACAGCTCCGGCAAGATGGGAGTGGCGCTCGCGTCAGCCGCATGGCGTCGCGGTGCGGATGTGTCCCTCGTCGCGGGTCCGATCTCCGTCGCTCCGCCAACGGGCCCCCGTCTGGTGCGAGTCGAGACCACGGACGAGATGGCGCGCGCCGTCGCGGAGCTCGTGCCGGCTGTCGATGTGCTGATCATGGCCGCCGCTCCCGCGGATTTCAAACCAGCCCAGGTGGCGAAGTCCAAAGTGAAAAAAGGGAAGGAGGCGCCCGTGGTCGCGTTGGAGAACACGCCGGATATCCTGCGCACCACCATCGAGCGTCGCGGCAAGAACACGATTGTCGTCGGATTCGCGCTGGAAACCGATGACGCCATCGCCAATGGCAGGAAGAAGCTGAAAGAGAAGGCGCTGGATCTGATCGTGGTCAACGACGCCACGGAAGCCGGGGCAGGGTTCGGTGCCGACACCAATCGTGTCACGCTCATCGACCGCGGCGGGAACGAGGAGGTTCTTCCATTGCTACCGAAGACGGACGTGGCAGACGCGATACTCGACCGGGTGGAGCGCCTCGCGAATGGACGCTAGGGCGCAGCTGCGGAAGTACCTGGAGCAACGCAAACAGGCGGGCGAGTCGGACCTGGTGCTCGATCGGCTGAGTGTCGAGGAAGCGCTGAGACTCGTGGGTGCTGGCGGAGCACTTGTTGGGCCGGAGACTGACCTCGTTCGTCCGCCAGCTTCAGAGTCCGCGATCGCGGCGCCGAGTCGCGACGAAGGCTCGTCGGACTGGCGCGCGGTCCTCAGGACCGCTGGCGCGTCGCCGACGGAGAAGCCGGTGAGCATCGCCGGCACGCGTGAATCGGCGCCTGTCGCTCAGACACAGGCTCACCCCAAGCCCAGCGGCGCCGATCTCGACGTACCGCCGGGCATCTCCATCGGTGATTCGGATCGTCAATTGTTCGGCGGTCCCATGGGCGAACTGGATTCGCTCGATGCGGTCGCGAAGAGTGTCGCCGGCTGCACGCGCTGTCCGCTGTACTCGACGGCCACGAACCCGGTGCCCGGACAGGGGAATCCGAACGCAGACCTGATGATCGTTGGCGAAGCGCCGGGAGCCACGGAAGACGAGCAGGGGCTCGCGTTCGTCGGCGCAGCCGGCCAACTGCTCACAAAGATTCTCGCCGCCGTGGATCTCAAGCGCGACGACGTTTTCATCTGCAACGTTTTGAAACATAGGCCTCCAGGTAACCGGGATCCCTTGCCCGACGAGGTGAAGGCCTGCAGCCCTTACCTGGTTCGGCAGCTCGAGCTCATTCGTCCGAAGGTCATTCTCGCGCTCGGCAAGTTCGCCGCGCAGACGTTGCTCGAATCGACGCTGGCAATCGGAAAGCTCCGAGGACAACTTCATCGGTATTACGGGGTGCCGCTGATCGTCACGTACCATCCCGCCGCGCTATTGCGGAACCCATCCTGGAAACGCCCGACCTGGGAAGATGTCCAGCTCGTCCGTCGAATACTCGATCGCGCCGTCGCTCAGCCGTGATCCGTTCCGGGATCGGCAGCCGCCATATTCCGAAGACGCAGAACAAGCCGTCCTCTCGGCCATGCTCATGGACCAGGACGCGATCGTTCACGCCGCGGAGCTCGTGGATGATTCGATGTTCTACGCCGAGCGCCATCGCCGGATCTTTCGCTCGATGGTGGCAATCAGCGAGCGCGGGAGCGTCGTAGACCCGCTCACGCTCTCGGAGGAGCTCACGCGGAAGGGCGAGCTCGACGCCGCCGGCGGAAAGGATTACATCGGCTACCTCGTGGACGCGGTGCCCACTGCGGCCAACGTCGAGTACCACGCTGAGATCGTGCGCGAGAAGGCGGTGCTGCGGCAGCTGATCCAGGTGTCGACGCAGATCGTCCACGACGCGTTCTCTGGCCAATCCACGGCTGGTGATCTGCTCGATCTGGCCGAATCCAAGATCTTTCAGGTCTCGCAGCAGCGGAAACCCGATGGGTTCACGCGCATCAAGGAGTTGTTGTGGCCGACGATGGAGCGCATCGAGGCGCTCCAGCGCGGTGGCAAGACCATCACCGGCGTGGCGAGCGGCTTCGGTGACCTCGACGAGATGACATCCGGCTTTCAGCCGGCGGACCTCATCATCGTTGCCGCGCGGCCGTCGATGGGAAAGACTGCCTTTTGCCTCAACATCGCGCAGCACGCCGCCATCGAGGACCACGTCCCGGTCGCGTTCTTCTCACTCGAAATGAGCAAGGAGTCGCTGGTGCAGCGCATGCTCACCAGCGAAGCACGCGTGGACTCCCAGCGGCTGCGCCGCGGCCTGCTGCGCGATGACGAGTTCCCCATGCTGGCTCGTGCGGCGGGCATTCTCAGCGCGGCACCGGTCTGGATCGACGACACACCTGGCATCACGCTGCTGGAAATGCGATCCAAGGCGCGCCGCCTCAAGGCCGATTCGGGCATCGGCCTGGTGGTCGTGGACTACCTCCAGCTGATGCAGGGACCGGCCAGGGCCGAGAGCCGCCAGCAGGAGGTGAGCCAGATCTCCCGCGGGCTCAAGGCGCTCGCGAAGGAGTTGAACGTTCCAGTGATCGCGCTCTCGCAGCTCTCGCGCGCTCCCGAGCAGCGTACGGGCGAGCACAAGAAGCCGCAATTGTCCGACCTGCGTGAATCCGGTGCCATCGAGCAGGACGCAGACCTCATCATGTTCCTGTACCGGCAGGAGATGTATGACGGACCCCAGGACGACCAGGGCAACTCGCTCGAAGGAAAGGCGGAGCTCATCGTCGGCAAACAACGCAACGGACCGACGGGCAGCGTGAATCTCCACTTCTACAAGCAATACACGCGGTTCGCGAGCTGGAGTCCAAGACCGACCGGTCCGTGACGCCGAAGGCGAAAAGCGTGTATCGCTGCACGGACTGCGGCGCCGAACACGCGAAATGGGCTGGTCGCTGTGACGTCTGCGGCGAATGGAACACGCTCGCCGAGGAGATGCCACAGCGTCGCACCGGAAGTGCCGGTCGCCGCGTGGCCAAGGGGAACGGCGCCGCACCGGCGGCAGCGACGCTTCGACTTCGCGACGTGGCAGGATCCGAGTCGCCTCGCTGGACCACCGGCCTGGCCGAATTCGATTTCGCGCTCGGCGGCGGCATCGTTCCCGGGTCCATGGTTCTGGTGGGCGGCGAGCCGGGAATCGGCAAGTCGACGCTGCTGCTGCAGGTGGCGGCGCGGCTGCAGCGCGGCGGCCGCCAGGCACTGTACGCGTCGGGCGAGGAATCGCCGCTTCAGGTTCGCTTGCGTGCGGATCGCCTGGACGAAAGCGCTGGCGACGTGGAGCTGCTCAATGAAACGAACCTCGAGACCGTGCTCGAGACCACGCTGGCGCGCCGCCCGGACGTCCTCATCGTCGATTCGATCCAGACCCTCTATACCGCGGATCTCGAGGGCGCGCCGGGAAACGTGGGCCAGGTGCGTGAGTGTGCCGCGCGGCTGATGCGTCTCGCCAAGGAAAGTGGCATCACCGTTTTTGTGGTTGGTCACGTCACCAAGGGCGGCGGCATCGCGGGGCCCAAGACGCTGGAACACATCGTGGACACGGTGCTGTACTTCGAAGGCGAGAGCAGCCTGGATCATCGCGTGCTGCGCGCCACCAAGAACCGGTTCGGGAGCGTGGACGAGATCGGCGTCTTCCGGATGACGGAACGCGGACTCGAAGCGGTGGCGAATCCGTCCGAGCTTTTCCTGGGCGATCGCCAGTCCGGCGCCTCGGGAAGCGCGGTTACCGCCCTCCTCGAGGGCACCCGGCCCGTTCTGATCGAAGTGCAGGCGCTGGCGGCCAAGGCGGGGTTTGGAACGCCACAGCGCGTGTCCACGGGATTCGATTCGCGCCGTCTGGCGCTGCTGCTCGCGGTGCTTGAAAAACGTGCGGACCTGTCCTTTGGACAGCTCGACGTGTTCCTCAACGTGGTCGGCGGCGTGCGGATGCAGGAGCCCGCCGGCGATCTCGCAGTCGCCGCGGCGCTTGCATCCAGCGTGTACGATCGCAGCGTTCCTTCCGATGCCGTGTTCATTGGAGAGCTCGGCCTCGGCGGCGAGATTCGACCCGTATCGCAGGTGGAACGGCGGATCGCCGAGGCAAGCAACATGGGATTGAAGCGGGTATTCGTATCGGAGCGCGCCGTACCGCGACGTTCGGCAAACGGCATCGTCCCCGTGCGAACGGTGCGCGACCTGTTCGAGCGGTTGTTCCAGTGACTCAGCCGCGTGATGTGGGTGTCGTGATCGTCGCGGCAGGCGACAGCACTCGCACCGGCGGCAAGGAGTTGAAGCAGTTCCGCTGGGTGGCCGGCAAGCCGATGCTCCTGCACAGCCTGCAGACCTTCATGGCTCGGCCAGACGTCGTCTCCGTCGTATGCGTCGTGCCCCAGGCCTACGTGCCGGATCCTCCGCCCTGGATCTTCCAATGCGACGTGGATCGCCTGCTGCTCTCGATCGGCGGCCGAACGCGTACCGAGTCGGTCAGTAATGGGCTGGAGGACCTTCCGGACGAAGCGTCGATTGCGCTGATCCACGACGCCGCGCGCCCACTCATCGACGATGCCCTGATCGATCGCGTGATTGCGAAGGCGCGTCAGGGTATCTGCGCCGTACCGGGACTGCCCGTCGTGGACACCATCAAGGAAGCCGACGACTCCGGTCAGGTGGTTCGGACGGTGGAGCGCACGAGGCTCTGGCGCATTCAGACACCCCAGGGGTTTCCGCGCGAGCTGATCGAGCGCGCTCACCGAGAGGCCCGCGCGGCCCATGCGACGGCGACGGACGACGCGGCATTGTGCGAGCGCATCGGCATCCCGGTGCACGTCGTGCAGGGGAGCGAGCGCGCGATGAAGGTGACCGACGAGACGGACTTCGAGCGGGTGGAAGCGCTGTTCGCCGCGACCCGATGAGACGGGACACGCTCTCCTATCCCTTCTGGTCCGCCGAGGAAATCGAGTCTGCGCTCAAGCCGGCACTCGAGCAACTGGAGCTCCGCCGAGTGTTGGCGTATCCAACAGAAACCGTGTACGGCTTTGGCGGGGCAATCGATCGTGAATCGGTCGCGCACCTGATTCGCCTCAAGCGCCGCCCCCTCGGGAAACCGTTCCTGCTGCTCATCAGTGGTAGCGAGATGGTCGCCAAGCTCGACCTTCAGCTTCCGTCATATGCTGCGACATTGGCAGCGCGCCACTGGCCGGGACCACTCA
>DASTVV010000187.1:0-7941 GCA_035758925.1 Gemmatimonadaceae bacterium
GGCGAGCCGTCGTCGAAGGGGCGAAAGTTTTCAGCGCCCACATGATGAATTGCCGATCGATTCGCTTCGCCCAGGACGGTTGGACGACGGCCGTGGGACTTCCCGGCAAGTTGCCCACCAGCACGGCGAGATGCTTCACCCGCTCGGGATGACGCTGGGCCAGTTGCAGCGCCGATGTCGCACCAGCTGACTCGCCGAGGACGTCGATCTGATCGATATCGAGCGCGTCAAGCAGCGCGACAAACGCGTCGGCCTGGGCGGCTACGGTCGCGTTCGACGGGATGCTCGAACCGAGGTATCCGAATCGAGATGGAGCGATCACGCGACGGTCGGGAAACAGGCCGCGGACCGAAAACAGTCCACTGAGACAGTTCTGATAGATCCCGTGCACCACAAGCACGGGGTCGCCGGAGCCACGCTCGGCGTACTCGACCGCACCCCACGGTGTCGAGATGACCTGGCGTTTGACTGCGGCCAGGCGCGCGCGCGCCGCGTTGAGATCCCGGCGGTAATGGACGAATAGCCGGACGAGCGGGATGGCGCCGCCGGCAGCAAGCGCCGCGACCAGCAATCGTTTCATGCGCGCAACCTCCTCTCCTGCACGATGTGTCCGACTCGGTCGGAGCGCGTATGCCCGTTCTCCACGTCAGAGTGACGTCGCCCTCGGTCCACGGACCGACGCGTCACGGTCACGGCGAGCAGGATCGCCGACGGCCCAGTGACGCACGCGAGACCGAGTACCCCTGTGAGCCGCGCGATCGTGACATCATTCATGGTCCGGTCCTTGACGCGCCGCGGCCATCCGCCGTTGCCGCGGTGTGCGGAGCGCGCAAAAGCGTGATCGCCAGCACCGCGATCCATCCCATGAACGTCGCGATGCTGATGCGCTCCCAGACGCCGACCCCCGGCGTGGGCAGGTCTGCCTGAACCCGTGACGCGTACGTGCTGGTCACCGCGCCGCACGCGAGGCCGATCACCATCGTCGCGATGGAGTAGACGCGGAAGCGCTTGCCGAGCGCTGCGGCACCAAACCCGACGATGAGCATGAAAAAGACTCCGGTGATCGCCGCCCACACGAGGTGCAGCGTGTCGGTCAGCGTGCCGCCGCCAGCGGCCAGCACCGCACGCTGATGCATGGGCGGCCAGAATTGCCCGACCACCGTATGCGCGATCAGCAGCGCAGCCGTGATGCGCAGGGCGCGGTTGGGCGGCGCCGATGTCCAGACGATCCATCCGAACGCAACCATCAGCACGGCGTAGACTGCGCCGAGCCACATCCACAGCAGCCTCGTCGGGGCGCCGATGGCTGCCAGTTCACTCGGAACGCCTGAGACGACGCTGTAGCCCTCCCACAACAGGCCCACAAACAGCGTCATCGCGACGTACAGGACGGCCGCGAGAATCCCACAGGTGAGCAAGCCTCGACGCCAGCGTTCAGTGCTCGCCCCATGCTGTCCGGATGCCGTGCTTCGACGCTGGATACGGCGCAGGTGCCGCGCTTCCATGACGCGGTGGCCGACGACCGCGAAGCCGATGAGCAGCGGCCGCGGAAGGTGCGCGAGCAGGGCATACGCGCGCCTCAAGATGCGGCGGTGACCGGCTGGCGGCTGTGCGCGAGCCAGATCGAGCCAGTTTGACGCGGCCCGCCCTCGCACGACGAGCCGTGTTCGGCCTTCCGCAATCGGATCGAGGACGTGTTCCCACGCGACGGCGTTCCCGCCATGGCCGTCCGGCACCGTCAGCACGAGATCGCGAGGTGGGTCGACCGAGGCGACGACAAAGGCGTCCGTCGCGCCCGGAACCGCCGGCATCACGTCCCCTGGAATAACGGTCTGGAGCTCGGGCACGAGGCGCGTCGCACTGGGCGTACCTCCGTTATCGATGGCGTCCCAGCTGTACCACCCGGCACGGCCGGCACCCATTTGCGCGATCCACGGCCAGACCTGCTCGGGCGTCGCATCAATCGTGATGGCGTGGGTCGACGTGAACAGCGGGTCGGGAATGATCCGGTCGACCGGAAGCGGCCGACGTTTTTCGAGCGCCGTGGCGACGCAGGTCGCGACTGCCATGACACAACAACATGAGCATCTGGTGTGCCGATCGAAAATAGGCGGTTGGCCGAGGCTTTCTGCGGATCAAGCGTCGAAAATCCCTCGGTCATCCGGGATTTTTTCGTGGGTGACGGAATTTCGGCAGGATATCGCGGCAGGCCATGCCATCGCGGCGATCTGCGATCGGCAAGACTCATGCGTGTTCCAGATAGAGATGTCGTCTCGCGCTCGCTCGAATCCTGTGCGGTACGGCTGCCAAGCGCGGCACCGTAAGATCGTGACTGCTGCCGGACATGAGGCTGATGGATCCCTTCACTGAACCCGATCCGGCGGAACGTCGTGCCTTCAATCGCCTCTTTTACCGGGACCGGCGTTCGACCTGGTTCGATCACTGGGTGAGCCAGTTCTTTTGTTGGTGGGCGCGCCTCGGCCTGCCGCCACGATCCTGGGTCGCCTGAGAGGCGCGTGACCGCGTCTCCGGACGCGTGCGTGCGGACGCCGTCGTCGTTTCTACCGTGGGCGGCCAGCGCTACATCGTCTCAATGTTCGGGACGACTTCGGATTGGGTCCAGAACCAACATTGACGATCGGCATCCTGGAACTCTCGTTCGTCGCGAGCCTCGCGGGCTCGCTGTTCTATCGCCACCAGCAGTCCCGGACGATCACGGTCGAGGCCAACCTCGCCCACGAGATCGCGCTCGTCGAAGAAGCTGCGGGGCAGGGCCCGCCGATGGTTGTTCTACCCGAGTTGTTCAGCTGCAGCTATCAGCCTACTGAACGCCGGCGGTTCATCGGGACTATCGTGAGGACAGTCTCCCGAGCTGATCGCCACATTCAGAACTGGCGACCCAGGGCATACGCTTTGTCCAGGTAGCCCCGTCTCGTGGCGTCGTCCGCGCCGTGCACGGCGTAGAAGTACTCGTGCTCGACGCTCTTGATTCCCGGATACGTGAGCGTGAACTCGTCGATCACCATCCGCATGCCTTCGCGAAGGCCCGCGTCGTAGGCCCGTTTGTCGAAGATCGTCGTCTGGATGATCAACGCCTTCTTGTGCGTGAGCTTCGGCCGGCGGCCGTTGATATCGCCACGCCAGGCATCCTCGGTGAGATCGTAGGCGAAGCCCGGCGTCCAGACGCGATCGAGCCACCCTTTCAGGATCGCCGGAAAGCTCAGGAAGTGCACGGGGGCGACGAATGCCAGCGCCTCGACCCGCGCGACTTTTTGCTGTTGCACGAGCACGTCTTTCGACTGATAGCGCTCGCGCAGTAGCCGGATGATGCCCCGCGCATCCCGGTCGCCGATAAGACGTGTCAGCGCGAAACGTTTCAGCGGTCCTCCGGCCTCACTGAGCAGGGATTCGCGCAACCGCATGCGGTCCAGCATGTCATCCGGGATCGTCTCGGTCAGCCAGCTCGGGTTGTCGCGGGTCCGCAGGATCGGATCGAAGCCGATCGCGTAGAGGTCCACGATCTCGTTCTCGTGCCCCGCGTCGCGGAGGCCGGCGTCGAAGCGATCGAGGACCGCATGGCAGAACGACCGCGGACTGGGATGCGCGAAGACCGTCAAGACCTTCATAGGTGACCCCCCCTCCGGCGATGGCGGTCACGTGGTCTTCGTCAACGGGGTGTGACCACCATGACGCTACCTCTTCTTATTTCGTGATCGGCGACGGGCGTTCACACGGCCGCCTTTGTCACGACTTCTTCGTGGAGAGTGCCACTCAATCCGTCAGATCGATGTAGATCACATTGAGCCGGTAATACAGCGCCTCCGCGAAGGACCCGTCCCTGACGCGCGGCCATAGAGCGCTGGCGTCGGTCGCAATCACCTGGATGCGATTGCCGGGGTTGCCATCCAACCACTTCATCAGGCGGCGCTGGCCTTTGTGCGTCAGGTTCCCCACGTCTCGCAGTATCAGCGTACCCGGCTCTGAAGGCGGACGGAGTGCCAGGAAGGATCCGGCCTCGCACGTCTCGATGGGCTGTCGACAGTTGGGCCGAAGGGCGTCCAGAAGGTCCGCGCAAATGGCTTCCGCTCCGACTACCAGCACGTTCGGATGCAGGGCTCGTAACGTCCCCCATTCCTCAATCAGCGGATTCAACCCAGACGCAGTGACGCTCACCCAGCACCCCTCAGTTTGGCGCCTTGCCGCCCCTATTCCCTCGCCTTGCCCTCGACTCAGCCAGGGAAGACGTCTACGCGGCTTTGATGTCCACTCGCGTGGCTCGCGCTTCCGGGACGATCGGCACGGTGATGTTGAGCATCCCGTTGTGATATTCGGCCTTGGCCTGCGGCCTTGATCACGACCTACGCAGGTCATCCACCGGGCTAGCTCACCGCAGGTGACGGTTATTGAAGCTGCGGACGAGCTGCAGCCGTCCGCGCTCCACATACCAGACATTCGCCCACGCACGTTCGGCATACGAGGCCGCGTGCGCTTCGGCTTCGGCGTAGGTCGCACAGGCCAGCTGCATGACGCGGCTGACGTGCACCACGAACGGCGATCCCGACGACGGATCCTCTCTGAGGATGACAGCGTCTCCGGCGGCGACCCCCGACGGCCATTCCATATGCGTCATCTCCGCGTGCTGGCCACAAACCGATGCGCCTAGAAGCTTCCGTGCGAACCGACCTCGTGCCTTCGACGAGCCGGACCGAGGCATCGCCCTATCGTGGGTGTGGGGCCCAGACCCCATGATCGAAACGCGCCCGGCTTGGACCTGCTGGCGGTGGAGCGCTCAACCACAGATGCAGGCTATGTGCGGCGACCAGCCACAGCCAGCGCCATCCCAGTCGACGGACCCGACCAGGGAAACTGCGCGAGTCACGGATATTCATGGCGTGAGGCTCGGCAGCCGATGTCCGCGCGCACGTACGCATCTCGCTCCTTCCCTTCACATCCTGTCGCCGGCACCCAATCGAGACAATCGGGCAATCCGTGCTCCATCGTGTCGGGGTTTCCCCCACAACCTCAGTCGACGTTCCCGTTAGTCTGTCGAGGCGCTCTATAGGTCGGCCATCGGGCGGGTTCGGCTGATACCATGGGCGGCACCGGTGGCGACGAAGAAGTCCGCGAAGACACGGTTATCCAGGACGACGCCCTCGAAGCGGCCTGTCTCGGTTGAGCCTCGTCAGCGCGACCCGCACGATCCGTGCTCCGATCGCCCGCGTGACATGGGTGACGGATTTCCGGTGGTTGGCATCGGCGCGTCCGCGGGGGGCCTCGACGCGTTCAAGAAGCTGCTGAGCGCGATGCCGATCGACACGGGGATGGCGTTCGTGCTCATTCCGCACCTGGATCCCACCCATGCCAGCCTCATGGTGGAGTTGTTAGCGAGGCAGACGACGATGCCGGTGCGCGAGGCGCGGGACGCCCTGCTCGTAGAGGCCAACCACGTCTATGTCATCCCGCCAAACGCGGACCTGACCATCGAGCATCGGGTGCTGCGCGTCACGCCACCGCCGGCGCGACGCGGGTCTTACACGGCGATCGACGTGTTCCTGCGATCGCTAGCCGCTGACCAGGGGGCCCGCGCGGTCGGCATCATCTTGTCCGGCACAGGGAGCCACGGCTCGCTTGGCGTCACCGCCATCAACGCCGTCGGCGGGTTCGTACTGGCACAAACGCCGGAATCGGCCGAGCACGATCAGATGCCACGCAACGCCATCGCGACTGGCGTCGTCGATCTCATTCTGCCGCCCGAGGAGATGCCCAAGGCGCTCCTCCGTCACGCAGCGGAGCCGTCCGCGTCCGGAGCGGACGTCGCGCCCGGAGATCTCGCGCAGATCGTGTTCCTCCTCCGGACGCAGGCGAAGCGCGACTTCCGCGGCTACCGCACCAACATGTTGATGCGGCGCGTGAGGCGGCGCATGGGGGTGTGCCACGTCGGGCGCGTGGCCGAGTACGTCGAGTTCCTGCGCACGCATCCGGAGGAAGGACAGGCGCTCGCCAAGGATCTCTCGATCGGCGTGACCGCGTTCTTCCGAGAGCCGGAGGCGTTTCAGGTGCTCGAGCGTGTGGTGATTCCGGACCTCGTGCAACGCAGCCGGCACGGGGACGAGGCGCGTCCGGTCCGCGTGTGGGTGCCAGGCTGCGCCACCGGCGAGGAAGCGTATTCGATTGCGATGCTGTTTCTCGAAGAGTTCGGCGCGGCCAAACGGCCCGTCGCGCCCCAAGTCTTTGCGACCGACGTCGATGACGAGTCGCTGGATGTGGCGCGCGCCGGGATGTACCCGGACAGTCTCGCCGCCGCTCTCTCAGCGGAACGTCTGCGGCAGTTCTTCGTCAAGGCGAACGGGCATCGCTATCAGGTCAGCAAGGCGCTGCGAGACGTCATCACTTTTGCCCCGCAGAACCTGATCAGCGACGCGCCGTTCTCGAAGCTGGACCTCATTGCCTGCCGCAATGTGCTCATCTATCTCGAACCGGACGTGCAGGCCAAGATCATCGCCGTGTTCCACTTTGCGCTGAACGAGGGCGGCTATCTGATCCTCGGTCCCGCCGAGTCGATCGGACCAGCGACGGACCGCTTCGAGCCTATCTCGAAAAAGTGGCGAGTGTACCGCCGCATCGGGGGAGCGCGGCGCGATCTCGTCGAGATCCCGATCCTGCCGACGACGGCGCAACGGCCTCGCACCACACGCCACGACGAGCGACCGCGTCCGCCGGCGGCGATCGCGGAACTGCTCCACCGCACGCTCCTGGCCGAGTTCGCGCCGGCCGCCGTGCTGATCGATCGGCGATACCAGATCCGCAGCGTCCAGGGTCCGGTGGTCGACTACCTCGAGTTTCCGCCGGGCGAGCTCACGCGGAACGTGCTCTCCATGGCGCGGTCGGGACTGCGCCCGGGGATCCGCGGCGTGTGCGAGCGCGCCCTCAAGAGCCAACGTCCCGCGACCGATGCTAATGCGCGGGTGAAGCGCCACGGCACGTACGTGCCGTGCACGGTGACCGCTCGTCCGGTCACCACGCCCACCGACCCCGATGGTCTGCTCGCGGTGACGTTTCAAGACGCCACGGTCCGTACCAAGGGCACGAAAGGAGCGGCCCGGGCCACGTCGCACCGGCATCTCGACGACGTCACGCTGGTCCGAGACCTGGAGCATGAGCTCAAGGCCACGCGCGACGATCTGCAGGGCACCATCGATGAACTCAAAACGACGAACGAAGAGCTGAAAGCGTCCCACGAAGAAGTGCTGTCGATGAACGAGGAGCTCCAGTCGACGAACGAAGAGCTGGAGAGCTCGAAGGAGGAGCTGCAGTCGCTCAACGAGGAGCTGAGCACCGTCAACAGCCAACTCCAAGACAAGGTGCACGAGCTGGACGCGTCGAACAACGACATGGTGAACCTCCTCGCCAGCACCGACATCGCGACGGTGTTTCTCGATGCCGACCTTCGCATCAGGCGTTTCACGCCACCCACGACCAGGCTGCTCAACCTCCTGCCCACGGACCTCGGACGGCCCTTTCGCGATATCGCGCCGCAGGTGCCCGACCCGACGCTCGTCGACGATGCCCGTCGCGTGCTCGAGACGTTGACGTCACGCGAAACCGTGGTGCGTGATGGCCACGCGCGCGCGTACCTGCGGCGCGTGCTGCCCTACCGTACGGCCGACAAGCGGATCGATGGGGTGGTCCTGACCTGGGTCGACATTACGCAGCGACTCGCGGCCGAAGCGGAGTCGCGTCAGCTCACCACCGTCTTGCGCGATTCGAACGACGCCGTCGCCCTGTTCGATCTCGATGGCCGCATCATCGGCTGGAATCGGGGCGCCGAGCGGTTGTACGGGTACACGGAAGCCGAAGCGCGCGCGCGGCACCTGCAGGACCTCGTGCCGGAGTCGCTCCGTGCCAGCACGCTCGATCTCCTCCGTCGAATCAGCCACGGGG
>DASTVV010000230.1:0-7230 GCA_035758925.1 Gemmatimonadaceae bacterium
AGGCCATCCGAGCTGCCGCGCTGTCGTAGGCGGTACCAGCAAGGGTCACGTGGAGAACAGCGAGCTGCTCTCGAGCGAAACCCGGGCCCAGCGTCTCGAAGGCTCTGGTGCTGACAACGACGGCGGACGCAGCCGCGATGAATCCTAGGGATACGGCCATCTGCGTCACGACGAGAATGACACGCAGGCGACGGCCGGGCGGCGCGACGCCGACCGTGCGCACGTTTTCCTGCAGGACGCCGCGAAGATCCAGGCGGGTCGCCCCAATCGACGGCACCAGGCCAAACAGCAGCGCCGTCGCGAGTGATGCGCCGAATGTAAACAGCAGTACCCGCCCGTCGATCGCAAAGTTCAACCAGCCCTGCCCGTCAGGCTTGCCAAGCGTCGCGGCAAACAGAGCGATACCCCATTGCGCAACCAGAATCCCGAATGCGCCGCCCACCAGGGCCAGTACCAGGCTTTCCATCAGCAACAGCGTCACGATGCGACTCCTGCGTGCGCCAAGTGCGGTGCGCACGGCGATCTCCTGCCGGCGACTGCCGAGATGAGCGACGAGCAGCCCGGCAAGATTCGCGCACGCGATCAACAGGATGAGCACCGTGGCAAACAGCATGGCCGTTATGAGACGTTGCTGTTTCGCGGGAGTCATCCACTCACGAAGGCGCATGACTCCAACACTTAGAGAAAGCGGCCGACCCTGTGCCGACCCAACGTCAATTGACGCGGCCGCCAGTGCCGCATTCGCTTGCGCGACACTGACACCATCCGGCAGCCGCCCAACGACACCAACTGACGGCGGCGTGGCGCTTTCATCCATGACCACCCAGATGTCTGTATCCCTTGGAAAGCCAAAGCCCTCAGGCGCTACGCCAACGATGTCAAGCGCGCGGCCGTCGATCACGACCGGACGGCCGATCGCCAGCGGATCCGCTGCGTAGTGCCGCGTCCAGAACGCATGGCTGATGACCGCGACAGCGGCGTGCGAGCGATGCTCCTCCGCGAGAAACGGGCGGCCGATGCTGAACGAGGCGCCCAGAAGATCGAAGAGATCACCAGAAACCGCGCTGCTGAGAGAGCGCTCGGCGCCTTCAGCTCCAGCGGCGTTGACATCGCGAGACGTGAAGGCGACGGCGGAGCGGAGAGCCGGCGTGCTGTTCGCCACGTCGAGAACCGAGCTGTACGACGCCTCCGATGAAGTGGTCCGGGGCCGCTCGAACGTCCGGACGGCAACGAGGCGATCGGAATCGGGAAACGCGAGCGGCCGAAATGTGAGCGCGTTCAAAATCGAAAAGAAAGTCGTCGTCGCACCAATCCCGAGCGCCAGCGTGACGATCACGGTCGCAGAAAACGCCCGGTGCCGCGCTATCTGACGAAAAGCGCAGGTGAAATCCGAAAGGATGGTGTTCATGGAAGAGTCATCAGAGGCAACATCCCTGCCATGCAAGCAATCGCCGCAAATCAGCCCAATTTCCGGCCCTGCAGCGTGTGAAACGTTCGTCTGTGGGACGGCGTGCCGCGGTTTCGGTCTGAAGCCACGCACCGTCCGGCTACTGCCGCCGCGCGCAGAGGTTCCTGTGGGCGGCGGCAACGACGGACTCGCCGCCGTCGGCTCGGTCACAGCGGCTGTGTGGTTAGTTCAGGCGCGGAGCGTGTGGCCGCAGCTTGCGAAGGCGCAGGAGTTTAGAAGCTCCGTGAGCGAGGTCCACTTCGCCGCGGTATGCCTGGGCCGACAGCCAGATCCGGTTCGTCGAGACAAGCTCCTCACGATCAGTCAGAACGGTGTCGAAAACGTCACGGGCCGTTACTCGATCTTGAAGACCGCTGCCTCCAGATGGTGGCTTTGAGCGTAGCCAGACGTGAGGTACCGCATGTAGCGATGGTCGCCCTGCAGGAATGTCTTCCAGAAGGCAACGGTATGCAGCGTGATCTGGGGAACCAGAATCTCTTCCGGGATCACCGGATTCAGCGTGAAGGCATCGGTCGGCAGGAACGGCGGAGAATCGGTGAACCCGTCCTGGGGATTCGCGTCGAGTGAACGAATTGAATCCACGCCGACCCGGGTGCAGAAGTTGCGTCCGCTGCCGCCGCCGGGGCCGAAAAGCGGGAAGAGGATCTGCCCCATATTCCACAAGTCGTAGGCTCGCGCCGCCGCTGGATTGGTCGTGATTCGAGTGGTCAACGGTTCGGGGAGCGCCGGATCGGCCGACAGCGCGGCTTCCCGTGTTTGATCGATTTCCGCGCACATGCCGGTCTGGTAGCTCAGGTGCGTCGCGCTGGGATTCAGAACGTAGATGCGCGGCAGCGCCAGGACGGTTTCGGCGAACAGTGCTGGAATGGCCAGACCATATCGCGACTGTGACCCACCCATGATCAGATACGGGATCGCGACCTTGGCGGCGTCGAACGGATACTCCAGGCCCGGCTCATACACGACCATCGCCTTGATTCGCGTGTCCGCGGGGACGCCGTGGTCCTCAACCCCTCCGGCGGCGCCAATCGCGGCGGCGGCGCCAGCCGAGACACCAGAGATGCCAATGCGATCGGGATCGATGCTGCCGGCAAGCGCATCGCCACTGGCGGCGTTGCGGGCGAGCAGCGCGTCAATGAGGAGCGCCAAATCGCGGACGCGCACGACTGGATCCGCCGAGTGCAGGGCGACGGCCGTCACGAACCCATGGCTGGCCATGGTTTCGTGCAGCGGAAGCTGCGCGACTCGTTGGAAGTCGGCTCCCGGCCCGGGGCCGCCATGATCGTGAACAACCAAGGGAAACGATCCCGGCACGGCCAGGGCATTCGGGCGTGCGCACAGGGGGGATTGAAGGTCAAAGAACCCGGCGAGGTAAGCAATCCGGTAACGCATCGCGCAGTCGGCGGGTTCTGCAGTCGGATAGAACACCTGAACTCGCGTCGTCCTTCCGCCGCTCATGGTCGCGGAGAACACCGTGACGCCGACATTGAACGGGCCAGGTTGATCGGGCGCGGCGATAGTCTGGTTCGACGCCGCCGCAACCTGGGTCACCTGCAAGCCGTCGATGCCGGCGGTTGTCAGGCTTGTGAAAACCAGCAAAAACCCGAACGCGGATGCGCGAGCAATTCTGAAGCCGATGGCAGGCATGGGTTCACTCCGTTCAGAGCCGAATGGCGTCGAAACGCCCTGAGCGGGCCGCTCACAGGTGCGTTCCCCTATACAGGCGGAATCGGAAGGAACAAAGTGCAAGCGACCGCTCTCTGGTCCCGGTAGACTGTGGGAGTGACCAAGGGGGTCGCGGACCTGACCGGCCTGTTGCAAGCCTGGAGCCGTGGAGACGCCGAGGCTCTGGAACAGCTCGCCCCGCTCGTGAGCCTCGAACTTCGCGGCGTGGCCAGGCGGATGCTCGCGCGCGAGCGCCAGGCCGATGGGTGGCAGCCGACAGACCTCGTGCAAGAGTCCTACGTCCGGCTCCTCGACTGGCGCGTCGTCCGCTGGCAGAATCGCGCCCACTTCTTCGCGACCACAGCGAAAATGATGCGGCGGGTCCTGGTGGACGCCACGCGTGCGCGACGCGCCGTCAAACGTGGCCGCGGCGTGGACAACGCGTCGCTCGAGGGCCTGGACGTCGCGGCGCCGGAACTACTCGTGGACGTCCTCGCGCTCGAGGATGCGTTGACGGCCCTCGCGACGGTGGACCCCAGGCCCAGCCAGGTGGTTGAGTTGCGCTTCTTCGGCGGTTTTAGCGTCGAAGAGACAGCCGAGGCGCTCGGCGTGTCGGTCCGCACCGTAATCAATGATTGGAACACCGCGCGCGCGTGGCTCCGCCACGAGCTCACAGCTCGAGATGCCAGATGAGCACCGACCGATGGCAGCTGCTGTCCGAATGGCACAATGCCTGGCTCGTCGCCGGTGCCGACGAACGCGACAGTCTGCGGCGGCAGTTCGTCGAAGGCCATCCCGACCTGGCCGCGCAAGCTGACGCGCTGGCGTCGGCCAGTGCGGGGCTGCCTGGCTTTCTCGAAACGCCCGCGCTGACGCTCGTGGCTTGCGATCTCGTCCAGGATGACCCGCTGCTGGACGTCGATACCCCGGTCGGACCGTATCGAATTGTGGGCTTGATCGCGCGCGGGGGCATGGGCGACGTCTACCGCGCCACGGACGTGCGCCTGCAACGGGACGTCGCTCTGAAGCTGCTGGCCCACGCCGGCACGGACGACACGCAGCGCATCGAACGGTTCCTGCAGGAGGCACGCGTCACCGCCGCGCTCGACCACCCGAACATCGTCAAGGTCTTCGACGTCGGTGTGCTCGACGGACGGCCGTACCTGGTCGCCGAGCTCCTCGACGGCGAAACCCTGCGTGTACGACTCGGGCACGGCCCGCTGGCGGCGGCGGAGGCCAGAAAGATCGCCGGCGAAGTGGCCGCCGGTCTTGTTGTCGCGCATGCGGCCGGCCTGGTCCACCGCGATTTGAAACCGGACAATGTCTTTCTGACGCGATCGGGTGTGACGAAGATTCTTGATTTCGGGATCGCCAAACTGACGCACGCCCCTGCCGTGGCCGACGGCCTCGCGACGTTGACGGGCGTGCTGCTCGGGACGGCCGGCTACCTGTCGCCGGAACAGATCCGCGGAGACGCCGTCGATGGCCGGACGGATCTCTTCGCGCTGGGATCGATGCTGTTCGAGATGTCGACAGGCCAGCGCGCTTTCGCGCGCGAGCACACCATCGACACGCTCCATGCCATCCTGCACGATGAGCCACCCAATCTCCTGCAAGCGGCCGGGGTGTCGCCCGACCTCACAGCCATCGTGTTGCGTCTGCTCGAAAAGGCGCCCGCCGCGCGCTTTCAATCGGCCGCCGACTTGGAGTGGGCACTCGTGCACATCGCTCGGATACCTGCCGCGCCTTCCGTCCCGAAAACGTCGGCTCGCGGTCTGGTGAGCGCCCGACTGCCGCGCCTCGGCTGGATTGTTGCCGCAGCCGTCGCGCTGACGTTGGGGGGAACGATGCTGCTCAACCGTCGTGGCGTGGCGCCGGCGGTGCGCGAGTTCGTTGAGTTTCCGATTCTCCCTCCCGAGGGCTCGAGCCACACGAACCTGGCAGTCGATTTCAACGTGTCCCCCGACGGCCGACACGTCGCGTTTATCGCGAATTCGATAACCGGGTCGTCGCTTTGCGTGCGATCGTTGGCCTCGGTCGATGTACGGCCGATTCGTGGCACCGATGGCGCGCGCAATCCATTCTGGAGTCCGGACAGCCAGTCGATAGGTTTCTTTGCGGGCAATCAGTTGAGAACGGTGAAGGCGAGCGGGGACGCAGCGGTCGTGTCGTTGGCATGGTCCGTGTCCATGCCCGAGGGCTGGGAGCGTTTCGGGATGGCCCCAACCGGGACCTGGAACAGCCGGGACATCGTCGTCTTCGGGCCCTCCAGCGACGGCAACCTGTATCAAATCGATGTGAAGCGAGGCGGAATGGCGACACCGGTCACGACGCCGGTGACGACGCCTACGACGTCCCTGCATCGGCGGCCCTCGTTCCTTTCGGACGGTCAGCGTTTCTTGTACGTCGGCGGTCTTGGGACGAAAAACGAGCTGCGGGTGGGATCGCTGACGACGCCGGACACGGTGGTGGTTGGAACGTTCGAATCACCCGTCTCCTACGCCGAGGGACGCGTGTTCTTCACGCGTGGCGGGAACGTGATGGCGCAGTCCTTCAATGAGGAAACGCTCCGTCTGGAAGGCGATCCCGTAGCTCTTCGAGCACAACTCAGAAATGACAGACCGGGGAATCGCGGGTTCTCGGTTTCCACGAACGGACGACTCGTGTTCCTGCGGGCGCCGAAAACCGAACCGCAGCTGACCTGGGTGGACCGAAGTGGGCGACCCGTGGGAGTCGTTGGCGCCCCGGAATTTTCCGACGGCAGTCTCGATGTGAGCCCGGACGGTCAGCGACTGGCCGTTTCCAAGCCTGTCCGCGGGGGCGGGGCGGAGAACGATATATGGCTGATCGACCTGGCGACGGGAAGAGCGACGCCTCTGACGGATGACCACGCGGGTGACTACGACCCCACGTGGTCGCCAGACGGAAACTACATCGTCTTCAACTCAGGCCGACTCGGTGGCCAGAGTCTGTTTATGCGCGCCTCGGATGGCACTGGGGTCGACGTGCCTCTTGCGAAGTTCGAGAACTCCGAGTCCAACAGGTTCACGGTTGCCTCCTGGTCGCGCGCCGGCGTCCTGATCTTCAACGTCCTCAACAGGAACGGAGATATGGATCTGTGGACACTCGCCATGTCCGGAGAGCGGACGCGCAGAGTCTTTGTGAGCTCGAAACAGAACGAACTCAATGGCACCTTCTCGCCCGACGGCCGCTGGGTCGCTTATCAGTCCAACGCTTCGGGCCGTTACGAAATCGTCGTCCGACCGTTTCCGGACAAAGACCCCGCGCGAACGATTTCACGTGATGGCGGGAGGTATCCGCGCTGGCGAGGAGACGGCCAGGAGCTGTTCTTCGTGTCGCCCTCCGGGACGATGATGGCCGCTGGCTTTGACCCGACGAACGGCGAGTCCCAAGGCGTGCCTCAAGCGTTGTTCGCCACACAGATCAGGGTCGGCGACAACCGACCGTACGCAGCCGACAAGTCCGGTCAGCGCTTTCTCCTGAAGGTCGGTCCGGAGCCGCAGATGGTCGCCGTGATGGATTGGCGTACGTTGCTCGACCGGTGAGCGACACGGAACATGACTACCGGGCTGACAACGGGCGTAACTTTTCTCAAGGACTGCCTGAAGAATACAGGACCGGTCGTTTCACGAAGCAGCAGCTCCTCAAGCAGGTCAGGACCTGGGGCCTGACGAATCGGCGCGGAAAGCCGCTTACGTCGCAGGCGATCGGCGTCTTGCTGCGCAACCAGATCTACGCCGGCATCGTGGACTGCCCGAGTATGGCGCCCGCGGACGGCGCGGCGAATTTGAGCCGCTGGTCTCCGAGGAACTGTTCTAGCGCGTGCAGGTAATCCTGTCGGGCCGCGCGCTGCCCACCGCGCCTCGGCAACGGGCGCATCCCGACTTCCCGCTCGCGTGCGTTCGTGCGCTGCGAGTCCTGCGGACGTGGCCTGACCGGGAGCTGGTCGAAGCACGCACCTCTCAACCAAAGTGGCGCTTTGCGAACGCGCGACCAGAGCCGGATTTGAGGTAGCGCTCGAACGCGAGTGCGCGTTGCTCGTCTGGGAGCTCAATGCTGACGTGAAGTGTCCAGGG
>DASTVV010000025.1:0-29095 GCA_035758925.1 Gemmatimonadaceae bacterium
GTTGATGGTCACGATCGGATCGGATCTCAAGGTGATTCCTGTCGATTTCGCGAGCTGGCGTGTCTATGGGCTTGGTGGCGTGAACTACCACGTGTTCCGCGGCATCGCGACGGTATCGAAGCCGGGCACAGGAGCCTGCACGGTGGATGGCAGGGGAGGCTGCTATCAGCCGACCAACGGCTCGGACTGGAAAAGCAAGCCGGGCTTCCACTTTGGTGCCGGAACGGATTTCCGTGTCGCCAGTCAGGAGATGTTCCTCGAAGCCCGCGTGACGGCTCTCCAGGCCAACGGCGCGCGCACGTGGATGGTGCCGATCTCCTTCGGGCTCCGCTTCTTCTGAGCACACGATCGGGCTGGAGGCCGCGGTCTTTGTTCGGCGGCCGCCGTGATGTCGATGCGGCGGCCGCCAGCTATTCAGGCCAATCGCCGGCGCTCGAGTAGCACACGCTGTTCGGCCCGGGCGATGTTCACGCGCGTCCGCTCGATCGCGTCGGGCACCACCGAGATGGAATCGATTCCTTGTTGAACGAGGAAATCTGCGTACTCGGGGTGCACCGACGGAGCCTGCCCGCAGATCGACACGGTCATTCCGGCCTCGTGCGCTCGCACGACGATCTCTCGGATGGCGGCCAGCACCGCGGCGTCCCGCTCATCGTACAGCGACGCCAGGCGCTCGTTGTCGCGATCGACGCCGAGCACGAGCTGCGTCAGATCATTCGAGCCGATCGAGACTGCCGTGATGCCGAGCGCGGCGTAGTCCTTCATGCGCCAGATCACCGAAGGCACCTCGGCCATCACCCAACGCTGAAGGCCGCGGCTCTCGCCCAGCGGGCTGCGGTTCACGACCTCGAGACAGCGCCGCAGCTCCCATTCGGTGCGCACGAACGGGATCATGAGGTGCACATTGTCGTGGCGTTTCCGCACTTCCTGCAGCGCCGCCAGTTCCACGCCGAACAACTCGGGTTCTTCCACGTATCGATAGCAGCCGCGATATCCGATCATGGGATTGGCTTCGACAGGTTCGTGCGTCTCTCCACCGCGTAAGACCCGGAACTCGTTCGATCGGAAGTCCATTGCACGATAGATCACTGGACGCGGGTGAAAGGCCGCCGCGATGCGGGCGAGCGGCTCGGTCAACTTGCGCACGATCTCATCCCGTTTGCCTTCCGCCAGCAACTGCTTCGGGTGCGCGCCATCGAGTGCTTCGAGCAGCATGAACTCCGCCCGCAGCAGCCCGACGCCGTCTACGTCCTGAGCGGCGACGGATTCGGCCTGGGACGGATCGGCCAGGTTCACGTACAGGCGCGTCGCGGTCACCACCCGGCCCGCAGCCGGACGAGCTTCAGCCTTGGCGGGGTGTGGTGATGGCTCCCGTGCAGCGGATCCGGCTTCGGTGATGGTTCCCGCTGACCCATCGACTGTGACACGCAGGGATGGGCGCAAGACCCGTGTTGCATCGCGCGTTCCGACGACACATGGCACGCCGAGCTCGCGCGAGACGATCGCGGCGTGCGACGTCATCCCGCCGGCGTCGGTGACGATGGCTACCGCTCGGCGCATGAGGGGCACCCAGTCGGGCGACGTCATGTGCGCCACCAGGACCTCGCCTTGCTTCATTTCCTTGCCGCTCGCGACGTCGGTGAGCACGCGTACCAGACCGGTCGCCGTGCCCGGACTCGCGCCCATGCCGCGCACCAGGATCTGCGCCGCCGCCGGGTGTGCGACACCGGACCGGCCTCCATCGACATCGGTTTGAGGGCGATCGGTCACGCCCGACAGGGTCGTGATCGGTCGCGTCTGCGTCAGATAGGTGCCGGTCGAGTCAATGGCGAACTCGAGATCCTGCGGCGCTCCGAAATGCGATTCCGCGCGGATGGCCAACTCCGCGAGGGTCGTCAGATCGGTATCGCTCAGCACCCGCTCCGGGCCGGCCATGCGCTGTCGCGCGGTTTCGTCGCCGACCGGCCGCGTCGCGGCGATCTTCATCTCGCGGACACCGAGCGTCTTCTTGTCGAGCACGTAGCGATCCGGCGTCACCTGGCCCTGCACGATGGCCTCGCCCAATCCCCATGTTGCCTCGATGACGATCGACGACGTATCGTGCGTCGCGGGATTCGCGGTGAAGATGATGCCGGAGCGCTCCGACTCGATCATTTGTTGTACCACCACGGCGACCGGCATTTCCGTCGGCATCGACTGCTTGGCGCGATAGAAGAGGACGCGTGGGCTGTACGACGAGGCCCAGCAGTCGCGTATGCGGCCAAGAAGCGACTCCACCCCTCGCACCTGCAGAAAGCTCTCGAACATGCCCGCGAACGAGGCCGATGGCGCGTCTTCGGCGGTGGCGGATGATCTGGCGGCCACCAACGGCTCACCGTCCTTGCCGCCAAGCCGCTGGTATGCGCTCGTGATCTCGCGCGCGATTTCCTCGGGGATCTCGAGTTTGCTCACGATCTCTTTGGCCGTTTTTGCTGCGGCCTGGAGCGCGTCGGTATCGTCCACGTTCAGATCCTCGAGCGCAGCCGACAATCGCGGCCCCATCTCGCTGGCGGCCAGCGCGGCCTCGTAGGCGGAAACCAGAACGACAAAACCCGGTGGAACCGGGAATCCGGCGCGCGTGAGCTCGGCCAGGTTCGACCCTTTGCCTCCCGCGATGGCGAGCGCGCCACGGTCGAGCTGATCGAAACGTCGGGTGAATTTACCCGGCGCGACTGCGCGAGCTTCAGCCGCTGGCCGACTGAGCGTTGACATGTGGCCTCGATGTTGGCACTGCGGCAAGATGCGGCGCGCCTTCATGGGCCAGCATCGGACGAAAGACTGAGGCTCGGTCCGGTCTTCCCTGAGAGACGAACCCCGCACCGGCATTCCTGCCGAGTGCGGGGTTCGGAGCCCGCTGGCGACTGCTGACCCGTCAGTTCGACGCCGCGTCCACCAAGTTCTCAACCTCAGCGGTACACGGCCAAGTCAACCGCCTTACCCTCATCGAACGGGATCGATTCAGGCGCCTCGCGTACGCGAGGCCGTAGTTGTGTCCAGCGACCTCACAACCCGCCCGCGCACGTCGAACCGTCCGCGAGCTCACCTTCCGACAGTTTCCCGCGGGAAGGCCCCATCCACGAGGTCACCCGTCTCGTGAATGCGGCCACAATATGCGAGCGACCGCGTGGTGTGCCCATACTGACAATTCCTGAACTTGCGTAGACATTCCCCCGACAGCGTGTAGGGAAAGGTGCGCGACGCGTCCGCGCTGCCGCCGACTGTCGGTATCGGCCAATCCACGATCATTCGCCATGTCCTTCAACGGCTTGAGTGATGTCGACGCCAGGCGGCGGCTTGCCGCCGAGGGGCCGAATGTCGCCACCCGTCGCAAACGCCGCGGCGCCGTGCGTCTGTTCGTCGCGCAATTCGCGAGCCCCATCACTCTCTTGCTGCTCGGCGCGGCGGTTCTGTCCATCGCGCTGGGCGAGCAGACCGACGGCGGCATTATCCTCGGCATTCTGCTCGTCAGTGGCGCTCTGGGGTTCTGGCAGGAGTACCGTGCGACCGACGCGATCAACCGGCTGCTGGCGCTGGTGCGGACGACGACAACCGTCATTCGCGACGGCGTTGCGCGTGAGATCCCGGTGGAAGACGTGGTCGTCGGCGATCTCGTGGAGCTCGCCGCGGGTGCAAGTGTGCCGGGTGACGCCCGCCTCGTCGAATGCAAGGACCTGTACGTGGATCAGTCGGCGTTGACGGGCGAGTCCTATCCCGCGGAGAAGTCCCTGTCGCCGCCGCTCCCGGCCGTGGCACTCGCCCAGCAGCCGAGCATGGTCTGCATGGGGACCCACGTCGTCACGGGAAGCGCCAGGGCCATCGTCGAGCGGACGGGAGCCGCCACCGAGTTCGGCGCGATCGCCGATCGGCTGGCGTTGCGTCCGCCGATCACCGAGTTCGAGATCGGCATCCGCCACTTCGGCTTTCTTCTGCTTCAGCTCACCGCAACGCTCGTCATCGTCATCTTCGCGATCAACGTGGCGTTGCACCGCCCCGTGCTGGACGCGCTGCTCTTTACGCTGGCGCTCGCGGTCGGCCTCACTCCACAACTGCTTCCGGCAATCGTCAGCGTAACCTTGGCACAGGGCGCGCGGCGCATGGCGGAGCATCGCGTGATCGTCAAACGCCTCGGCTCGATCGAAGATCTCGGGGGCATGCAGGTCCTGTGCACGGACAAGACCGGCACGATCACCGAAGGCGTGGTCGCGGTCCACTCGTGCGTTGACCGGCGCGGCGTGGCGAGTGCACGGGGGCTGCTCCTGGCGCGCGTGAGCGCGACGCTCGAGTCGGGCTTTCCGAATCCGATAGACGCGGCGCTGCGCGCCAGCACCGGACCGAGCGTCTCCAGCTACCGCAAGTTCGACGAGGTGCCTTACGACTTCGTCCGAAAACGGCTCAGCGTCGCCGTGACCGACGCGGACGGCAGGCACTCGATCATCACGAAAGGAGCCTTCAGCGATGTTCTCGGCGTCTGCGAGTTCGCCGAGGATGCCACGGGCGACGTGCAGCCCATGGCGGGAGTGCGTGCTGAGCTGGAGCAGCAATTCGAGTCGCTTTCGCTCGCCGGATACCGGTGTCTGGCCGTCGCGTACCGAGAGCTTGCCGACGAGCGGCCAGTCGATCGCAGCGCGGAACGGGGGCTGACGTTCGTGGGCATTCTGGCCTTGTCCGACCCGCTGAAGTCCGGCGTGGCCGAGACGCTGGCGCGCCTGCGGCGGTTGGGGATCGGCGTGAAGCTCGTCACCGGAGACAATCGCTTCGTAGCCGCGCGCGTCGCCGCACAGTCGGGGCTCGACGTCAAAACACTGCGCACGGGGAGCGAGGTGCGGCACCTGAGCGAAGCAGCGCTGGTGAGCGTGGCCCCGCGCATCGACGTGTTCGCCGAAATCGAGCCGCAGCAGAAGGAGCGGATCATCGTCGCGCTGAAGAAATCGGGGCTCGCGGTCGGCTACCTCGGCGATGGCATCAACGACGCCAGCGCGCTGCACGCAGCGGACGTCGGCATCAGCGTGGATTCCGCCACCGACGTGACGAAGGAGGCCGCCGACATCGTCCTCCTCGAAAAAGACCTGCGAGCCCTCGAACGCGGCGTACAGGAAGGACGGCGCGCGTTCGCAAACACGCTCAAGTACATCTTCATCACTACGAGCGCGAACTTCGGCAACATGTTCAGCATGGCCGGAGCATCCCTGTTCTCGGCATTCCTTCCCTTGCTGCCCAAGCAAATTCTGCTGGTCAACGTGCTGAGCGATGTTCCGGCCATGGCCATCTCCGCGGATCACCTGGACCCGGAACTGGTGGCTCGGCCGCGCCGCTGGGATAACCGGAGCATTCGGCGCTTCATGCTCGCGTTCGGTCTGGTGAGCTCGGGTTTCGATTTCCTGACCTTCGTGGCGTTGGTCATCATCGGAGTGGGCGCACCGGTGTTCCGGACGGTGTGGTTCTCGGAATCCGTTCTCTCGGAGATTCTGATACTCCTGGTCATCCGCACCCGCAGACCGTTCTTCCGCAGTCGCGTCGGCCGACTGCTGCTCTGGCTCAGCGTCGCCGTCGGCGCGGTCACGTTGCTGCTTCCCTATACCCCCGCGGCAGCTCCCCTCGGCTTTGCACCGTTGACGCCCGCGCTGCTCGGGCTCCTGCTCGCCATCGTGACGCTGTACGTCGTGGTGTCCGAGATCAGCAAACGAGCGATCGTCAGCCGCGCGATGTTCTGACCGTCGCCGGATCCGCGCCGTCGGAGGAATCACACCGCCACGAAACGCGCGACCCGGTAAAGGATTCCCTGACCTCGGCGCCACGTCTCACCGGACACGCTCTTCGAGCAATGCCTGATATGGGCCGACGGGTGCTCCGGCATATCGTGCGTGCATCAACCCAAGCACGCCGTTCGGCCATTCCACACTCGAGGCGGGTATGCAACCTATTACCAGAAAGATCGCAGGCGGCGCGTTCGTCGCGGCCGCCGCGATCGGCACGCTGTACGCGTGCGCGACGACGAACAAGCCCCAGAGCACGCTCACCACGGGTGACGCGGCCACCAAGGTGTACGTAGCGCCCGGCAGCTATGACGAGTTCTACGCGTTCCTCTCCGGCGGATACTCCGGACAGATCAGCGTCTACGGGCTGCCATCGGGACGACTACTGAAGATCGTCCCCGTGTTCTCGCAGTTCCCCGAGGAAGGGTACGGGTACAACGAGGACACCAAACCGCTGCTCGAGACGAGCTACGGCTTCGTTCCCTGGGACGACACGCACCATGCGGAGCTCTCCCAGACCAACGGCGTGCCCGACGGCCGGTGGCTCTTCATCAACGCCAACAACACTCCCCGCATCGCGCGCATCGATCTCGACAAGTTCGAGACGAGCGAGATCATCGAGATCCCGAACGCCGCGGGTGGCCACGCCTCGCCCTTCACGACGCCGAACACGAAATACGTCGTATCCGCGACACGATTCAGCGTGCCGGTGCCCAACACCGACGTTCCGATCGAGAGCTACAAGCAGAACTTCCGCGGCACGCTCTCCTTCGTGACCGCCGACCAGCCCGGCAAGATGGACATCGCGTTCCAGATCCTGATGCCCGGCTACAACTACGATCTCGGCCACGCGGGCAAGGGACCGTCCGAGGGATGGTTCTTCTTCACGTCCTACAACACCGAGCAGGCCAACACCAAGCTCGAGGAGAACGCGTCGAAGAACGACAAGGATTTCATCGCTGCGGTGAACTACAAGCTGGCGGAGCAGTGCGTCGCGCAGGGCAAGACGAAGACCCTGCCCTCCTCGTACCTCCACAACTACGTCGACGCCGGCAGCCGCCTCGCGAAATCCGAGACGCGCACGTCCGTGCGCGTGCTGGATCCGAAGGACTGCGACGGTGTCGTCTACTATCTGCCGACACCGAAGTCGCCGCATGGCGTGGACGTGGATCCCACCGGTCAGTACATCGTGGCGGGCGGCAAGCTGGCGACCGTGATCCCGGTGCACTCCTTCGACAAGATGCAGAAGGCGATCGCCGCGAAGGATTTCGAGACCACGATCAGCGGCATCCCGGTGCTCAAATACCAGAGCGTGATGGCCGGCGAAGTCCAGAAGCCCGGCCTCGGACCGCTGCACACCGAATTCGACGGGAAGGGCTACGCCTACACGTCGTTCTTCATCTCGTCCGAAGTCGTGAAATGGAAGCTGGGTACCTGGGAAGTGGTCGATCGCATTCCGACGTATTACTCGATCGGTCACCTCATGATTCCGGGCGGCGACTCCAAGCAGCCCTGGGGCAAGTACGTCCTCGCGATGAACAAGATCACGAAGGACCGCTACCTGCCGACGGGCGCCGAGCTCGCGCAGTCCGCACAGCTGATCGACATCACCGGCGACAAGATGAAGATGCTGCTCGACTTCCCCACCGTGGGCGAGCCGCACTACGCGCAAGCGTTGCCTGCGTCGCTCATCAAGGACAAGCAGCTCAAGTACCACAAACTGACGGAGAGCACGAATCCCAACCGCATCTCGTCGGAAGCCGAGGGCAGCATCAAGCGCAGCGGCAAGCGCGTCGACATCAAGATGATCGCCATCCGCAGCCACTTCGCGCCTGACAACCTCGAGGGCGTGCAGGTGGGTGATACGGTGTACTTCCACGTCACCAACATCGAGCAGGACTGGGACATCCTGCACGGCTTCGCGGTACTCGGCGCCAACACGTCCGAGCTGATTCTCCAGCCAGGCGAGACCCGGACGATGAAGTGGATTCCGACCCGCCCCGGCGTGTTCCCGTTCTACTGCACGGACTTCTGCTCCGCGCTGCACCAGGAGATGCAGGGCTACATCCGCGTCTCGCCGCAGGGATCCACCGTCGCGCTCAAGGCGAACACCAGCCCGAAGGCAAAGGCGCAGATGGCCGGCGGCAATGGAGGGGGACGATAGATGACGCGGCCTTCCCGGGTACTCGTGGCGCTGTCGTCGGTGCTGCTGCTGGGCCTCCTGGTGACTCCGCTGTGGAGCATCCACCTCGTGGCGCCGCAGTACCCGGAAGGCATCGGCATGCGGATTCACGCAAACACCGTCGAGGGCGTAGAGGAACACGACATCGACAAGATCAACAACCTGAATCACTACATCGGCATGAAGCGCATCGAGCCGGCGGCCATCCCTGAGCTGAAGTACATGCCCTGGATCGTCGTCGCGCTCGGCGCCGCCGGGATCGCGACAGGCCTCGCCGGACGCCGGCGACTGCTCATCGGCTGGCTCACCGTGTTCGGTGCGCTCGGCGTTCTTGGGCTGTACGACTTCTGGCGCTGGATGCACGACTACGGGCACAACCTCGATCTCGAGCACGCGATCATCGTCGTGCCGGGCATGTCGTATCAGCCTCCGCTCATCGGCAGCAAGCAACTGCTCAACTTCACGGCCACCTCGTGGCCGGCGCTCGGCGGATGGCTCGCCGCCGTCGCGTTCGTGCTGGGCATCGCGGCGCTGCTGCTCTCCGCGCCGAAGTCGCGGATGACACGCGAGGTGCCGGCGTGATGCGCCTGGCAGCCTTGACGGCGCTGTTGTCGGTGCTGGTGGCGTGCGACGAGCCGCCTGCGGACCCATTCGCGCACGGACCGCATCGATCTCACGGAGCCCATGACGCGCATGCGTCGGCCGCCGGAGTTCAGGCGCCGTCAAGCGACGACGGCTTGGCCGCCGACGTCGGCGTGAGCCCGAACGGACCGGTGCGGTCGCTGTCTGCCGCGGTCCGGCTCGTTCGGTCGGGCGGCCGCATCATGGTACACCCGGGCACGTACCGCGAACACGGCATCGTCGTGGACAAGCCGGTCGAGATCGTCGGACACGACTATCCCACGATCGACGCGGAAGGCGCGGGCCAGATCCTCACGGTGGTGGCCGACGACGTCACCATCCGCGGCCTGCGACTCACGCATGTCGGCACGAGCTACGTGGATGACCGCGCGGCCATCAAAGTGTCGGACGCCACTGGCTGCATCATCGACGACAACCGCGTGGACGACGCGTTCTTCGGCATCTATCTCGCCAACGTCACGCGCTGTCGGATCAGCGGCAATGTCGTCCGCGGGGTGCCGCGTGACGAGACGTCGTCGGGCAACGGCATCCACTTGTGGACATCGCGCGACGTGGACATCGAGCGGAACCAGGTATCCGGGCACCGCGACGGCATCTACTTCGAGTTCGTTCACGACACACGCATCGACGGCAATCTCAGCGAAGGAAACCTGCGGTACGGCCTTCACTTCATGTACTCGGACGGCTGCCGCTACACCGCGAATACGTTCCGGCGCAACGGCTCGGGCGTCGCCGTGATGTTCACCAAACGCGTCGAGATGCTGGGCAACACCTTCGAGAACAACTGGGGACCCGCCTCCTACGGGCTGCTGCTCAAGGAGATCGGCGACAGCCGCCTGGAGAACAACACCTTTGCGGGCAACACCACCGGCCTGCTCGCGGACGGTGCCAATCGTCTGATCGCGACACACAACAAGTTCCTGGACAACGGCTGGGCGGTGAAGCTCGACGCCAGCACGCTCGAGGCGCGGTTCACCGCCAACGACTTCCTCGGCAACACGTTCAACGTCGCCACGAACAGCCGTGAGCACACGAGCTCCTTCAGCGGCAACTACTGGGACGACTACGCGGGGTATGACCTCGACCACGACGGCGTGGGCGACGTGCCGTTCCACCCGGTGCGGCTCTTCTCGCTCGTGGTGCAACAGCATCCCCCCGCGATCGCGCTCTTGCGCGGCGCCTTCGTCTCGCTGCTGGACGCGGCGGAGCGCGCCCTGCCATCCCTCACACCGGAGACGCTGGTCGACTCCCGGCCGCTCATGAGGAGGACTTCATGATCGAGATTCGCGGGTTGACCAAGCGCTTCGGTGACCTCGACGTGCTGCGCGGCCTGAACCTCGACGTCGCGCGGGGCCGAGTGACGGCGATCGTCGGACCGAACGCGGCCGGCAAGACCACGCTCATCAAGAGCATCATCGGGCTCACCCGCCCGGACAGTGGCTTGGTTACGGTCGACGGCGTCGTCGTCAACGGTGACGAGCGCTATCGCGCGGCTATCGGCTACATGCCCCAGATCGCGCGCTTCCCTGACAACATGACCGCGGGAGAGCTGCTGCGCCTGGTGCGCGACCTCCGCGGCCACGGCGTGAAAGGATTGCCGCGTGGCGTCATCGTTGCGCCGCCAATCGACGAGGAGCTGGTCGAGCGCTTCCAGCTGCGCACCGCTCTCGACAAGCCGATGCGAACGCTCTCGGGCGGCAGCCGCCAGAAGGTGAACGCGGCGCTCGCCTTCCTCTTCGCGCCGCCGCTGCTGATCCTCGACGAGCCGACCGCCGGCCTCGATCCTGTCGCCAGCAGTGTGCTCAAGGACAAGATCCTCGGCGCTCGCGGCCAGGGACGCACCGTGGTGATCACGTCGCACGTGATGAGCGAGCTGGAGGAGCTCGCCGACGATGTCGCGGTGCTCATCGAGGGCGTCGTGCGTTTCGCCGGACCCCTCACGGATCTCAAACGATGCACGCGGCAGCCATCGCTCGAGCGAGCCGTCGCCAGCGTCCTCACCAGGCCGGTGGCCGCATGAACGCGATTCGGACGATCTTCCTGTATCAGCTTCGCGACCTGGCGCGCAGCAAGTGGCTCGCGGCGTACGGGCTGTTCTTCTTCATCGCGTCGGAAGGGCTGCTGCGGTACGGCGGCGGCGATGTCCGGGCGATGGTGAGTCTCTCGACGATCGTGCTGTTCGTCGTGCCGCTCGTCACCGCTGTCTACGGCACAGTGTACCTCTATAACTCCCGCGAGTTCACCGAGCTGCTGCTGGCGCAGCCCGTGCGGCGCGGCCAGCTCTACGCCGGTCTGTATAGCGGGATCACCCTGGCGCTGTCGCTCGGCGCGATCGCGGGCATCGCGGTGCCGTTCATCGTGCATCGCGCCGTGCTCGACGCGTCCGTGCGTGCCATGCTGCTGACGCTTCTCGGCGCGACCGCCGCGCTCACGTTCGTGTTCACCGGCCTCGCGCTGCTCATCGCCATCCGCTGCGAAGACCGCATGCGCGGGCTTGGCGCGGCGATCGCGATCTGGCTGGCGCTGGCGCTCGTGTACGACGGTCTTGTGCTGGTCGCCGTGGCAACCTTTGGCGACTATCCGCTCGAGCGCGCGATGCTGGGGGCCATGCTCCTCAATCCCGTGGACCTCGCGCGCACGCTGCTGCTCATGCAACTCGACAGCTCGGCGTTGATGGGATACACGGGCGCCGTGTTCCAGCGGTTCTTCGCTGGCACCGGCGCTGTCATCGCCGCCGTGGCGCTTACCGTTTGGATTGCGATTCCCGCGCTGGCCGGCGCGCGCGCGTTTCGACGCAAGGACTTCTAACCCAATGTCGAATACAGAGGATGACTCCAATGCACAAGCGTTTCGCGTTGCTCACCATCGTGTCGCTCGCGCTGGTCGCGTGCGCGAAGGAACCCAAGCCCACTGCGGACACGGCCGCGGCCGGTCCTGCGCCAAGCGGCGAGGTCGTTCCGGACGCCGGCGGCAAGGTCATCACGGTCGAGATGACGAGCGACGAGAAGGGCAACTATTTCACGCCCAAGGAGATCGAGGCGCACCAGGGCGACGTCGTTCGCTACACGCTCAAGCTCGGTGTCCACAACGTACACTTCCTGCCGGACTCGAACCCGGGCGCTACCGGACTGCCGCCCGCCAGTGACCTGCTGCAGTTGCCGGGTCAGACGTACGATCTGAAGGTCCGCCTGGCTCCCGGCAGGTACTACTTCCAGTGCGACCCGCACGCGCTGCTGGGTATGACCGGGAAGCTGCGCGTCGAACGATAGCTGATCGAGAAAAGCTCAGTTCTGTTCTTCTCGGGGAGGCGAATCGTCGGTGACCACCAGCACTGGGCAGCGCGCTCCGTGCAGCACGGTGCTCACGGTGCTGCCAAGTATGGCTGGGATGACCTCGCTCGTCCCGCGTCGACCCAGGACGATGAGGTCGGCCGCGATGTCGACGGCCGTCTGGAGGATGACGTCTCCCGCATGGCCGAACGACACAACGGCGCCGGTCCGCCTGGTATCGAGACCCTCGGCGAGGAGCGTCTCCAGCCACCGTGTTCCTTCGCCAACCATCTCGGTCAACACGCGCGTCAAACGATCACCCTCATCGCGCGCTCTTGCCGCTGCCAGGGACAGCACGTCACTCATCGCTGCGTTGCTGATGACGTGAACCGCAGTGACGGCAGCGCCGTGCGCGTCGGCGAGCCCACGGGCCCAGCGAAGCACCATCTGCGTTGCTCGGTCGTCGTCGACGGCCGCCAGCACGTGCGTCGGCGTGGTGCTCGGAACGGCACAGGCCACCATGACGGGCCTGTTCGCGGCCCGAACGAGACGTTCGGCGGTCGTCCCCAGCAGCTTCCAAGGGCGCGGGCGATCCCCGTGCGGTCCGATCAGGATGAGGTCGGCCTTCTCTTCGTCGGCCAGGAGCGCGAGCTGTTCGTGCGGGCGACCGACACGAATGATGCCCGGCGGGTGGGAGCCCGGAAGCAACGTCGTCAGGTCCGCCAGGCGGGCGGATGCGAATTGTCGCGCGACACTTTCGATCTCGTCACGGCGTGGAGCGGTGCCACGGAGAAACTCCGGCATCCTGGGCACATCAATGACATGAACGAGCAGGAACTCCGCGTCGGGAGCGAGTTGCCGAGCCGCCCACTGCACGCCGGCGACGGCCGGATTACTGAAATCCATCCCCACGACAACTCGCTTGATCTGCATGGCATACCTCGGAATCGCTGCCGCTCCGGCGGACGCGGCGCTGCATCCGCCGGGCATTCGCGCGCCGTCACGCCGAGCGTGAGGTGCTCTCCGGGGGGGCCACCAGCATGGAGCAATGCACGGCGCGAAGCAGCTGTGACGTGGTACTCCCGATGATCATCCGGTCGACCACGGTCTGGCTGTGGCTGCCGACCGCGAGCAGGTCCGCATCGATCTTGTCGGCCACCTCCAGGATGGTTTCGAGAACAGGACCCTGTCGAAGTTCCGTCGTGATCTCGACGCCGTCCGGAGGAGCAAGCTCCTTGTGGAGCCGTTTGAATCCGTGTTCCACACCCGCAGCGTACAGGCGGTCCCAGGCCGGCTCATGCATCGTCCGGCCGTCCAGCGTCCATTGCACATGCAGCAGATGGAGACGCCCGGGCGGTTGAAGCAAGGATAGCGCCTCACGCGCAGCCCGAACGCTCGAGTCGCCAAAATCCATCGCGACCAAAGCGCTATGGAAAAACGCCTTTGCGGACGCGTCCACCGCGAGCACCGGAATGTCTGTCAAGCGGCACACGCGAGCGACGGTTTCGGCCCCGAGGAGACGCGCCAATTTGCCATGCCTTCCGAGACCGGCCACGATCAGCTTCGACTGATGCGCTTGCGCCAGATTTGCGATGGCGCGCGCTGCCCCTCCGAACTCAACGGCCAGCGGCCAGGAGCCTCCTCCGATCTCCCGCAGCTGCCGGCGGATGGTCTCGAGCAGACCTCCTTCGATGTTGGGGTCGATCATGACGCTCTGTGCTGGAAGCGCGACATCGGCCACCGCGACTGGCAGTTGCTCGAGCACTGTCAGTGCCTCCGGTTGCCATACGCCGGCGTCCGCCATGGCGCTCGCGAACTGGATGGCCGCGCCCGCAGCCTTGCTGCCATCGGTGGCGACGAGCACTGGCCGCGCGAGGGGCGGCGCTGGCCGCGGCGGCATCGTGCGTTCGCGCGCCACAGGCCGTTTGGGGTTGTCGCGATGTGACCGGCGCCGAGTGACTTTCATCGTTCCTCCTGTCGAAGTCGAATGTGCGCTATCCGGCGGCTTTTCGAGCCTTGGTGTCGGGAAGGCCGCTGGAGCATCGGCGCAGTGCCATTTCACGTACCGTTCCCCGGGCCGCGCCGCGGTGTGCGCGTCCGGGTCACCTTTCGCCGTGGCGGACCACGCTTCGTCGTGGTGCTCTGTGCCATGCGACCATCCACGCTGTCGACGTGCAGTCCATACACAATCCAGCGTTCCGGAACGGGATCCAGCGGCGTGAGCGCCTCGGGCACGACGGTCCGCAACGCCGCGACGCCCCGCTCGTATGCCCGCTGATCGACCTTGGCACCGTCTCCCGGGAACATGTAGATCGTCCCGTGCGCTACGACGCTCTTCCAGTCGAACGGCCCGCGCACCTCGTCGACCTCGAAGGCCACGTACGGGGTGTGCGCCACGGCCTCGAGCTTGGCCCCGTACGCGCTGCGGAAGAAGATCCAGTCTCCCTCCTTCACGTAGCCGATGGGTTCGATGTCCACGACTGGGCCCTTCAAGTAGGCCAGGCGGCCCACGTGATTGCGCCGGAGGACTTCCGCGCAGTCGTCCGGTGTCAGAACGAGAAACTGCGGCACGGTAGTCATGCTTCAATACTGTGCCGAATCGAGTGCGCGGACGGAGTCAGAGAATCCCCGGTGCTTGTCCGCTGAACGCCGGCGCGGTTCAGCAATTACGCTGACATCGCGACGCGGCCACCGGTCGTACCATACAGCCATGCCGAACATGCAGGTCGCGCCGGACGTGCGCCTCGTGGGGGCGTCGCGGCCGCTCGACCCGATTCTGTCGCCGCGCTCGATCGCGGTGATCGGCGCGTCCCGCACGCCGCGCACCATGGGGCATCAGGTTCTGATCAACCTGATCGAGCAGGGATTCACGGGGCCGGTGTATCCGGTGAATCCGGCGGCCGTTTCCATCTGCGGCGTTCGCGCGTATCCCTCGATTCGCGACGTCCCCGACCCTGTCGATCTCGCGGTCGTGGTCGTGCCCAAGGAAAAGGTGGCGGACGTGGCCGCCGAGTGCGGTGCCGCGGGCGTGCGCGGTCTGGTGGTGATCAGCGCCGGCTTCCGCGAAGTCGGACGCGCGGGGCTCGAGCGTGAGCGCCGACTGGTGGAAATCGTCCGACGCCATGACATGCGCATGGTGGGCCCGAACTGCATGGGCGTCATCAACGCCTCGCCCGCCGTCTCCATGAATGCCACGTTCGCGCCGTGCATGCCGCCGGTTGGCCACGCGGCGTTCGTGTCCCAGTCCGGCGCGCTCGGGCTCAGCGTCCTGGACTACGCGCGCGAGTACGGCATCGGCATCTCCCAGTTCGTATCGGTCGGGAACAAGCCGGACGTGAGCGGCAACGACCTGCTGGAGCACTGGGAGCACGATCCCGACGTGAAGGTCATCCTGATGTACGTCGAGAATTTCGGCAACCCGGCGAAGTTTCTTTCCATCGCTTCGCGCATCACCCGCGTGAAGCCCATCGTCGTGGTCAAGGCCGGGCGCTCGAAGTCCGGAGCGCGCGCTGCCGTGTCACACACGGGAGCGATGGCCGCCAGCGACGTCGCGGTGGATGCGCTCCTGACGCAGGCGGGTGTGCTTCGCGCCGGGACCATCGAGGAGCTGTTCGACATCGCCATGGCATTCGGCGTCACGACGCTCCCGCGCTCGCGGCGTGTCGCGGTGGTGACGAATGCCGGTGGGCCGGGTATCCTGGCGGCCGACGCGATCGAAGGCGTGGGTCTCGAGCTGGAGCCGCTCTCCGACGCGACTGTCGCCGAGATCAGGCCGCTCCTTCCGCCGGAGACGGCCGTCGGCAATCCGCTCGATCTCATCGCGTCGGCGACAGCGGTCGGCTATCGCAAGGCAATGACGGCACTACTGGACGACCCGCGCATCGACTGCGTGATGCCGATCTTCATCCCCCCGCTCGGGGTTGATCAGGACGCCGTTGCCGACGCGATCACCGATGCTGCGCGGGGGATGCCGGACAAGCCCGTGCTCGCGGTGCTCATGGGGCGCCAGGGACTCAGCAAGTGGCGCTCCGACATGCATGCGGCCGGCATCCCGACGTACATCTTTCCGGAGTCCGCGGCTCGCGCGATCGCGGCATTGAACCGCTACCGCGAGATTGCGCAGGAGGGTCCGGACACCGCCTCCCCGTTGCCCGTCGAATATGCGGTGGCGAGGGCGATCATTTCCAGCGCGCAGCGTGAGGGGCGAGCGCGTCTGTCGGAGATGGAAGCGTTCCGCGTGCTGGAGGCATACGGGATCCCGGCCGTACCGACGCGCTTCGCGGCCAACCGGGAACAAGCGGTCGAGGCCGCGTGCGAGCTTGGGTTTCCCATCGCGATGAAGGTGGTGTCGCCCGATATCGCGCATAAGACCGACGTCGGCGGCGTGGTGCTCGACATCAACGGCGAACGCGCCGCGACGCAGGCGTTCGACCGCATCCGCTCGGACGTGGGCAGACGCGCGCCGCACGCGTGCATGGACGGCGTGCTCGTGGAGCATCAGGTGGATGGCGGCATCGAGACGGTGATCGGCATGACGCGCGACCCGAAGTTCGGGCCCCTCGTGATGTTCGGGCTCGGCGGCATCTTCGTCGAAGCGCTCCATGACGTCGTCTTCCGCATCGCACCGCTCGCCATGCGCGACGCGCGAGCCATGGTGAACGGCGTGCGAGGCGCGGCGGTGCTCCGCGGCCTGCGCGGGATGCCGCCGGTGGACCGCGACGCGCTCATCGACGCGTTGCGACGCGTGTCGCAGCTCGCGGTGGATTTTCCGGAAATCGCCGAGCTCGATGTCAATCCCTTGCTCGCGTTCGAGCATCGCCTCGTGGCGGTGGACTGCCGCATCGTACTGCAGACGACGCCGGAGTCATCGCCACGAGTACCGCAGTAGATGGACCACACTGTCACTGGAGGAGTTATGGCGCTCATTCGCATGACACGCCGCTCACCCGCATCACTCACGAGCTCGTTCATCGACGAGTTGCCGGATCGCATCCGTCAGATGCTGGAAGGCACGTTGCCGTTCGAGCCCGTGCAGAACGTCGGTTGGATGCCGGCGATGGAGATCGTCGAGAAGAAGGACTTCCTGCTCGTGACCGCGGAGCTCCCCGGCTTGGGCGACAAGGACGTCGACGTCAGCGTCGACGAAGGGGTCCTCACGATCAGCGGGGACAAAGCGGAGGAAAAGAAGGAGGCGGAAGAGGAGTCGCAGTTCTATCTGCTGGAGCGGCGCTACGGCTCGTTCCGGCGCTCCTTCACGCTCCCGAACGCCGTGGATGTCGACAAGATCACCGCCGACTTCGCCAACGGCGTGCTCACGGTGAAGCTACCGAAGAGCGAAGAGGTGAAGGCGAAGGGGAAGAAGATCCTCATCGGATCCAGGAAGTAGGCAGGAACCGGGTACGCCGCTCTCGGCGACTTTGTCGAGGGCGGCGTGTCGCGATGGACGGGCGGTGCTGCCTGCCCTGCGTCAGACGACGAACAGCGCCAGACCAACGGTCAGGCCCATGAGCGCGAGGCCGGTGACAGTCCTGGCCCGGAAGGACGACGCTCCCAGGAGTGCCGCTATCGTAAGCTTGAAAAGCGTGTTCGCGAGAATGCCGACGGCGATTGCACGCGCGGCCAGCTCGGCCGGGATCCCCTCGACTGGCCGGCTCATGCCGACCGTGAGAGCATCCATGTCGGTGAGCCCCAGTATGGCGGAGGTTCCGTAGAGGCCGGGCAGGGCCCAGTGCGATCTCACGTACGTAATGGCAATCATCGCGAGCTGAAATGCGAGCGCCATTCGGATCGCCAGCCACAGCCGCAGTGGATTCCCCGCGGGTGCCACGGACTCGCCGACTGTCTCCCTGGAGCGCCACGCACGGGCGACCACGAAGGCACCGACGGCCGCCGCGGGCAGCAAGTACGGCAGCAGCGCCAGCGATACCGCCGCGTTCAGCACCGCGGCCACGACCAGAACGCGCGGTATGAGGACGGTGCACGCGCCGATCACGCCATGCGCCAGTGGTACGGCCATCGCCGGCTCGCTCTTGCTGCGTCGCGAGAAGTCCAGCGTCACGGCCGTGGACGAGATCAGTCCGCCCAGCATGCCCACGATTCCGTAGCCTCGGCCCCCTCCCGCCACTCGGCGCGCAATAAACCCCGCGAAGTTCAACGCGCAGAACAGCAGTACGATGGCCCAGAGCGCGCGTGGCCGGACCGCGAGCCAGCCGAACAACGGCCCTTCGGGAAGCAGCGGCAGCACGACGAGGGCGAGCACGCTGAATCGCAGCGCGGCTCGCAGCTCGTCTTCACGCACGTGTTCCACGGCTCTGTGCAGCCGCTGTTTCTCGCTCAGGGCGAGCACCACCAACGCGCCCACGGCAGCGGCAAGGGTAAGCAGGCCGAGTCCGGCCAGTGTTCCGACGACGACCACGAGGATCGCCGCGACTTCAGTCGTGCCGTCCGGATCGGCCTGCGCACCGCGCGTCGCGACTGTGTACGCCACGGCCGCCATGGCCACCGCACCCGCGATCACGACGGCGCCCGCGAATGCGTGACCCTGCTCGAGCAGCAGTCCCGCGCTTCCGCCGATCAGGCCGAGCATGAAGAACGTGCGAAGACCAGCGAACCGCGCGGCTCGGCCGCTCGCGTGGCCGGACCACTCGCGCTCGACACCGACCCCTAGTCCGATGAGGGCTGCGATTACGAGTCGGGTGGCGGCATTCAGTTCCGTCATGGCCTCACCATCGCGCAAGGTGGGTTGCCCGTCCGTCGGTTCGGCCACCTCAGCCCGTCCGGAGGAACCCGGTGAGAGCGCAGTATAAAGGAAGTGCCTACAGATCGCGCCCCGTCGCCCGACTGACGCCCCATCGGCTGGCCCCTACACTGATCACAGCAGATGGAGGCGATCATGCTGAAGCTCCAGGACATCATGACGCGGGATCTGGTGACGCTGTCCCCGGAGCACTCTCTTCGGGAAGCGATGTCGACGCTTACCTCGCACCACATCAGCGGCGCACCGGTGCTCGCCAATGGCAAGGTGGTTGGCGTCGTGTCGCTGACGGATCTCGCCGAGTTCGCCGCGGCGGCGCCAGGTGTTCCGCGGGAACGACCCGAGCAAGCCGAGTGGGGCGAATGGGCAGAGCCGACTGACCCCGTCGAGGGCGAAGACCCGCCCTCCTCGTTCTTCGCGCAGCTGTGGGACGACGCCGGCGCGGAAGTCGCCGAGCGTATCGAGGAAACCGACGGGCCAGAATGGAATGTTCTCGCGGAGCATACGGTGGGCGAAGTCATGACTCGCGCGATACACGCCCTTGCGCCGGAGAGCAGCGTCGAGTTTGCCGCCGACGGGATGCGCACGCTGGGCATACACCGGGTGCTCGTGATGGACGGGAACACGTTGTTGGGGATCGTAACGACGAAGGACATTTCCGACGCCGTCGCGGACCATCGGCTCGTTCGCCGGACATTCGTCTTCCAGCCGTCGGAGCCCGGCCGATGATCTTTCCCACGGTGGACGAGTTGCTCGGCGTTGATCGCGAGTTCCGCCGCTCACGGGTCGCCGTGCTGCATACGGCACGGGGTCAGCGACGCTATACCGCTCTCTTTTCGATCTCGGCCCTGGCGCAGCGGGTGCGGCGCGAGCGCGACTGGGTGATCATCGAGCTCGAAGAACCCGGCGAGAACTCGCGGTGGACCGTGGTGACGGAGTGGCGCGGCTTTCTGCGAGGCAAGCGCGTGGTGCGCGGACGCGAATTGGAGTGCTTCGGCTTCTATCGCGACAAGATCCTCCGGCGAGCCAGCGCATAACGAAGGAGGTTGCCGTGTTTCGACCCTCGGTCGAGCTGTCACGCGCCGCCGGGACGGCGCAGCTGCGTGGCAGCGCCCTCGTCTTGCTCGGGTGCGTCGCCATCCGGTGGCCCCAGGAGACTCTGTTCTTCTCGATATTGGCCGCGGGCGCGATTGCCGGGACGCTCGGCATTTTCGAAATCGCTGGCGCGTTGGCTGGCGCGTCGCTGTGGTCGTCGCGCGCGTTCTATCTCGGCGAGGGCCTTGCCTTCGTCGGATTCGGCGCGCTGACTGCGACGGTCCCCGCGACCACGCCGCCTGTCGCCGCGCGTTTGACCGCCGCCTGGCTGCTGGTCTACGCGGTGTACGCGGCGTTGCTTGCGGCGCGCGTCTGGTATCTGGCACCCGCCCGCCGGTTCCTGATCGCGTGGGCGCTGGTCAACATCGCCGTCGGCGTCGCCGTGAGACGCCTCGCTCAACAGCCGCTGGACGCGTTGCTGTACTGGGGCGCGTTCTACACCGCGATCCTGGGGCTCGTGGAGCTGGTCGCCGGGTCCTGGATCAACCGACGTTTCGTTCTGCCGACACGACGCGCTGCCGTGGCCGCGCGCGCCGGCTCGCCACGTGCCGCGGCCCGGTGGTCGAAATCATGAAGAAGACCGATCTGGAGTTGCAGCGCGACGTGATCAACGAGATTCACTGGGATCCCAGTGCCGACGGCGAGATCGGCGTGGCCGCCAAGGACGGGGTGATCACGCTGAGCGGGACCGTCAACAGCCATGCCCACAAGTTCAGCGTCATCCGCGCGGCCGAACGCGTCTTCGGCGTCAAGGCGATCGCTGAGGACCTCGTCGTCAAGCTGCCCACGAGCGCTCTCCGGAGCGACACCGACATCGCGCACGCCGCCGTCGCCGCACTCAAGTGGAACGTCCAGGTTCCGCCGGATCGCCTCATGGTGCGCGTGGACGATGGCTGGCTCGTGCTGGAGGGCTCGGTGGACTGGGAGTATCAGCGAAAGGCCGCGGACGAGTCGATCCGCTCTCTGACCGGCGTCAAGGGCGTGACCAACTCCATCACGATCACGCAGCGTCCGGCCGCGGGAGATGTGCGGCGTCGCATCGAAGAGGCCCTCAAACGCAGCGCCGAAGTGGATGCCAGGCATGTCTCGGTCGAGACCCGGGACGGCCGGGTCGTCCTTCGCGGCACTGTCCGCAGCTGGACGGAGCGGAAAGACGCGGAGCGCGCCGCGTGGTCCGCCCCCGGCGTTACGGCGGTGGAAGACCAACTCGCCATCAGCGTTCCGGTGCTGCCGGCCTGAGTTGCACACCATGGCTGAGAAATGAAATGGGGCGCTCGGTCCTTCCGAGCGCCCCAACTTCGTGTGCCGACCGTTCCCTCAGCGCGTCGCGACCAGCTTCCGTGCGACACTCCAGTCGCCTTCCTGACGCAGGCCGACGGCGCCCGTGGTGACGTACCGGCCGCGGATGGTGTTGCCGCGCAGCACGCCCTGGAATACGGTGGTCACCGCGCACTGACAGTCCGGCGCCAGGTAGGGCTCGAGGGCGCCCTCCATTTCTCCGCCGCGGACACGCACGAACTGCACCTTCAGCACGTCCGGCGCGGGCGAGTGCAACGCGTGCGCGCGTGACGCGACGTCGGCCGCCACGAGCGGTTGTCCGCGCCACGGGGTCATCACGACGTCTCCGAACGCCGTGTCCTTCCCGGCAACGATACTGAAGGAAATGCTCCCGGAGCGGCCGCTTTGGGCGCTGAAGTACTCGCCACTCCATTCGCCCGCCATCGCAGCGATATCCGCGGGCGCGCCAAGCAGAGGTACGGGCGTCGGCTGGTAGCGGCACGCGGCAGCCACCACGGTCACGCATAGTGCAAGCGCAGCTCGCATACGATCTCCTCGTTTGAACGCTCGTACACTACGGGTGAAACGAACCACGCGCAGTCGGCGAGGCGCTCACGCAACGGCAGGGAAATGCCGACAACCATGGCGTGATTCTCGACCTACGTTGTTCGCGTGCCACCCTCATTGACGCTGCGTAATGGACCCGGGCCCAAGGCCCTGACGATCGCGCTGATGGCCGGCGTGACGCTGCTGCTGTTGCCGTTTCTCTCCGGATTGATCGGCGCCGCGGTGCTGTACGTCGTCGCGCTTCCGGTCGTGCGGTGGCTGGATCCGGCGCGGCGGCACAAGGGAGTGGCGCTCGGCGTCGTGCTCATGCTGTTCGTCGTGATCGTGCTGCCGGGCGGCTGGCTGCTGGCGGAACTGCTGGGGCAGGCGCCTGACGCCGCGCGATCATTGCAGGAGAGCGCTGCCGTGCAGCGTCTCATGGTTCTTCAGGTCGGCGACTTCGATGTCGGTTCGTACTTGCGGCAAGCCAGCAGTGCGATCATCGGCTGGAGCTCGCGACAGACCATGGTCGCGGTCACGGGCCTGCTGAACGCCACGCTCAATCTGGCGATCGCGCTCTTCGGGGCGTACTACCTGCTCGTCGGAGCGGAAGCGTTGTGGGAGCGGACGAAGGCGCAGCTGCCGTTCTGCCCGACGACGGCGGAATTTCTGCGGCTGCGGTTTCATCGCGTGACGGAAGCGATGCTGCTGGGCGTGGTGCTCACGTGCGCGGCTCAGGGCGCGCTTGTCGCCGCGGCGTTCGCGGCGCTCCGGCTGCCGCACCCCTTGCTATGGGGTGCCGTGACCGCCGTCGTCGCGATCCTGCCGATCTTCGGCAGCGCCATCGTGTGGTTCCCGGGGGTACTCGTGCTCTTCGCGCAGCAACGTCCGGTGGCCGCGCTTGCCCTCGCGACACTGGGCGCGCTCGTGATCTCGAACATCGACAACGCGCTGCGTCTCGTCGTGTATCGGCGCGTCTCGCAGATCCATCCGATGGTCACGCTCGTCGGGGCATTCGCCGGCGTGCGGGCCTTTGGTCTCGCCGGATTGCTCCTCGGTCCGCTCGTGTTCTCATACGCCATCGAGCTGTTGCGGATTCAGCGTCCAGCCGACGGCGCGCTGACGGGCGATGCCGCGGCGCTGGAGGCCGCATGAGAGGCGCCGCGGTGGTAGAGGGCGTCGGACGGCGGACGCGTCTCGCCATCGAGCGCGTTGGCGACATCGCCGGGTACGTGGGCGACGTTACGCGGGCCGCTCGTGACGTCCGCACCTGGGCGCCCGAAGCGACACTGCAGGCGCGTCGACTCGGCGTCGACTCGATGCCGATCGGTGTGTTCATCGCGCTCTTCACGGGTGTCGTGCTCGCGTTGCTGGCGAGCTACTCCTTCACGGGCGCGGTGCCGTTGTATTTCGTCGGCACCCTCGTCGCGAAGACCGTGACGCTCGAGCTCGCGCCCGTGCTCACCGGGCTCGCGCTGGCGGGGCGCGTGGGCGCCAACATCGCCGCGGAGCTCGGCACCATGCGCGTGACCGAACAGATCGACGCGCTCGAGACGCTGGCCTACGATCCCTACGCGTTTCTCGTCTTTCCACGGGTCCTCGCGGGACTGGTGATGTTCCCCATCGTGGTAGCGGCCGCGATGCTGACGGGCGTGGCGGCGGGTTGGGTGGCATCCATCGGCCTGCTGGATGTCTCCTCGAGTGAGTTCATCAAGGGGGTGCGGCTCTTCTTCGATTCGTTCGATGTCCGCTACGGGCTGGTGAAGGCGGGAAGCTTCGGCGTCGCAGTCACGCTCATCGGCGCCCGACAGGGGCTGCAAGCGCGGGGCGGCGCACAGGGCGTCGGCGCCGCGGCCACCAGCGCGGTCGTTTTCTCCGCCGTGGCGATTCTCGTCCTCGACGCCATCTGGGCCGTCGTCTGGCTGCTGGGACACACGCCATGAGAAAGCGGCCCGATTTCATCGTCGGCCTCACCGTGCTGCTCACGGCCGTCGCCCTCGTGAGCGCACTCGTCTGGGTGCGACAGACGGACGTCAGCAATCGGCGCCAGCGCGTCGTCGCGCGCTTTCGCGACGTCGGCAACGCCCGTGTCGGCAACGCCGCGATGATCCGGGGCGTTCGATCGGGACGCATCGATCGCATCGAGCTCGCGGACGACGGCGCGGTGCTCGTGCGACTCTCGCTCGAGCGTGGGACGACTCTGCCGCGCGACCCCGTGGTGCTCCTCAACGAATCGAGCTTGTTCGGCGAGTGGCAGGCCACCATTACCGAGCGGGCAGCCCTGCCCCACGACGAGGCCGTCCAGCGCCAACTCGACGCCGTGAGCGGCGACGGGATGATCCCCGGCGCCACTCTGCCCGACATCGCGAAGTTGACCGCCGTGGCGGGACAGATCGCGGGCGACGTCGCGGCCGTGGCCGGACGCGTGGGGGTGGCCTTCGATGACGCGGCCGCGAAGGAGCTGCGGGCCAGCATCCAGAACTTCGCCGTGCTGTCCTCCACGCTCGCGCGAACCGTCCGCGATCACGAGAACGACCTCGATACGCTGTCGAGCAAGCTGCAGAACGCCGTGCGGTCGCTGGACCGCACCGCACAAACCACGCTGGAGATCGCCAACCGTGTGGACTCATCGATGACCGGCGGCGAACTGCAACAGCTGATCACGGACTTGGGCGCGGCTGCTGCCGACCTGCGCAAGACCACCAGCACGTTGAACGGGATGGCCAACAACCTGGCGGCAACCCAGGCCCGGTTGGACAACTTTCTGGCCAACGGCGACTCCGTGTTCAAGAAGATCAATACCGGGCGCGGCACCATTGGCATGCTGGTCAACGACTCGTCGCTCTATGTCGGCAGCGATTCGCTCGTGACCGCGCTCCGCGCGCTGGTAATCGACGTCCGGGCCAATCCCAAGAAGTTCTTCAACCTGAGCGTGTTCTGACTCAGAGATACAGTGTGAGGACCTCATGAGCTCCATTTCAGCTCGCGGCCCGCGCATTCGCGAACTGAGTGCCCGGCAGATCGAGATCGTGCTGCGCCGCAACAACGTGGGACGCATCGGCTTTCGTCGCGACGAGCGGCTCGAGCTCTGCCCCGTGCACTACGTCTACGCGGATGGCTGCATCTATGGACGAACGTCCCTGGGCGCGAAGTACGACACCTGGCTGTCGCGTCCCCCCGTCGTGTTCGAGGTGGACGAGATCACGGGCATCTTCGATTGGCGCAGCGTCGTCGTGCACGGCACCATCTCCATCCTGCGCGCGCGGGGCGCCAAGGCCGAGCCGTTCGCGTACTGGAACGCCGTTGCTGCGATCCGCAGCTTCATGCCCGACGCATTCACCGAGCGCGACGCCCTGCCCCGCCGACTCGCGGTGTTCAGGATTCAGCCGGATGAATTGAGTGGCCGCGAGGCGACACGCGTGAAGGGATGGGATAGTCCGATGCTGTCCGTCACCGAAGAATCCCTGTAGCGGTTTGCCTGGCAACGCAGGCAGGCGTCAATCACGACACGCAGGGTGCCGGGGACGCAGCGCCAATTAGCGCAGGATTTGCAGCGCAGGAGTGTTCGGGGGCAGCACGGCGAGCCGCTGCCTCCTCCCGGAGTGATACGCGCGATGAGTACGGTCGGCGACAGCAATCTCGGGAAGAGCGCTTGCAAGAGGGTGTGGTCGAGTGATCGAATCGGGCAAATGGTCCAGGGTCGCCCCGCTGCTCGTGGCAGCCAGTCTCGCGGGCAGCTCGGGCTGGACCCTCGGATCGAACAACGCCAGGCCAGTCGCGGCGACGCCATGCTCACCGCAGGTCGATATCACGGCGGTCGTCGCCCAGGATCCGGACTTCCGTCGCGTGCACAGGGAGGTGGATTCCATTTTCGCGGCCGCAGTGGCCCAGGCCAATGACACGACGCCTGGTGACCGATACGGCCAGATCACGCTGCTCGGAAAGATCCTCCTGCACGACAAGAATCTCTCGGTGAAGCGCAACGTCGCGTGCGTCACGTGTCACTCGGAGGAGGCCGGCTACACCGGTGCCGTCGAGACGATCAACCGCACGATCGTCGCCTATCCGTCGTCGGCCGGGAACATGGTAGGAGCGCGCAAACCGCAGACGTATGGCTACGCCGCCTTTGCTCCCATTCTGCACTACAACGAGGCACAGGCCACCCTGTACGGCGGCAACTTCTGGGACATGCGAGCCACGGGCATCACACTCGACAACCCAGCGGCCGAGCAGGCGCAGGGCCCGCCACTGGATCCCCACGAAATGGGACTGCCCGACGCGGCGTGCGCTGTGTACCGCATGTCGCGCGGACCGTACCGCGCCTACTTCGAGCGGATGTGGGGGGCTCAAGCGTTCGCGATCCGCTGGCCCAGCGACGTTGAAACGATCTGTTCCACACCGGCCCCTGCTCCCGCGAGCGATCCGCATCCCGTCCACCTCGAGCCAACGGATCGTGGCATCGCCGCGGCCAGCTACAACTTCATGGCCCTGGCAATGGCCTCCTTCGAAGCGTCTCCGGAGATCAGCCGCTTCTCGTCGAAGTTCGACTCGGCGCTGGCGCACCCCGACCAACAGGTTCTCACTCCCGACGAGCAGGCTGGCTGGATGCTGTTTCGCGGCAAGGCGCGCTGCAACACCTGTCATCTCGACGGCACCGACAATCGCGGTGGAGCTCGCCACTCACGTTCCGATGAGCGACTGACGCCAGGAAACGCCGCCGACGTGGCACCTTTGTTCACCGATTTCACCGCGGCCAACATCGGAGTCCCGCGCAATCCCGCGCTTCGGTTCTACTGCGAGAATAAACCCGGCCCCACCGGACACACACCTAACGCTGCCGGAGCTGGTTACGTCGATCGCGGCGTCGGCGGCTTTCTTCGCTCGAAGGACAATCCGAACGCGGCGTGGAACCGGATCGCGAGCAGTCTGGACGGCGCGATGCGCGTGCCGACTCTGCGGAATGTGGACAAGCGGCCGCGCCCGGATTTCGTGAAGCCGTACATGCACAACGGCTATCTCAAGAGCCTGAGCGAAGTCGTGCACTTCTACAACACGCGTGACGCGCTGCCGCGCTGTCAGGGCGAGAACGCGCCGGGCGAGAAGATTACCTGCTGGCCAGCGCCCGAGGTCGCGGCCAACGTGGACACGACCATTGGCAAGCTCGGCCTGTCGCCGCGGGAGGAGGCCCAAATCGTCGCGTTCATGCGGACACTCACGGATGGACCGGCGCGCACACCGGCGCCACGTCGCGACCGTTAGGAAAACGGCGGCTCGCAGGCAGCGGCTCGAGCCCGATGTGCCGTCCCAGCGGCTGGAGCGCTATCTGGCCAACGGCGGCACGCGCTCGGTTACAACTTCCTCGAGGTACAGGTGGACGCCCAGGACTCGGCCGTCGAGAACGATGTGGGATCCGACGGCCCGTCCGCGTTTGTCGTCGAACCTGAGGTCCATCCGCCCCCACCCCATCTTCCACGAGCGCTTGTTCATGTGCGCGGACAGTCGCGTTTGATCGTCGAGATGCTCGAACAGGCGCTCAGCGGGCACACTCACGCTGCTGGTGTACTCTTCGTGTCGGCTATACATGGCCTGCCTCCTCAACGGAGTTCATTGCGCGAGTCGCGTGGTCGCGGCAGCACCCGGGCAGCTCCCGTCGAAGAACCGCCAGCGTCTGTCGCGCCTTTTCGATGAAGTCCGTCGCGGGCCCGATCACGACGCGTCGCGGATGACCTGCCCACGCCTCCAGGATTCGGTCGTCGATCAGCTTCGCCTCCGCGGCGCTCTCGGTTCGCAGCGGATTCTCGTAGCCGTACCCGTGCTCGACATCAGGCACGCGGAGGTGAATGACCGCGTCGTATCGGCGGAGCACGTCCTCGAGCGTGGTTCCCACCGTTTGCCAGAAGTCGTCCGGGCCAGGCCAGTACGCGAAGCCGTCGACGGCGCCGCGATCGCAGAGCATGACCTCGGCGCCCTGCGCGGTCATTGCCTCTTCCAGCTCGCACTGGACGTGATAGATGGCGCGCTGTGTCGCGCGACGCACACCGGCCGTGTCGCCTCTGGGAAACCCACCCTTGAATATGATGCCGGCGGATTCGGGCACGATCACGACATGCTCGCAGAGCGAGGGCCGGATCATTTCCAGCACCGCCGTCTTCCCCGCCCCCGGACCGCCCGTGAGCACGATCTTTCGACGGAGATGCCGCTCCCGGCAGTCGCACTCCGGGGACACGTCACACCGCCCGAGACGCGGCCGACGCCTTGATCTTCATATTGCCTCCCCGATGAGGGGTTGAACCGCATTCTGACGTCCTAAAACCGTTTCGGCATTTCGAGTCAGCCCGCGCTCGCGTACCAGCGCGTACACTGCCGGAATGACGACGAGCGTGAGCACCGTGCTCGAGATCATTCCGCCCACCATCGGCGCCGCGATGCGTTTCATGACACTCGCGCCCGCGCCATTGCCCCAGAGGATGGGCAGGAGTCCGGCCATGATGGCCGACACGGTCATGATCTTGGGGCGCACGCGCTCCACGGCCCCTTCGACGATCGCGCCATAAAGATCCGCGACCGAAGTGCGCCCGTCCTTTTGTCTTGCCTTCCAGGCGTGGTCGAGATAGACGAGCATCACGACGCCCGTCTCGGCCGCGACACCGGCGAGCGCGATGAATCCGATGGCGACGGCGACAGACCAGTTGTAGCCGAGCGCCCAGATGAGCCAGATCCCCCCCACCAGCGCGAACGGCAGCGAAAGCATGACGATGAGGCTCTCGCTCACGCTCCTGAAGTTGAGGTAGAGGAGCAGCAGGATGATGAGGAGCGTCGCCGGCACGACGAGCTTCATGCGCTGGGCCGCACGTTCCATGTACTCGTACTGCCCGCTCCACGCGACACGGTAGCCTGGCGGCAGGGTCACCGAGTTCGCCACCAGGTGGCGCGCCTCGTCGACGAAGCTCCCGATGTCTCGGCCGGCCACGTCGACATAGACCCAGGCCGTGGGAACCGCGCCCTCGGTTCTTATGACCATCGGCCCCGCCGCGAGCTTGATCGTCGCGACCTGGCCGAGCGGGACCTGGGGAGACTGACCGGTCGGTGACTCCGTGCGCGACATTGCTCCCATGGCTCCCGAAGGCGAGGCGGCCGGCCCACGGACTCCGTGGCTGACGGGCACGAGGACCGCCGCCAGCCGCTCTGGCGTATCACGCAGCTCCTGCGGATACCGGACGCGCACGCCGTAGCGCTCACGGCCTTCGACGGTCTGCGTGACGGTCATGCCGCCGATCGCGCTCGCGATGACTGCCTGGATGTCACCGACGTTCAAGCCGTGGCGCGCGGCCGCGGCCCGGTCGATGTCGATGTCGAGGTAGTAGCCCGAGATCGCGCGCTCGGCGAACGCGCTTCTGGTCCCACGGACTTCACGCACGGCGCGCTCGATCGCCTTGCCCAGGCGCTCCAGCTCCGCGAGGTCAGGGCCGAAGACCTTCACACCGACGGGAGTGCGGATTCCGGTTGCCAGCATGTCGATCCGGCCCTTGATCGGCAT
>DASTVV010000003.1:0-3557 GCA_035758925.1 Gemmatimonadaceae bacterium
CGCGCCGCCGCGCGTGCTGGACTCCACCATCCGTCTCGCGGCGCGTCGCGCCAAGGAGCTGATGTCGGCGCGCAAGGACGCCGAGAGCTCCAAGCAGCAGCTCGAGAACCGCAAGGTGATCGAGCGCGCCAAGGGCATCCTCATGCGTCGCACTGGTTCGTCGGAGCAGGAGGCGTATCGCATCCTGCAGCGCACGAGTCAGGACCGCTCCGTGCCGATGGTGGAGATCGCGAAAGCGGTTCTGGCCAGCGAGCCCGGAGCTTCAGCCGACAAGTAGTGCCAGTGCTTTGGAAACGGCGCCCTACGGGCGCCGTTTTCTTTGATTCTCGGCCGCCGGCGCCTCGCCCGTGGGAAGATCTAACTACTGGTCGTCGGACACAGCCGGAGATTCGGAAAGCGCGGACGCAGTAATTGTTGACTGCACCGAGCGGAGTCTCGACGTCGCGAAAGACCAACAAAAAGTCCGGCAGTTTCCGATAGTCCGGCCCTGTCCGAAATCCTCTTGTTAGATCTGGACCAGCGAAGAAGGTACCCGAGCGCGGACGGTTAGGCAGCCTTTGCCTGATAGGACTCCATCCCCAGGCCGAGCAGAATCGTAGCGGCGACGAGCGTCGCCGCGAGCACAAAGGGCAGCTCGATGACGCGATCGAACAGGTATCCGTAGACGATCGGGAAGAGCACGCGCGCGGCACCACCGAACGTCTGCTGCACGCCCATGTACAGCCCCCGCTCGCTGCTCGGCACCACGCGCGAGAGCAGCGCCGTGACGCACGGGAACGTGAACGCTGTGCCCAGCGGGAGGAGCGCGACTGCCAGCGCGAGTGGCAAATACGTCAGCATCGCGTGGGATGCGGGATGCATGAATGGCAGCAGCGCGAGACCCGTGGCCAGCAGGACGAGTCCGACGCGCGACAGCCTGGCCTCGCCGAACTTGTCCACGGCCGGCCCGAGAATCAGCGCGCGCGTCACGACGGACAACACGCCGATGTAGGCGAAGAAGAACCCGATGGTCTTCTCGGTCACGCTGAACCGCGCGGCAAGAAACAGCGCGAGAATCGCGGTGGAGCCCTGGAAGGCGCCGATGGCGATCGCGTAGATCCAGATGAGTCGCGATGCGGGCTCGTTGGGGTGCGACGCGACGCGCATGACCGCCTGACGCGAACGACCCGGAATCTGCGGCCTGCTGCGCACGGCAGCTGCTTCGGTCATGTCGCGGGACTCGGTCAGGAATCTCCACGCGAAGCCGATGTTCACCACGGAGAGCGCGGCCGCGAGCAGGCCCGGGCCTGGTGTTCCCAGCTTGAATGCCAGGGCGCCGAGCACGGGTCCGAGCGCGACGCCCGCGTTCGTGGCGGCCGACAACCAGCCCAGGCCTTTGGCCCGGTCCTTGGGCTCGACGGCATCCGCAACGTATGCCTGGATGACGCTCACCGTGCCGCCGCCGGCGCCCTGCACGAGGCGCGAGAAGAACAACAGCCACAGCGAATCCGCGAACGCAAAGATCACGTACGCGATGGCCGACGCCGTCATGCCGACGATGAGAGCCGGGCGTCGTCCGTACTGATCCGAGAGCCGTCCCCACACCGGCGCCATGAGCAGCTGCGCGATCGAGAACGACGACACCAACAGCCCGACGACGAATCCGTTCGCGCCCATGTGCTTGGCGTAGAACGGCATGAGGGGTACGATCATCAGCACGCCCACCATGTCCATGAACGCCGTGACCATCAGGACGGCGAGCTTGGCGGCATCTCCGCGCCGTGGCGCGGTGCCGGTGCTGCTGGACTCGGCGCTTCCGGTGGTGTGGGTCATGCGCTTCGGCGGGCCGGCATACGACGCACGACTATTCGTTCACCTTGCCTAGCGCCGCGGGCGGAACCGCGCGCGCCACGACGCCGGCGAGCGCGATGATCGTGAGGACGTAGGGAATCATCTCGACAAACTGGGAGGGAACGAGTTGCGCGCCCTGAAGCTGGATTTGCAGCGTCTCGGCCGCAGCGAAAAGTAAGCAGGCGACCGAGACGCGTGTCGGCTGCCAGCGCCCGAAAATGGTTGCCGCCAGGGCAATGAAGCCGCGGCCGGCCGTCATCTGGTCGGTGAACTGGTGCTGGTCCAGCGCCAGGTATGCGCCGCCAAGTCCGGCAAGCGCTCCGGAAAGCGCGACCGCAGCCCAGCGCACGCGCTGCACCGGGACGCCAACGGAGCGCGCCGCCTCGGGGTGTTCGCCGACGGACCGCAGCCGCAACCCGAACACGGTGCGATACAGCAGCCATCCCACGGCGGGCAGAGCCGCGACGCCGAGCCACACGAGTGGATTGCGCGCCAGCGCGGCGAACCCCGTCCCCGTTTCCGTAAAGCCGACGATTCGCGGCGAGTTGGACGAGCTGTCGAACGTCAGTCGCAGGAAAAAGCGCGTGAGCCCGATGGCCAGGAGATTGATGGCGATGCCCACCACCACCTGGTTCGCGCGATACCGAATGCTGCACAACCCGTAGAGTAGCGCCGTTGCGGCGCCACCAGCGATTCCAGCCAGCGCTCCGACCCAGGGACTGCCGCTGAAGTAGCTGCCGAGCGCCGTGCAGAAAGCGGCGATCAGCATGTAGCCCTCGAGCGTCAGCGCAATGAGTCCGACTTGCTCGGACACGACACCACCCGCCGACGCGAACAGGTACGGCATCGCGATGCGCAGCGTCTGCGCGAGGAATGCAAGGATCATCGACGCACCGCGGCCAGAACGCGGCGGACTTCCGGCACCGCCGTCGCCATCGAGATGATCACGACCGCCTGGAGGACGTCCACCATCTGCTTGGGCACCAGGGCGTTCACCGCCAGTCCGCCCTGCGAAAGCGTGGCGAACAGGATTGCCGCGATGACGATCCCCACGGGATGACTTCGACCAACGAGCGCCACGGCGATTCCGAGAAAACCAGCGCCAGCGGAGAAGCCTTCCTCGTAGTAGTGCTTGTAGCCCAGCACATAGTTGAGTCCACCAATCCCGGCGACCGCGCCCGACAGAACCATCGCGCGCCACCACACGGATTCGACGTTCACACCGCCATATTCGGCGGCGTGCGGCTGCAGGCCAACGGCGCGGAGCTCGAACCCCGCACGCATCCGGAACAGGAACCACCACGCGGCCGCGACGACGAGGAGTGCCAGCAGGATTACTGCGTTGGCGGCCGAGCCGTGGAATCCGGACCAGACGTCGGACAGTCGTGGGAGCGCGCCGCTCGCGAGCTCCGGTGTGTGCAACGTGTCCTGCACCTTGAAGCGCGTGGAGATCAGGTAGTTCAGGAGCGCGAGCACGATGAAGTTCAGCATGATCGTGGTGATCACCTCGTGCGCGCCGAATCGAGCCTTGAGCACACCGGGTATTCCGCCGACGACTCCGCCAGCCAGCGCCGCCGCCAGGATGTAGAGCGGCAGCACGAGCAACGACGGGAGGCCTGCCGGAAGCGCCAGACCAACCAGCGCCGCGGCGAACCCGCCGGCCGCGAGCTGACTCTCGGCGCCGATGTTGAACAGCCCCGCGCGTAACGCGAGCGCGACCGAGAGTC
>DASTVV010000049.1:0-17402 GCA_035758925.1 Gemmatimonadaceae bacterium
ATCTGGTTTCCGTTCGGCATCGGCGTGTCGAGGACGCAGTACGTTTACGCGATCGCCATCCCGCTTCTGGCCGTTTTCATCGTGCGAACGTTGGATTCGAAGAGCGCTATCCTAGACGATGAACACCTGGTCGGTTGATCGGCGGCATCACGGAACAACGGCGTGAGCGGGCTCGATTCCAAAGGTGCCGTCGACGACCTCAACGAAAGTCCGCTCCTCTCGCAGGATGAATCGCTGTTTGGCGGCCATCGCGAAGTTCTCACGCGCCGGCGGATGCGTTCTGAGCCGCGCGCGGTAGGTCTCATACGCGGCAAGGCTCTCGAATGCGATCAGGCCCCACGCGACGTCGTTGGTGCCTTCATGCGGCAGGAAGTAACCGATGAGATGACCTCCGCACTCGGGAATAATCCGACCCCAGTTCCGAGCGTAGTCCGCAAACGCCTGGCGTTGAAACGGATCGATTTGATAGCGGATGAAACAGGTGATCGACATGCAGAATTGTCGCACGCGGCGCGGCCAAGACAATTCGTTTAACATCAAACCATGGATGTCGGCACTGCTGATGTGGGAGTTGCACCGCTCGCAGCGGCGATCGGTGAGCCGGTGCGGGCACGAATGCTGTATTGCCTGATCGATGGGCGCGCCCGCACCAGCACCGAGCTTGCAATCATCGGCGGCGTGACGCCCTCCACGGCTAGCGTTCATCTTCAGCGGCTGCGATTGCAGCGGCTGGTCAAGGTGTTCGCACAGGGTAAGCATCGCTACTACAGCCTCGATCGCCTGGAGGTCGCGGTGGCGCTCGAGGCGTTGAGCGTCCTCGCTGGCGAGGGGTCCCACAAGTTCGTGCCGAACACGCCGCGCGACCTGCGCGCCGCCCGGAGGTGCTACGACCATCTCGCGGGCACGCTTGGCGTCAGGCTGTACGACCGTTACACGACGCTCGGGTGGCTGTCGCGCCCCGGGAAGGACGCGTCGTGTGAGTTGACGTCAGCCGGTGAATCCGGATTCGCGGCGTTGGGCGTTGACGTCGCGACCGCACGCGCGTTGCGGCGACGCTTTGCGTTTGCCTGCGTCGATTGGAGCGAACGGCGTCCACACCTTGCCGGCGCGTTGGGCGCCGCCGTGCTCAGTGTCGCGCTGCAAAAGAAGTGGATCGTTCAGGATCTCGACAGCCGCATCGTCCGCGTAACGGCGAAAGGCAAGCGCGAGCTGGCGGCGCGACTCGGCGATCTGCCGGTGTAGCAGGTACGTCGGCAGGCGCGGGCAGCGACGCGGGTCGAGAACGCCCGCACAATCCGCGTTGGACGTATCCTCCGTCGCGCCGGGTCCGTAATCGCAGTATGGACGAATCGCAGAAGCCGCCGGCGGGTCTCTTCGACGCCCGGTATGTCGCCTTTCTCGAAACGATTGGCCACCTGCGACCGCGCCTCCATCGGTACTGTTCGCGAATGGTGGGGTCGGTGCTCGACGGCGAAGACATCGTTCAGGATGCGCTGTTTCGGGCATATCGAAAACTCGACTCTTACGACGGGCGGAAGTCGCTCGCTCCGTGGTTGTTCCGCATCGCACACCATCAGTGCATCGACTTTCTGCGGAGGCGCGGCGTTCGCCGGGCGGCGGAGGTGGAAGCAGCCCCGTCCGAATCGGTGCCCCCGGTCGAGCCGACTGAACCAGGCGTCAGCCTTGCCATTGAACATCTGGTCTTGACGCTGCCCCAGAAAGAACGGGCGTGCGTCCTGCTGAAGGACGTCTTCGACTACTCGCTTGATGAGATCGCTGCACTCGTCGGCAGCACCGTGGGCGGCGTCAAGTCGGCCTTGAATCGTGGCCGAGCGAAGCTGTCACTCGTCTCGACCGACCCGAAGCGCAGACACCCTGCATCTTCGCAGGAGGCCGCCCGGCTTCGCGACCTCTACATCGAGCGCTTCAATCGCCGCGACTGGGACGGCGTTCGCGACCTGATTGCCGCCGACGCCCAGGTGCGCGTCGCCGATCGCTACATGGGGCCCGTCAGGGGTTCTCCGTACTTCGGCCGGTACGATCGGCTGACGACGCCGTGGCGGCTCGAACCTGGCGAGGTGGATGGCGAACCGGTGTTGCTGGTGCTGGGGCGCGCCGCGGACGCCTGGACGCCCCACGCGACCGTTCGCCTCGAGCTTTCCAAACACCGGATCGTTCGCATCGTCGACTACACGCACTGCCCGTGGGTGCTGTCTGCGGCCAGGTCGGTGGCATCTGGCGATTCTCCGGCGAGCGCACGCATCCCGGATCCGGCTGCCGCCCTTGGTTAGAAGTCATCTCATTAACCTCCTGACGCCGCGAACGAGCGGCAGCGAGTGAGCCTGGCGAGGGGCGCGGGGCCGAGGGCCCCCCGCCAGCGAGCCAGTCGGGGAGGCCGAGGGCCGAAGCCCCTCGGTTGAGACGAGACGAAAGGACATCATCATGTTGCTTGCCAACAAGGTCGTCGTCGTCTATGGAGCCGGTGGCGCCGTCGGAAGCGCAGTCGCCCGCGCGTTCGCCAGTGAGGGCGCCCGAGTCTTCACCACCGGTCATCGCCTCGAGCCGGTGGAACGCGTGGTGAAGGACATCGTGGCCGCTGGCGGCGCCGCGGAGGCGGCACAGCTGAACGCCCTCGACGAAAGAGGGGTCGAGCAGCATCTCGATGCGGTGATCAGGAACGCCGGCAGGGTCGACGTCTCGTTCAATGCCATCGGCATCCCGCAGCAGGGCATCCAGGGCATCCCCCTCACGGATCTTTCGGTTGACAGTTTCGCGCTGCCAGTCGCGACCTACGCGAAATCGCAATTCATCACCGCGCGCGCCGCCGCACGCCGCATGGCCGCGCAGCGGTCGGGCGTCATCCTGATGCACACGCCGGAGCCGGCGCGTCTCGGTGCGCCGCTGGTCGGTGGCATGGGTCCGGCGTGGGCGGCGATGGAAGGTCTTTCACGTGGTCTCTCGGCGGAGCTCGCGTCGGCTGGCGTACGCTCAGTCGTGCTGCGCACGACGGGACTTCCGGAGACGCCGACGATCGACGTGGTGTTTGACCTGCACGCCCGGACGGCTGGTATGACGCGACAACAGTTTCAGGCGATGGTAGAAGGCATGACGCACCGCCGGCAGTCGACGACGCTGGCGGAACTGGCGAATGTGGCGGCGTTCGTCGCGTCCGATCGCGCCAGCGCCATGACCGGCACGGTCGCGAACCTGACCGGCGGCGCGATCGTCGATTGAATGTCTGCGGGAGGACTGCGTCATGGCTCACAGTGAAGGGGACAGACCAAACGAACCCGACACCAGTACGCGTGCAGTCGTCCAACGTTTCATCGACGCCTTTACGCGGAAAGATGCGGGCGCCATCCCGGATCTGGTTGCGGAGGACTGCGTCATGGAGGCCATCCAGCCGGCACCGGACGGCGAACGCCTCGAGGGCCTCGAAGCAAACGTGCGCTTCTGGCAGGCGATGGTGTCGGAACCGCTCGGTTCGTTCGAGGTAGAGGATGTGACGGTCTGCGGCGACTGGGCTATCAACCGCTGGCGCTATCGTTTTGGTGAGGGGCACGAGAACTCTGTGCGTGGCGTGACCCTGATTCGGGTGCGCGACGGCAAGATCGCCGAGGCACTGGGATACGCGAAGACGCCGCCGGGTTTCCCGTTGGGACACCCACATTAGCCAACGAAGCTCGTGCGCGCTGTCTGGTCGATCCTTTCGACGGGCCAGCGTGCAGCCCCGTCCAGAGATGACACGATGGCAGATCAAGAGATCGCGGTCGTTCCACTGCTCTCGGTGCGAAACGGGGCCAGGGCGATTGAGTTCTACACAGCCGCATTCGGCGCGCGCGAGGTGTTCCGCGTCGACAACGAAAAGGGCGAAGTCGTCGCTCGGTTATCCGTGGGCCACGCCGAATTCTGGCTCGCCGATGAGTCTCCTCCGGACGGCAGCTTCAGCCCCGAGTCGCTCGGCGGCGGGACGGTTCGACTTCTGTTGATTCTGGAGGAGCCAGATGCCTCGTTCGAACGGGCTGTTGCCGCCGGAGCCACCGTCGTGTGGCCCGTGGGCAATCAGCATGGTTGGCGAGTGGGACGAGTTATCGACCCGTTCGGACACCATTGGGAGATCTGCAAGCCCTTGTCGGGATCGCGAGCGTAGGGTGACGGACTCCTTTTCCGGTCTTCGCCGACTTTCACCCGGCTGGCCTTCCGGTCCGCCATGTTCGAGCTCGTGTCCACCTCGTGGGAGCCGGTGCGCGTCCGCGTCCAGGTCCGTCCCCGCACGTGGATGTATGACAATTGTCAGCACCGGCACCTGATCTCCGGCACTGCCGCGGCGCCGCGGTTGAGGGCAGACTGTCGGTGGAAGTGGCTGACGTCCGCGAGTTCGAGGCATGGACGACACGGTACGCACCGACACCCCGGCGGAACCGCTCGACCGGGGCACGGGTCTCGGGTGGGCGAAGTTCGCCTGGCTCGCCTACCTGGTCTTCTATTTCGCGACGCTCGTCCTGCAGTCGGGCACGCTGCGCGACTGGATGGTCTCGCTCGCGGCCATCGCCGTCTTCCTGCCGCTGTACTTTCGAGGGTTCGTCACCTCGGGAGGCAACCTGCTGGCCATCGCGACTGCCATCTACGCGCTCGGCGTCCTCGCGATGCCATTCAACGCGGGCGCCAGCTGCTTCTTCGTGTACGCGGTCGCCTTCGTCGGCTTCGCGACCTCGCCCGTCCGCGCCTGGCGCTGGGTCGCGGGCATGGTCGCCGGCATCGTGCTCCAGGCGTGGGTGTTCGACTGGCATTACTCGGCCTGGGTGCCCGCGATGCTCGTGACGGCGGTGGTCGGCGGCACGAACATCCTCCTGGCCGACCGCCGTCGGTACGGGCTGCAGCTGCAGATCGCGCGCGAGGCAGCCGAGGAGATGGCGCGCGTCGCCGAGCGCGAGCGCATCGGTCGCGACCTCCACGACCTGCTCGGCCATACGCTCTCGGTCATCGTGGTCAAGTCGGAGCTCGCCTCGAAGCTGGGTGAGCGGGACCCGCGGCGCGCGATCGAGGAGATCCGTGACGTCGAGCGGATCTCGCGCGAGGCGCTGGCCGAGGTACGCACGGCCGTGCGCGGCTATCGTTCGGAGAGCCTCGAGGACGCGATCGCGAACGCCGAGCGCGTCCTGCGCGCGGCCGGCCTCGAGCCCTCCGTCACGTCCGAGCGCGTCGTCCTCGCCGCGGCCGCGGAACGCGCGCTCGCCTTCGCCCTCCGCGAGGCGGTGACCAACGTCATACGCCATGCGCAGGCACGGCGCTGCTGGATCGCGCTGCACGCCGAGCGAGGGCGCGCTGTACTCGAGGTGCGTGACGACGGGCGTGGCGGCAGCGAGCCGGAGGGGAGCGGGCTCTCGGGAATGCGGGATCGGCTGCGTCCGCTCGCCGGCAGCGTCGAGCGCGACGGGACCGCCGGCACCCGCCTCGTGGTGACCGTGCCGATCGCCCGCGCGGCGTGGTCCGGTATGGACCCATGATTCGCGTGGTGCCCCCCGGGATCAGGCGATGGTGCTCGGCGCTCTCGCCGCGCTGATCCAGATCGAGCCAGACATCGGCGTCGTCTAGACACGTCACACAACCGGGAAGCGAGAAGGCGGCCATGAGCAAGGCACGCGGATGGACGGTGGAGGCGCGCGCGCGCAAGCGGCGGATCGGACCGGCGGCAACGCTGCTGCTGCTCGCTCCGCTGGTTGGAGAGGTCCTGAACGGCGCGACACGACTGAGTTACATCTTCTCGTTCGTGCCGCAGGTCATGGTGTGGGGGTGCGGCGCGCTGATCGCCCGGGAAGTCGCGCATCGTCTCCGCGCAGGGTGGATGGGCACGCTCGCGCTCGGGCTCGCGCTGTCGCTGCTGGTGGAGCTTCTGGTCCTGCAGACGTCGCTCGCGCCGATCCCGTTCCTCGCGCTGGCGTCGCTGCCGGCGTACGACCGGATCGGGGGCGTCAACTGGCTCTGGCTGTGGTTCATGCTCGGATACGAGGTCGTCTGGATCGTGCTCGTGCCCGTCCTGGTCACGGAACTGCTGTTCCCGGCGCGCCGGCACGAGGCGTGGCTGGGACGCCGCGGCCTGGCCATCGCTTCGGTGACCTTCGCCGCCGGGTGCGTCGGCCTGTGGGCGCTGTGGACGCAGATCGCCGTGCCGCTCGCCTTCAAGCAGCCGAAGTACTGGCCACCGGTCTCGGCGCTCCTCGTGAGCGTGCTCGTCACTGTGGCGCCCGTGGCTGCCGCGTGTGCGCTCCGCAACCGGACTGACGCCACGGGGCCGTCGGAGCGCACGCCTCCGTCGCCCCTGCTCGTGTGCTTGGCAGGCGCGTTGTTCGCGCTGCCGTGGTGGGGGTTGATCGTGCTCGTGTTCGTGCCGCAGGAGTCCCTTGAGCCGTGGATGCCGCTCGCGCTCGGCACGGGATGGGCGGCGCTCACCGTGCTCGCGGTGAGGCGCTGGGCGGGCGCCCGCGGCTGGAGCGATCGTCACCGCTGGGCACTGGCTTTCGGCGCCCTGCTCGTCTGCATGGGTGCAGGGTACCTGGGCAGCCACACCTGGCCGGCCATCGATCTCATTGCGAAGGCGCTCCTCAACGTCGTGGCCGTCGAGCGCATGATCGCACTGGGCCGCGGGGTCTGGCGGCGCTCGGCCATCGATCCCGCGATCTCTTCCGCCCGAAGCCACACGATCGAACTCGGACCGCGAACGACGGACCACGAGGGCGCGAACCCGCGGACATGACGTTCGTCATCCACGCCGCGTGACGCCCGACACTGTCGCGCCTCGCGTCCACAGCGCATCCTGACATCACGGTCACGGACAATCCGCCGCACATCGCGGCATTCTTCGTGACGGATGGCCAGGAGGTCGCTGTGAGTACGCCAGTCGCCGAGCTCGTCTCGGTCTCCTATCGCTACGGCGAGGTCGCCGCGTTGACCGATGTCGATCTCGCGCTGTACGCCGGCCACGTGACTGCGCTGCTCGGTCCGAACGGAGCGGGCAAGACGACGGCGGTCAGCCTGCTCACCGGGCTGATGCGTCCGACGACCGGCGAGGCGCGCCTGTTTGGCACCGATCCGCGGTCGATGCCCGCCCGCCGGCGAATGGGCGTGATGCTGCAAGTCTCGCGCGTGCCCGACACGCTGACCGTGCGCGAGCACCTGCACCTGTTTTCTGCCTACTACCCGACGCCGCTGGCATCGCGCCAGGTGCTGACGCTCGCCGGCCTCGAGCCGGTTGCCGATCGCCGTTTCAGCGCACTTTCCGGCGGTCAGAAGCAGCGTGCGCTCTTCGCGCTGGCGATCTGCGGCAACCCCGAGCTCCTCTTCCTCGACGAGCCGACCGTCGGTATGGACGTCGAGGCGCGCCGCGGCTTCTGGCAGACGGTGCGGGCGTTCGCCGCCTCGGGCCGGGCCGTCCTGCTGACGACGCACTATCTCGAAGAGGCGGACGCGCTGGCGAACCGCATCGTCGTGATCAACCGCGGGCGCGTCGTCGCCGACGGCCGGCCGGAACAGATCAAGGCCGCCGCGGCGGACCGTCAAGTCATCTGCCGCACTCAGCTCGCACACGGAACGTTACGCGAGCTGCCGGGTGTGACCTGCGTCGAGGGACAGGGCGACCGCGTGCGCCTGGTCACCAGGGACGCAGAGGCCACGACCCGTGCGCTGCTCAGCGCCGACGAAAGCGTTGACGGTCTCGAAGTGCGCAGTGCCGGCCTGGAAGACGGGTTTCTCGCCCTGACCGGCGCGGACGGACCGCGCGCCGCTGCTTGAGGAGGATGCGATGACTGCGATGTCGACGACGCTCGCGCTGCCCGATCTCGACCGCCGGACGGCGGTGCCGCGGCTGTTCCGCCTGTACGTCCTGGAGACGTGGTACGAATTTCTGAAACTGCTGCGCCAGCCGCATTACATCGGCGGCGTGGTGGCGTTTCCAGTCATGTTCTATCTGCTGTTCGGCCTGAGCTTGAACCGCAGCGGCACTGGTCCGAAAGCCGCCGAGTATCTGCTCGCGAGTTACTCGGTCTTCGGAGTCGTGACGGCGGCACTCTTCGCCTTCGGCGTCGGCGTGTCGACCGAGCGGGCCTCGGGGTGGATGCTGTTGAAGCAGGCAGCGCCCCTGCCGACGCCGGCCTACCTGTGCTCCAAGGTCGTCACGTGCATGTTGTTCGGCGGCGTCATCGTGGCGCTCCTGGCACTGCTCGGCGTGACCGCGGGGGGTGTCCGCTTCAGCGCCGGCGCCTGGGCGGGGCTCTTCGCATCGGTGATGCTCGGCTGCATCCCGTTCTGTCTGTTCGGTCTCGCAGTGGGCTACTCGATTCCGCCCGCCGGCGCCCCCGGCATCGTCAACCTGCTCAACCTGCCGCTCGCGTTCGCCGGCGGCCTGTGGATGCCGCACGAAGTGTTGCCGCGGCCGGTCCAGGCGATTGCGCAGTTCGTGCCGCAGCATCATCTCGGCCGGCTGGCGCTGTCGGCAGTCAGGCTCGTGCCGGATCCGCCCGGACCGCACGTGGCCGCGCTCGGCGTGGCGACGCTCATGGGCTTGGCCTGCGCGACCCTGGCGTATCGGCACAACTCGCGCTGACTTGATATCCTTGCGTGACGAGTTGGCGAATGCCGAGCGCGTCCTCGTCGCGGCTGGTATCACGCCGGAAATCGACGTCAGGCCGCCGTCTCTCCTGCAAGACGAGGAGTCTTGAGCGCGATGGACGTTCGGGGACCAGGCTGGTGATGTCATTGCCCGCCCATGGGAGCTCGTCGTGATTCGCGTGCTCATTGCCGAGGATCAGGCGATGGTTCTCGGGGCGCTCCGCGCGCTCATCGACATCGAGAGCGATCTGACAGTCGTCGCCTCCGCGCGGAACGGCCGTGAGGCGCTCGCTCTCGCGCTGACACACCCGCCCGACGTCGTCGTCACCGACATCGAGATGCCGGGACTGACAGGACTCGAGCTGGCCGCGGAGCTCAAGCGTCTCGGCAGCCCCGCGAAGGTCGTCATTCTCACGACGTTCGCGCGCCCCGGCTACCTGCGGCGCGCGCTCGAAGCGGGCGCGTCGGGCTACCTGCTCAAGGACGCGCCATCGCATCAGCTGGCGGATGCCATCCGGCGCGTGCGCAACGGCGGCCGCGCGGTCGACCCCGAGCTGGCGTCCGAAGCCTGGTCTGAGGACGATCCGCTCACCGATCGCGAACGTCAGGTGTTGCGTCTGGCGGCCGATGGGGAATCGGGCGCCGATATCGCGCAGCAGTTGCAGCTATCCGAGGGCACGGTGCGCAACTACCTGTCGGAGGCCGTCGGTAAAGTCGGCGGCCGCAACAAGGTCGATGCCGCGCGCATCGCGCGCGCGAAGGGGTGGTTGTAACTGTCGTCGACGTTGCAGGGCAACGTCCAACAGGGCCGCGCCGACCGCGCCGCCGGGATGCGGTCGGAACACCGTTCGCGCAGCTCGCAGACGGTGTGGTGTGTTCGGCTCGAACCGCCTGTGGGACTCGCCGGCCAGCACGCGTGGAGCATGCGCGCTCGTGCCGGCTCTCCGATGGCCGCAGCAATTGCCGAGGCCGCCGACATCGGTCCCTTGGACATTCAACGATTTGATGACCAACGAATCGTCTGTCGTCGGCTATTGACACACTGTCTGCCTGGCGGCGGGAGCGGACAGGACGACAGGAGCAGAATGAGGGCGAACGATGTTCGATCGAGCGATGTTCTTCGTCATGGCGCATACGCCTGTCTGCAGGTGTCAGAGGCAGTCCGTCGAAGCGTGGCAGCCGCCGGCGTGGCGACACTCGTGGAGCGTCTGGGGCTGAGAAATGAATTCGAGGCCGGCGACGGGCACCCATCCGAAGCCGTCGCGTTTCTCCGTCGTGTCAGTGCCAAGCCGGCGGACATCATGGATGCTGGGGTCCTGCGCGCGGACGTCATCGTGCACGTTGCGTCGACGTCGGCGGCGCCTGTCGCGACGTTCTGCGCGGAGCTGACACGGCTGCTCGAGCCGACGATCGCGCCGTATTTCCTGTCGGGCGTCGTGAGACCGACCAGCTACACCGGCAACGCGATGCACAACTTCGCTTACGCGCATCAGGTCATTCAGCAGACCGGCGCGGTCATGCCCAATGCGTTTCTCATCCCGATGAGGAAGACCGCCGAGTGGTGGGCCAAGGACTGGATGCAGCGACATACGTACTTCCTGCCCCGCTACGACGACACGGGCCGTCTCGTGAACGAAGGCCACGCGCTCGCCGCAGCGGCGGGAATCGAGTCCCTGATGCGGAGGACGTACAGGAACCAGACTTTTCCGGCGCCCGAGGGTGCCTACGACTTCGTGAACTACTTCGAATGTGCGGACGCCGACATCGAGACGTTCCACGAGGTGTGCGCAAACCTGCGCGACGTCACGAAGAATCCGGAATGGCGCTTCGTCCGCGAGGGTCCGACCTGGCACGGTCGCCGCGTGCGGCAGTGGGCGGAGCTGTTCGACTGAACGTCGTCGCGCCGCGTCCTCCGCCTCACGCGTTTGCCGCGCGCGCCGCCTCTTCCAACGCCTTCATCGTCATGAGGTAAGGGCGGGGCCCGTGGCTCACGCGTGCGACCCCACGCTCGGCCAGTGCGCGCAAGGGCGGCGTGGCGTCACCGACCATGATGTTGAGCGGAAGCGGTGACGCTTCGGCGAGGCGCGCAATCAGCGTGATATCCGCGAGACCGGGCGCGAACAGGCCATCCGCGCCAGCGTCTGCATAGGCGCGTGCCCGCTCGATCGTCTCATCGACCATCGCCGCGTCATGCTGTTCCGGCGGTCGCTGGAAAAAGACGTCGGTCCGGGCATTGATGAAGAAGCGGATCCCGGCTGCATCGGCCGTCTGCCGGGCGCGTCGGATGCGATCGCCCTGATCGACTGTCTCGCGGAGTGTTCCATTCGCCGGAAAGCTGTCCTCGAGGTTGCAGCCGACGGCCCCGGCGTGGATCGCCAGACGGACGGTCTCGCCGACTACTTCCGACGTGTCGCCGTAACCGCTTTCCAGATCGATCGTCACCGGCAGCTCGGTCGCGCCGACGATGCGGCGCAGAATGTCGATCGCCAACGTGAGCGGGATGCGCTCGCCATCGGCGAAGCCGTTCGCGTTGGCGACCGACCAGCTGCCCGTCGCGATCGCCTTGGCACCGCCCGTGGCGACGGCTTTGGCGCTACCTGCATCCCAGATGTTGAAGAGGACGAGAGGCCTTCCGGGAACATGCAACGCCCGGAACTGCTCGGTCTTGCGCGTCTGATCGGTCATGTCTTCTCCTGATGGACTCGCATGCTCAACAAGAATCCCTGGATCATCGCGCCTTCTGCGCCCTCAGCCAGTGGGCGCGGAGCTCCTTGTTGAAGTCCGCCGCGCGTTCCTCGGGAAAGAAGATCCTCGCGCCCTGGAACTCCACGCGCCGGGCGCCCGCGATCGTGTCGGCCAGCCAGCGTGACCACTTCAGGTCGAAATACACATCGTCCGTTCCCCAGACGATCAGCGTCGGCATCCTCAGCGCCTTCAGGCGTCCTTCAATGGCGAGCGTGTGCTTGTTGTCGAACGCGGCGAGGAAGCGTTCCAGGTCGCAGGTGCGCTGCTCGGTTCGGACCAGCGGACGCAGATAGGTTTCGATGCTGTCGTCAGTCAGCCGTTCCGGGTGCTCATAGGCGGGTCCCAGGGCCTGCGCGGATCGATAGATGCTCTTGTCGGCCAACATCGCGTCCAGCGTGCCACGTAACCCGCCAGCGGCCGCCATCGCCAAGAACGGCTTGAACGCCTCCGGCGGCCAGTTGTCGTGGGCGTCACAGTCGGTGAGCGTGAGGCTGCGCACGCGCTCCGGATACAGGGCGGCGAAGATCTGGGCGATCCCACCGCCGCTGTCGTTGCCCACGAGATCCACCTGGTCGATCTTCAAGGCATCGAGAAATTCCTCGAGCATCTTCGCATTGGCTGTCACGGAGACGTCCTGATCCGCCGCGATTTCGGTGTCGCCATGCGCCAGCAGGTCCACGGCGATCGCGCGCCGGATGTCGGACAACTCCGCCAGTTGGTGACGCCAGAGATGCCCGTTCAACAGCACGCCATGCACGAACAACGCAACCGGTCCTGTGCCCTGCTCCGTGTAGCTGATCCGGCCAGACGCGGTCTGCACGCTATGCTTGATCGGCGATGGTTTGTGTCCGCCCATGGCTCACGCCCCCCTCGTCGAGGCGTGAGCTTCCCTCAGCTTCAGGGCGCACTCGTCGCAGCACACCTCAACCGTCTTGCCGCCGATCGTCACCTTGATGGCAGTCTCGTCCAGCGTGCAATCGCACGCCGCACAGGTCTTCTTATCCATGACAGTTCCCTCCATGTATGCCCAACATCCGAGCGTGACCAGTAGGTCACTCAGGAAGGGAAGGTCGCTATCAGGATCTTTAGCGATTTGCTGGAACAGCTACCGACGCAGCGCCGACTGCCTGAACTCTGAGGGCGAGCGACCGTAGGTCTGGCGGAACGACGCGCTGAAGTGACTGTGGCTGGAGAACCCGAGGTCGAGGCTCAAGGCGGTCAGGTCGTCATACTGCGCGAGAAGGTCCAGCGCCCGCGCGAGCCGTAGCCGCAACTGATAGCGATACAAGGGCAGGCCCTCCACCTGTTGGAAGACCTGCGTGAGATAAACCGGAGAGCCGCGCACTTCGGCGGCGATCTCGGCCAACGTCCAACGTCGCCCCAGATCGCTCGCCAGCACGAGCTTGACCCGATCCACCAGCCGCTGCCGTCCGACGCTGGCGCCGGCTGGGTGCGTCGTCCGCGGGCCCAGCGCCCGTTGTGCGAGGGTCAAAGCCAAGCTCTCTGCTTCTAAAGGCTCCGCGATCCTCCGGCGCAGACTGTGCCGCAGCAGTGCGACGAGCGCCTGCGCCCGTGCATCGATGCGCAGGCGCTGCCGCCGGAATGCCAGCGGCGCGCCCCCGCGCAGGAGCATCCGCGGCGCCAGCTCACGCAAGTGCGGCTCGCTGATGATCACGGTCAGGCTGGCATCGCCACCCGCCACCGGGTGGCTGACCCGGTAGCCTTCGGCGGCGTTGAAGAACAGCACCTGATTCGCCTCGGCGACGGCCTGATCATGCCCAAGATGCCGCACATAGACGCCGCGATACGGAAACACCACTTGGGTGGCGGTCGTGCACTCTTCCGCACTCTGGTCTCGACGGCTGCCCTGGCAGCACACGTCGTGGATGGCAACCGTCGGAGTCTTCAGCAGAGATTGAACGGTAAATTCAGGCATCGGCCTTACTTCTGTGGCCGGGATTCCGGCGGCGTCAGGCCGGGGACTCGGCCCGGCACGGGAGCAGCCTCGCTGTAAATGTACTCCCTTAACGATTCGCGGTCGAACGTCGAGGCGCCAACGTTTGGTGTTCGCCAGCGTGGGACGCTCGGCACGCCGGATTGTGCGTGAGTGGATTCCTGAAACCGGTCGGACTGACTCGGACTCACGAACAGACGACCGGCTCGCGGGCGTTGTCGACGCGGCGACATGTCCTGGCTTCGGGTGTCTGCTCGGCTTAGCCGATAGTCCGGCGCGCTGATCACTTCAGCGAACATCTCGGACGCGCACGCTCGGTGGGCGACGAGAAAAAGCACGCAGAAAGTACCATCGTTGTTACAACCCTTTCGAAAAGGATCGTCAGAAGTGCCATCGGCCTAAGGCATGCTCCCAGCTTTATTGAAAACGACGGCCGTACCCCGGCCCGCGATCGCTCTCGAGTCGATAGCCAACTTGGAACAGCCAGCTGTACACAGCACAGTCGCTCTTCTCAACCAGCGACGACCTCTTCCACCGCGCTCAATGCGCGCCCTCGAGGAACCGGCGCAGCTTGTCGGGGTTGCGCATCACATAGATCGTGCGAATGCGGCCGTCGGCGATATCGAACGAGTAGGTACCGTTGCCGAAAATGGGATGGCGCATGAGCAGACCGGGCGCGCTGTTGATCGTGACGAGCTGAGGGTCCGACTCAGACCAGCGCGTCTTGCCGACGGCGATCACGAACGTCACGATGCGACCCGCGCCGAGGACGGGACGCGTCGGCGCCGCCGCCTTGCCGCCGCCATCGGCGACGAGTTCCGCGTCTCTGTGCAGGATCGCCATGAGCTCCTCGACGTTGCCGGTGGCGCAGGCGTCCCGGAAGCGCCGCACGATCTCCTCCGATTCACGACGCGACACGGTGAAGCGCGGACGCGGGTCGCGTAGTCGACCGCGCGCGCGCGTGAGGATCTGCCGCGTGTTTGCCTCGCTCTTGCCGACGCTCTTCGCGATTTCGTGGAAGTCGAGCTCGAAGACCTCGCGTAGCAGGAAAACTGCACGCTCGGTCGGCGCGAGCTGCTCCAGCAGTACGAGGAATGCCGTCGTTAGCGACGATGCCAGGTCGGCAGATTCCTGATTGGGCTCTGCCAATGGTTCGGGCAGCCATGGACCTGGATACTCCATGCGAGTCCGCTCGGCGCTGCGCAGATGGTCGATGCACAGCCGCGTGACAATGGTCGTGAGATACGCGCGAGGGGCGCTGACGGCGTGCTCGTCCTGACACACCCGGAGCCACGCGTCCTGCACCACGTCCTCGGCTTCACTGACGCTACTGAGCATCCGGTACGCAATCGAGAACAACAGCGGCCGATACGCCTCGAATGTTGCCTCGTCAACGTCAGTTGCAGCCATGCCTCACGTCGCCTTGCGCTCCGTAAACTCTCTAGACGAACGACGGAGGCGCTTTGTGACAGAGGCGTGTCCCGATCCCGGGTGTCACAGGATAAGTCCTGATTCGTCTTGATCGATGGAGGCAAACAACATCATGAAAGCTCGAATCGATCTCAGGCGCGTGAACCCAGGCGTGGTCCAGGCGATGCTCGGTCTCGAACGACAGGTTCGCCAGGCGGGCTTCGATCCCATACTGCTCGAGCTCGTCCGGATGCGCGCGTCGCAACTCAACGGTTGCGCCGTCTGCATGGAGATCCACAGCAAGGAGGCGCGCGCGAACGGTGAGACCGAACAGCGGCTCTATGGCCTCAGCGCGTGGCGCGGTACGCCACACTACTCGGCGCGGGAGCGCGCTGCGCTGGAGTTGACCGAAGCGCTGACGCTCGTCTCGGAGGGGGGAGTTCCGGACGACATGTACGAGCGGGTGCGGCAGCAGTTCTCGGAGGACGAGTTGGTGCACCTGAGCCTGGCGATCGTGGCGATTAACGGCTTTAACCGGCTCAACATCGCTGCGGGTTCGGTAGCCGGCGACTACGTCGCCGGCAGCCTCGCGAAGGCGCACGCGGCAAGCTGAAGGAGAAAGCGATGAAAGCATTGTTGGGTTGCGTGTTCGGCCTCAACCTGGCGTTGGTAGCTGTGGCATCGCAGCCGGGACCACAGGGGACTGGGAGTGCGATGAACTACACCTATCTCGTTGTGTGTCGGCCGGGACCGGCATGGTTGCCTGGCAAACCGCTTTCAGAACAGCCACTGCAGGAGCATGGAAAGTACATGCTCAGCCTCCACGTCAACAGTGGTCCGATCAAATCAATGTGAATGGACCTTTGTGGAAGACGGGGAGGGGCTTACGCTGGCTCGCCTGGAGCGACATCGCCGTCCCGATTGGTGCAGCCGAAAGACATCATGAAAGCGCGAATCGATCTCAGACACGTCAACCCAGGCGTCACCCAGGCCATGCGCGACCTCGAAAAGCAGGTTCGTCAGGCGGGCTTCGATGACAAACTGCTCAACCTCGTCCGGATGCGCGCGTCGCAACTCAACGCTTGCGCTTATTGCCTGGACATGCACAGCAAGGATGCGCGCGCGATCGGCGAAACCGAACAGCGGCTCTACGGCCTCGACGCGTGGCGCGAGACCCCGTACTACTCGGCGCGAGAGCGCGCCGCGCTGGAGTGGACCGAAGCGCTGACGCTCGTCTCCAAGACTGGTGTTCCGGACGACGTCTACGAGCGCGTGCGCGAGCAGTTCTCGGAGGACGAGCTGGTACACCTGAGCCTGGCGATCGTGTCGATAAACGGCTGGAATCGGCTCAACATCGCTGCGCGCACGGTGCCTGGCGACTACGTGGCCGGCAGCCTCGCGAAGTTGTACGGGGCGAGCTGATCGCGCGCACCGGCATCTGGTCTTTAAACACATCGCTGCCGTCGCGACGCGTACCCGCCTGGCTGGCGAAAATGCTGATCGGCCGTCATGGCATTGCGGGATGTGCGAATGCGAAAGTCAATGGCCCAAGTGATTCGCAGAAGGAGCCAGTGATGGGATACGAGATGACGCGATTCCCCCTCGGCCCCGTGTTGGTCCTGCAGGGCCGCTATGTACGCCGCGTTACGCCGCGTCTGCCCGAGGCGCCAGGGCCGCGCGCCGGGACGCTTGGTGCCGGATCGGAGCTGCGACTGCTGGTGCTGGGCGACTCGGCTGCCGCGGGCGTCGGTGCGCCTTCGCAGGATGAAGCGCTGTGCGGCCGTCTGACCAGTGAGCTCGCGCAATCATTCCGAGTATCGTGGGCGCTCGTCGCCCGCACCGGCGCGACGACGGCAGGGACAACACGCCACCTGGTGCGGTCGCCCGCGGCGCGCTTCGACGTCGCCGTAGTGTCTCTTGGCGGCAACGACGTGATGGGGCAGCGGCCTCTCGCTCGGTGGCTCGAAGACGTGGACGAACTCGCCACGCTGTTGCGCACGCGTTTCGCGGTGCGCCATCTCCTGTTCTCGGGCATGCCGCCGATGCACGCCTTTCCCGCCCTCCCGCAACCATTGCGGTGGTATCTCGGCACGCGAGCGCGGCGGTTCGACCAGGCACTCGCAGGGTGGGCGAGCGGCCCGCCTGACTGCGAGCACGTCCCTCTCACCCTCAACGACCTGCAGCAACTCGCCGCCGATGGGATGCACCCCGGCCCTTTGGCATACCGCGAATGGAGCGTCGTGCTCGCGCGTCGCATACGCGCGCGCTGGACGTCGTGACCCGCCCGGCCGATGTGAACCGTCAGTCCTCGGCAATCCGGACGGCTTGACAGGCAAGTCATGGCTTGCCTATACTCCCGCCATTGGGCGACCTTTTCGAAGCGATCGCGACGCCGGTTCGGCGGACGATTCTCGACGAACTGGTCGAGCGCGATGGCCAGACGCTATTTGAGATTTGCTCGCGTCTGGCCATGAAGCACCAGATTGGACTGACGCGACAGGCGATTTCGCAGCACCTCGAGGTGCTGGAGGCGGCGGGTCTGGTCACAAGCGTTCGTGAGGGAAAGTACAAGTTTCACTATGTGCAGACTGCACCGCTTCGGCAGATCGTCGAACGGTGGCTGAAGCGCAACCCGAAGGGAGAGGACCGCAATGCGCATCGTCGTAAGCAGCGTCTTCGTTGACGACCA
>DASTVV010000096.1:0-11851 GCA_035758925.1 Gemmatimonadaceae bacterium
TGATGGTCGCCGTGGACGTCGCGCGCGATGGTGCGGAACGTCGTCCCGCCGTCCTCTGTGAGATAGAGTGCCCCTGAGAGAGCAAAGACACGATTGGGATTCGCCGGGTCCACGCGGATGTCGGCGTAGTAGAACGGACGGAAGTTGATGTTCGGATCGCGGCTCACCGTGCGCCAATGCTCGCCCGCGTCGTCGCTGCGCCACAGCTCGCCCTCGTCCTTCGTCTCGCTCACGACGTACACGATGTTCGGGTCACTCGGCGCGACCGCGACGCCGATCCGGTCCATCGCTCTCTTGGGAAGACCCAGGCTCCTGTCCGGCCCGGACAGGCGCTCCCACGTCTCGCCACCGTTCACCGACTTGTAGACCGCGGTGCCGCCGCCGCCGGAATCGAAGATCCACGCCCAGCGCCGGTAGGTGTACATGCCGGCGTAGATGACGTTGCTGTTGTCGGCGTTGGCGGAGATGTCGGAGCAGGACGTTTGCGGATCGACGTACAGCACGCGCTTCCAGCTCTTGCCGCCGTCGGTGGTCTTGAAGACGCCGCGCTCCTCGCTGGGTCCCCACTCCCGTCCCAGGACGCACGCGTACACGACGTCCGGATTCTTCGAGTCGACGACGATTCGCGCCACCTTGTCGCTCTTCTCCAGCCCGATGCGCGTCCAGTGCTCGCCGCCGTCGATCGACTTGTACATGCCGTTGCCGACGGACGCGTTGTTGCGCGGATTGCCCTCGCCCGTGCCGACGTAGACCACGTTGCGATCACTCGGCGCGATGGCGATGGCTCCGATCGACGAGGCGCTCTGCTCATCAAAGACGGGCTTGAACGTCGTGCCGCCGTTGGTGGTCTTGATGATCCCGCCGTTCGCGCCCGCGACGAAGTACGTGTACGGGTCGCCCGGAATTCCCACGACGACGGAGATGCGGCCTGCGTTGTTGGCGGGCCCCACCGAGCGCCAGCGGATGGCGCGGAGGACGTCGGCCGCGGTCGGCGGGAATGCCGGAGCTGCGGGCGACGCAGCCGGTGGGCTGGCGGCCAGCTTGGTGTCGGGGCGCTGAGCGAAGGCGACCGAGGCGAGACAGAGCGCCGCGATGGCGACGCTGCGGGTGAGCAAGGGAATGGACGACATGGGCCGGTCCTCACCAGATCAGAAGTGTCAGACTTGGCCGAACTTATCCGCTTTGGTCTCGGGCGCGAGGGCCGGGAGTCCCCTCGCTCACCACGCTCGCGCGTTTGGTCTCGGACGCGAGGGCCGGGAGTCCCCTCGCTCACCACGCTCGCGCGTTTGGTCTCGGACGCGAGAGCCGGGAGTCCCATCGCTCACCACGCTCGCGCGTCTGGTCTCGGACGCGAGAGCCGGGAGTCCCCTCGCTCACCACGCTGTGCTGCTCGTCGCGCCGCCATTCGCTGCGCTCATTCGGCGGCGCTACTGCGCTGCTCGCTGGCTTCGGCACATGGGGCTCGGCCCCATTGTGCCTCAGACGATTCGCTTCGGGGACTCCGGGCCCTCGCTCCGAGTCTGCGTCGCGCGCCCTGGTCGCGGCTCGGCGGATCCGTCTGCGGGGCGCCCGCGCGAACAGCTGCGAGCAATGAGGTCTCCCAGAGCGGACCGTCTGGAGGCGGAGGCGGGCGCCCGCCGACGCCGACAGCCAGCGAGCACCGCAAGGGAGCGGAGCGGCAGCGAGCGACCGAGGAGCGCAGCGTGGTCCGCGCGGGAGACCCCATGCTCGGAGCGTGGTCCGCGCATGAGACCCCATGCTCGGAGCGTGGTCCGCGCGGGAGACCCGATGCTCGGAGCGTGGTCCGCGCGGGAGACCTGATGCTCGGAGCGTGGTCCGCGCATGAGACCTTATGCTCGGAGCGTGGTCCGCGAAGGGAGTCCCCGCGCGAGGAGCGTGGTCGGCGTGGGCGCCCCCATGCGAGGAGTACGCTGGCGCTCAAAGGCACAAGCCGTGTAACGATTCGCGCGCCAACGTCGAATTGGTGGCCTTGTGTGACAAAAGTCCCACTCTCACGTTTCGCGCGAGTACGTTAGAGGAAGACGCGCCCTGCCCTCACGGGGTGCGCGAGGAGGGTGTCACATGAGACTCGTCCCGGATCCTTTCAGTCTGGCGTGGATGGCCACCCTTGCCGACGATGAGCTCCTCGATGCCGAAGTCCGGCTGCGCGCGCGCTTCGGGTTGCTGGAGCAGCGTGAGTTGATGATCCGCGGCCACAAGCATGCGCTGATGCGCGGTCCCGACGATCTGATGGAGACGTGGGATCTCTGGAATCGCCTCCTCTTCGCGACACATGAGCGAAAGCTCATGCCGCGGCCGGAGCCGATAGGCGGAGAACTGCTGAGCTACGCTCCGTAGAGGAGCCCCGTCAGCCAGCGTGGCGCCGCGCGAAGGCTACCGCCGGCGCCTTCCGCCGGTGCGACCGCTGCGGCCGGGATGGGTCCCGCATCCACCAGCCGTCCACTCTCCTCGTCCACGCGCAGATTGAATCCGCTCGACGCGTGCCAGCCAATCACCACCTCGTCTCCAGATTCACAAAGGACCACGTCTTCCCAGCGACGCGAGAACATCGGCGGGAAGCCACGTGAGCATCGACTTCGTGCTCACGAGGACGTCGCGAACACGTGTTCCAGCCCCCCAATGTCGGGATAGTATGAGGGCGGACGCGACAGGCCGCGAAGGTTTGATGCCAAAGGACGACGGTTGTTGCGTCACCCTGTGGCGTGCCCACCATCAGCCGGTTCTTCGGGATTATCATCTCCATGTATCACAACGATCCAGCCGCCGCACTTCACGCGAGACATGGCGAGAGCGAGGCGATGATCGCGATTGACGCATTGAGCATTCTGGCCAGCCGGTTGCCTCCACGGGTTCTTGGATTGGTTTTGGAGTGGGCGAGCGAGCACCAAGCGGAGCTTCGAGTGAACTGGGAATTGGCTCGGCGGAACGAGCCACTGTGTGTGATTGAGCCGCTGAGGTAGGAGGGCGCATGATTCGGATCAAGTCGGTGCAGGCCTTGGAGGGTTTTCGTGTCCGTCTGGAATTCACGGATGGCAGCAGTGGCGACGTGGACCTGACGAAATACCTGTGGGGATCGGTGTTCGAGCCTCTGCGCCGCGACCGCAAGATGTTCGAATCAGTGCGCGTCGATCCGGAGATCGGCACCATCGTCTGGGCCAATGGTGCGGACATGGATCCGGATGTGCTGTACGATCCTGCGCGCGCGAGGGCGGTGCGCGAGTAGGGCCAAGGACAAGCGCCTGGTCTCTCCTGCGCAAGCTCGACAGCCGGCTTCGCTCTTGCCATCCGCAGTCCGCTGGCGCTCCTGTGTCGTTTGCAGCGCGCAGGCGATCAGCCGAGTGCGTCGTCGAACAATGCAGGCAACTCGATCGAGAGCGGCTCCGGCATGCCGGTCGGGTGCCACTCGATGCGCTGGCCGAATACCTCGCCCGGATCGTCGCGGTTGCGCCAGCGCGACACGATGCGCGCGTCGGCATCCACCACCCAGTACTCCGGCACGCCGTTGGCGAGATACAGCTCGCGCTTGGTGTGATAGTCGTACAGCGAGTTGGACGGCGACTGCACTTCGATGACCAGGAGAAGGTCGGCAAGATCATAGGGATACGACGGACGCTTGCCGTCACGCAGGCGCACCGCGAACACGTCAGGCTGAACGCGATTGCGCGTGCGATCACTTTTGCGCACGTCGGCAGGCGAGAACAGCGCGCGCGCGAGAGCGCTCCTGCGCAGATATGCGCCAATCGCGATGAAGAACGCGCCGGCCACCAGCTGGTGCACGTCCGACGGCGCGGGCGTCACGTGCAACACGCCGTCGATGATCTCGTAGCGCTGGCCGTCGTCCGGCAGCGCGTCGAGCATCTCCACGGTCCAATCGGCTTGCGCGGCGGGCATGCCCATAATGTGCTCGGCTCGGCGAAACTGGGGCAAGGCGACACGCGCGACTCTGCATCCGCGCGTCACGCAGGGCGGCATCGATTGCGCGCAAGTCGTACCGAATTTGCGCCGCATCGGCGCTCGAGCCCCTGCGCCGCGACCACGAGATGATCGAATCGGTGTGCTGTACGATCTCGCGCGCCAGGGCGGTGCGCGGGTAGGGCCGAGGACAAGCGCCTGGATCTCTCCGGCTCGGACTCGACAGCCGGGCCTCGCTCCCGGCGAACCGCCCGGCGCGCGACGGCTGGCCGCCGAACGTCCCGCGCCCTGCGTTGAGGGTCCTAGAAATGGAACGGCGGTTCCGGTCCCCACTCCTTGAAGCCAAGCACCGCGTTCCCCGTCGACCTGGACGTGATGCATGCGTCCCCGAGGCCATCACCCCACGGGAAGCAGTCATTGAAGACAAAGTTGGCCCGGTCAGGAGCGTCGACCAGCGCCACCGTCTCGTTCACGATGTGCGCCTTGCCGTTGACGTCCACGTACTCGAGCTCCACGCGCAACGCATCGCCGGGCTGGAAGCCCAGCGCGGTCGGTGGGTCCCACACCAGTGAGGAGTTGTGGTTCCAGATGTCGCAGTCGTCGTACAGCTGGCAGAACTCATCGTGCGCCATGTACGTGACGGTCCCCGCGAGTCGCACGTACAGATAGACGGAATTGAAGAAGAAATTCGGGTTCGTGGGACTTGGCACCGCCGTACAGTATTGCATGCCTTCACCGGCGCTCTGGTAATAGCCGCAATCGGCGATATAGATGCCGGCGTCGGTATGCGTGACCTGGATGTCCGTCAGCGTCGACTCGTGGATCACCACATCGTTCCTGAACAGGCGCGTCTCCACGCGGGGGAAGGGCCCGGGCGCGAGATCCTTGGTCTCGCCGTTGAAGATCAGCTGCGTGAAGTTCAGCTCGTTGCTGCCGATGAAATGTCGCGGGTTCTCCCCGCCCCGAACCGCATCATAGCTCTCGTGGGCGTGCTGCTCCCAGAATTCCAGATATCCATTCAGGATCGGCGTACCGGGATCGGCGACGACGATGCTTCGCGTGACGGCATTGTTGGCGTCGTCCCAGTCCGTCGGCGACACGCTTGCCGCGGCGATGCGCACCGAATGGTCGCCCGGCTCGTCAAAGGTGTGCATGAACATGCACGACACCACGTCTCCGGCATCCACCCAGATTCCCGTGGCCTGGTCGACGGCGGCGCCGTCTACCGACAGGACGCAATTGGCGCGCGCCCCCACGTCTCCGTTCTTCTCCCGTAGCGCCGCCACCAGCATGACCGGGTTGTGCGTGAACACGCGCTTCGGCGCGGCAACGCTCGTGACCTCGAGATCCGGACGCAGCGCCACGGCGCCGGTCACGGTCAGGACGTCGGTACCGTTGGAGATACCGGAGACGCTGGCCTTGAGCTGGATCGCGTCGCCTTTCATCACACCCTGGATTGCGCCAGCCCAGTAGCCACCGTTCGAGTGGAAGTTGAGCGTCGTGGTGTCGGTGCGCAGGATCTTCAGCTGCACCTTGTCGATGCTCCCGGGTCCGGCGCCGGTGTCGAGGCTGCCCGTGGACGCTTCGACGAGCGCGTCACCAGTCTTGCCCACCAACGCGCGCATCTCGATCGCTGCTGCCCCGGCCGACGCCATCGCGGGGGGCAGTCCTCTATCGCGGTACTTGATGGAGTTGGACGTTGCCCTGCGCAAACCGGCCTTGTTCGCGACCACCTGCTTGAGGACGGGCAACGTGTGCGGGGCGACGGCCTCGCGCGAACAGGCACTGAAGACCAGACTGAAGACCGCGACGCAGGCGAAGGCCGCGGCGCGTGCCGTGGGACGAAGGGGCGACGTCATGTGGTGCTCCGGCGTGCAACAACAGTTGCTGAGGGGCGGGCGACGTCGCCGACCTACGTGTGGCCTGCATGATCTCAGTGGGGGAGTACCGTGTCAAGCCTTTGACAATCCTAAGGCGGCCGTCGTCAAGCCCCCCTGGTCCATTGGCGACGCCTTCGAACCCGCGCGACTGACCCGGCTATTACGTCAAGGGCACTCTCGGTCCTTCGCCCCTAACGCTCTTGCCTCCACCCAACGCCGACTGAGGATCGTGACCACGATGATCGCGACGTTGAGGAGCGCGAATACCAGCAGCTGGAGATTGAGCTTGTCGCTCTCGAGCTCCTGGACGAGCCGCGCATTTCGCCGGCGAAAGTGATCGATCCACACCGACGTGTCGGCGAGGATCACCGGCCTTTCCCTCTGGTGCGAAGGCAACTCCCCATGAACCGCATCGTTGCTATCGGTTCGGCGTGCTGCCTTCGTCGAGAAAGGGGATCACCGTGGCGGCCAGCTCCGGAGCCGCGAAGATGGAATAGTGGGTGAGGCCGGGCAAAATCGCGAGACGCGATTTCGCTCTGCCCGAGCCATCCCAGCCGCCGTCCTTCTTCCCGCCGCCGAGCAGTCCGAACAGCTCCACCGCGTGCGAGGGCGGCACGATGTCCGCGTCCCCCTGCACGAACATCACCGGCGCCGTGATGGTCGCGATCTCTCGCGTGTAATCGAGGTCCTGCAGCATGAACTCGCCGATCTTCCGCAGCAGCCGCGGCCAGTCCTCCTTTTTCGGCGCCAGCGACGCGTACATCTCGTACATGGGCGTCTGCTTCATCTGCTCCGCCATCTCCGCGGTTATCTGCACCTGCTGCTGAAGCATCTCGGGATAGAACGCGTTCCGCCGTGCGACGGTAGATACGGCGACCACCTTGTTCACCACCTCGGGATGGCGGATGGCGGTCTCGAGCGCCACGGCCGAACCGAGCGAGTAGCCCACGATGTCGGCCTTCGGAATGCCCAGCTGCTTGATGAGCGCGGCGATGTCGTCCGCCATGAACCGCGGATCCAGGGGCCGGTCGATGTCCGCCGTGCGACCGTGTCCCTGGAGGTCCACGCCGATCACCTGGTGCCCTTGGGCCAGCGCGGGCAGGTTGGGACCGAACATCTCGATGGCGCCGAGTCCACCGTGCAGCAGCACGACGGGCCGGCCGCTGCCGTGGATTTCATAGTACAGGTGGATGCCGTTCACGTCGGCGTACCTGCCAACCGCCTTCGACTTCTCGGCGCCGGCGCCCCACTTCTCCTGGGCCTGGGCGCTGCGTGAAGTGAGCGCGACACCGGCGACGCTGGCGGCCACCAGCGCGGCGAGCCACGCCTTTCTTGATCCCACTGACATCGCAAACATCGTTGTCTCTCCGGTCTGGTGGGCCTGCCCCCGGCTGCCCTTTCGCGCCAGATGGTCAGCGTCCCGTTCATACTGGCGACGAATAAAGCGCCTTCAAATCGACATGGCCGTCGCCGGCCTTTCAGACAACCTTGATCACCACCTTACCCGTCGCCCGCCCGGACTGCGAATAGGCCAGTGCGTCACGCGCCTCCTCGAGGCGAAACACCTTATCGATCAACGGAGCGATCGCGCCGCTCTCCACCAGGCGAGTGATTGCTCTCAGCTGTTCCCCATCGGCACGCACGAAGAAGTAATCGTAACGCGCCTTATGCCGCCGCGCGGCGGCCAGGGCCTTTCGGGACAGCACCCAGATCGCGAGAACGATGATGGGATTGAGGCCCCAGCTTCGTGCAAACGCCGGAGACGGCGCGCGACTGTTGATGCTCACCACCACGCCGCCGGGTTTCACGCACTCGAAGCACCGCACCAGCGTGTCGCCACCCGCGTTGTCCAGCACGACGTCACAGTCCCTGGCCACGTCTTCGAAACGCTGTTTCCGATAGTCGATGGCGACATCCGCGCCGAGGCGCTTCACCAGATCGACGTTGCGTTGCCCCACGGTGGTGAAGACCGTGGCGCCCAGGTGATGGGCCAACTGGATCGCCACGCGTCGGCAAGGGCGCCTACAGGAACGAGCAGGAAATGTTCGACCGCATGCACGAAATGCGGTCCCGCATCATCACCAGTCCCGCGTTTGCCGGCGATCGACTCATCGGCGCGATCCTGTTCGAGAACACCATGGATCGCGACATCGACGGACGCGGCTCCGCCGAATACCTCTGGAACGAGAAGGGTGTGGTGCCCTTCCTGAAGGTCGACAAGGGACTCGCTCCGGAGGCCGACGGCGTGCAGCTCATGAAGCCGATCCCCAACCTGGACGAGCTTCTCGCGCGGGCCAAAGCGAAAGGCGTCTTCGGCACCAAGATGCGGTCGGTGATCGAACGCGCCGACCCCTTAGGTATCCGCGCCATCGCGCGGCAGCAGTTCGAGCTTGGCACGCAGATCTGGGCCGCCGGCCTGGTGCCCATCCTCGAGCCGGAGATCGACATCAAGAGTCCCGACAAGGCGGAATCGGAACGCCTGCTCAGGAAAGACCTGCTGGAAGGACTCGAGTCCCTCCCGTCAAACCAGCACGTGATGCTCAAGCTCACGCTGCCTGACGTCGATGACTTCTATCGAGAGCTGGTGCAGCATCCGCGCGTGCTCAAGGTCGTGGCGCTCTCCGGCGGATACAGCCGGGACGAGGCGAACGAGAAGCTGGCACGCAATCATGGGGTTGTGGCCAGCTTCTCACGCGCGCTCACCCAGGACCTGCGCGCGGATCAGAGCGAGGCCGAGTTCGACCGAAAGCTCGGCGAGTCCATCCAGAGCATTTTCGACGCGTCGGTCTCCAAGGCGGTCGGGCACGGCCGTCGAGGCTCAGCGGTCAGCTAGCGCAGCTGCGTGCGGGTCGCTCGCGCGTCGCGTCGCAAATAGCCGCGAGCGGCGGGGTCGCCCGCGCGTCGCGTCGCAAATAGCCGCGAGCGGTGGGGTCGCCCGCGCGGATCACGCTGTGCTGCTCGTCGCGCTAGCGACGGAGCGAGAGCGGGACTGTGCGCCCTTCGACGAATCCTGTCAGCGCAGTACGCGAGCTAGTGCCGCAATGGATGCCACAGCCGTGACCCAGAAGACGAATGACCACTTGATCAGGTCGTACTTCGCCTGACGGATCTCGACGCGCAGCGCCAAGTCGCCTGCCTGAGTCTCCTGGCGCAGCTGCGCGAGGCCTGCTTGCATCTCCTGACGAAGCGTGGCGTCGCCGGCACGGACGTCCTGCCGCAACTCCGCCAGGTCCGCACGCATCGTCTCGCGAAACTCCGCGAAGTCCGCGCGGATGGCTTCCCGGAGACGCGCCGCATCCTCGTGACGGTCGTCGACGTTTTCCATCCAGCTCACCATGTCCTCCCCTGCGCGCTCTCCCAGTACTCGACGCAGATTGTCGGACAGCCCGGCGGGCAAAGCCATGGATGGTCCAGTCAGAAGGACACATCGTACGCGCATTCGTGCGCCGGCCGTCACCGGTTTGTCGCGCGCCGTGCCGCTCGGTTCCGGCGCGAAATCGCAACGTACGCTCGGCTCGGCCGCCGAGTCCAGAGGCACGCTCGGGGCGAAAGTCCCCGCGCGAATCACGCTGTGCTGCTCGTCGCTGCTCGCTGGCTTCGGCGGTCGGAGCTTTCAGCTCCTCCCTCCTCAGACGATTCGCTGCGGGGACTCCCGCCCCTCGCTCCGCCCTGACCGGACCGTCTGGAGGCGGAGCGTGCACTCGGCGGCGGGTGGGCTGCGGGGAGAGGCGATGCGTGCCGGTGAGCAGCGGCGAGCGCAGGGGACCCACCAGGGCGCTGTCCGCGCGGGAGTTCCCTGGCGCTCGTTGCTGGTCAGTGTGCACGCCACGCTCTCCGTCTGGCGATTGCGCCGCGTGCATACCGGCGCGCAGAATTGACCCATGCACACACTGACACGCGCCTGCCTCCTCGTCGCCATGGCCTCGGCGACGGCAACCGCTCAACGAGCCGACCTCGTGATCATCAACGGGGACGTCTACACCGTCGACTCGGCGCACCCGCGCGCCCAGGCCATCGCGGTGCGCGGTGACCGCGTCGTCGCCGTGGGCACCAACGCCGAGATCCGGAAGCTCGCGGACGCGAGGACCAGACGCATCGACGCGCGCGGACGCCTCGTCATCCCGGGATTCATCGAAGGGCACGGGCACTATCTGTCGCTCGGCGAATCCAAGACGCAGCTGGACCTGACGCACGCGAAGAACTTCGATGCCATCGTCGCCCAGGTGGCGCAGGCCGTGGAGACCGCGCCCCGCGGCGCGCTGATCCAGGGCTTCGGCTGGCATCAGGAGAAGTGGGACCGCGTGCCGCAGCCCAATGTCGAAGGCATCCCGCTGCACGCGGCGCTGGATCGCGTGAGCCCCAACAACCCCGTGGTGCTGGACCACGCCAGCGGCCACGCGTCACTCGTGAATGGCTACGCGCTCAAACTGGCCGGGATCACGCGCGATACCCCCAATCCGCAGGGCGGCGAGATCGTGAAGGACGCGAAGGGCGAGCCCACCGGTCTCCTGCGGGAATCGGCGGACGGCCTCATGCAGGCGGGCTACGCCAGGCTCCCGCGTCCCACGCCGGCGCAGGCCGAGGCGCGGTTCCGCAGGCGGGTGCTGGCCGCGGGCGCCGACGCGTTGTCGAAGGGCGTGACGTCGTTTCAGGACGCTGGGACCAACTTTGCGAACATCGAGAGTCTCAAGCGCATGGCCGCCGACGGCACCCTGCCCGTGCGTCTCTACGTCATGGTCCGCGGCGAGAGCGACTCGTCGCTCGACGCCAACCTCGACCGCTATCGCATGATCGGCTTCGGCGGCAACATGCTCACCGTCCGCTCGGTGAAGGAGCTCATCGACGGCGCGCTCGGCTCGCACGGTGCGTGGCTGCTGCAGCCGTACACCGACATGCCCACCACGTCGGGGATCAACGTGAAGCCGATGCCGGACTTCGAGCGCACCGCGCGCATCGCGATGAAGCACGACTATCAGGTGGGGACGCACGCCATCGGCGACCGCGCCAATCGTGAGGTGCTCGATACGTACGAGCGCATCTTCCGGGACAACCCCGACAAGCACGACCTCCGCTGGCGCATCGAGCACGTGCAGCACCTGGACCCGGCGGACCGCCCGCGCTTCAAGCAGCTCGGCGTCATCGCGTCCGTGCAGGGCGTCCACGCCATCTCGGACGGTCCGTGGATCCCCAAGCGACTTGGGCTAGAGCGCGGGAATCGGATTTCGTACTCGTTCCGGTCCTTGATGGACGCGGGCGCCATCGTCCTCAACGGCACCGACGTGCCCGTGGAGGACGTCAACCCGATCATGAGCTTTTATGGATTCGTGGCGCGGAAGACGAACGAAGGGAAGGTGTTCGTCCCCGAGCAGCGCGTCACGCGCGAGGAGGCGTTGCGCTCGTACACGATGAACAACGCGTATGGGGCCTTCGAGGAGAACGAGAAGGGATCGATCACGCCGGGGAAGCTGGCGGACATCGCAATACTGTCACGCAACATCATGACGGTTGCGGAGGATTCGATTCCGGGGACGCGCGCGGACGTGACGATCGTCGGCGGCAAGGTGCGGTACGACCGCTCGACGCGCCCGTAATGTCATCCCGAGCGCAGCGAGGGATCTGCACTTGGCGGGCAGCGGGCTGGATTCCCCACCGCGGAATACGCTGCGGTCCTCGGTCGCTCTCGCTCCGTCGCTTGCGCTCCTGCGCTCCGCTCCTGCGGTGCTCGCTGACTTCCGCCGGCCGCGCATATGGCGCGGCTCGGCTCCAGACATTCCGCTTGCGGGGAATCCATCCTGCTTCCCGCCACACGATCGGCCGCGCGACTGCCGCAGTTACGGCGTCGCCGGGACTCGCTCGGAGCCTTCGCGCATCGTCAGCGCGCGTCGTGCTCGCCGAATACGCGCGCGAACAATTGTGGCAGCTCGAGCGCGAGTGCCACGCTGGTGCCGCGCGGAGACCAGTCGAGCCGCTCCGTGAGGATCTCGGGGCGCTCATCGTTGGGCCGCCAGCGTTCCACCAGCCGCGCCTCCAGGTCCACG
>DASTVV010000105.1:0-11746 GCA_035758925.1 Gemmatimonadaceae bacterium
CCGCCGGTGCTCGACGACGAATGACGGCGCGTTTCGCGTGGGCCGCATCACGCGAGCGCCGTCTCGAGGCTCACGAGCCTGCCGGAGTAGCGGCTGGGGTCCGCGAAGCCGAGTGCCGTGGTGACGTATGCATGGACGTACGTCGGCTGCGCGAACAAGCCTCGCGTAGCCGCGATGAGTGGATCGCGCGAGTCCAGCGCGATCGTGAAGAAGGAATGACGCGAGCCGCGATACCGACGATATGTCTCGAGCAACAGCGCGCGAAGCGTGATCTGGTCCGTCGCGCACACGTGCACCGTAGACAGCGCGTGGAGCGCTGCGCCCGGTGACGGCAGTGGCGCTGCGCCGACGAAGGGCGCGACGAGGTTGATGGCGTGCCGCGAGAACGCGAGCCGGCGCGAGTAGTTCACGACCCGCAATTGCCTGAACGCCGTCTGGTCCCAGACACCGAGAAAGCCACGGACGCGACCGGCCGCGTCGACGGCCACCAGGTAGTCGGACAGTGAAAGGTCCGGCGCCCGCTCGATCCAGCCGGCCAGGTCAGCGGCGTGTCCGGCATGCGCATCCGCGAACTGCCGTGTTCCCGCGAACGTCCGCCATGCCAACGCCATGCCTTCGAGATCGCGTTCGCTGGCGGTGCGAACCTGCGGGCCGGCGCCCGACACGCGCTCGCGCCGCTCCCACAAGAGTGGAATGGCCAGGACGTTCAGCGTCGCGAAACGTGAGAGCACCGGCGTCCCTCGCGGCCCGCGCGTGCGGTTCTCCATCGCGGAGTTTCCCGCCAGGATGGTGCAGACCACCGGTGTGTATGGTCCGCCCAGCTCGGCCGCAGCGTCGCTTGCGTACTGCGTGAGCCAGTCCGCCACCCCCGAGCCCCGCGCACGCGGGTGCACACGGAGATCGCTCACATACACCGACTCCTTCACGGCGCCGTTGACGTACGAGAGCCGAGGCGCCACGGCCACGCAGCCCACCAGCTGCTGCTGTTGGTCGACGACAACACCGACGCGCGACTGATCACCCTCGATCCGGCTGAGCGCGAAGTAGTCCGGCGAGCGGTCCATCCGCAGCGTGATGTCGCCGTGCATGGGGCACGCGGCGGTGAGATCGATGAGCGCTTCGTTGTCCCCGGCGACGGCATCGCGCAGCGCCAACGTCTCGCCCGTGCCGAGCAGGATCGGCGATCCTCTCTCGACGGCGTTCATGGATGCCTCACGCGACACACCACCACGCGCGGCTGCAGCGCGCTGCGGTCGCTACGGATCAGGGTCGCGCCAAGCTCGTGATCCTGTTCGAGACGCGTGCAGTCGGGCGGGACATCAGTCCATCCGACGAAGTTCCGGAACACGACGCGCGCGCCCGGCGCGGCGACGCGCTCGACCTCGTGGAACAGCTCGAGGATGTCGTAATCCCCAAGCCACTCGCAGATGTTGGACAGGGCGAACGCGTTCACTGAGTGGTCCGGAAGCGTTCGGAGATGCTCCGTCATACTGCCGTCCACGAGCAGCAGGCCGGAGGCGCCGGCCGCGATGACACCGCATCCCTGCGCACCCAGGTATGGCGGCACGCCATCGGGACGGTCGGCCGGATATCGGCCGGTGAGCATGTGATGCAGGAAGTAGTTGTCGCCGATCGGGATCCCGGTGAGCGCGTGGTTCGCGAGCGCCCGAAAATGCGCGGCGAATCCCGTCTGGCCCGCGCCGGCGAAGAAGCGCGGATCGAACGCCCGTGACATCGACCAGCGATTGAGGAGCAGCTCGAACAACCAGTGCCAGCGCCGGTTGTCCCACTCACTGGCAAAGAGCTGGCGTTGCTCCTCGAGCGTGCGGCACGCGAGCAGCCGCTCCACCCGCGAGGGCGTCTGCACGACGTTCCGCACCAGCCGGCACACGAGACGGATGAATCGCTCGCTGACGCCGGCGTTGATCACTCCACGCTCGATCGCGGCCGTACGTGCGTCCCAGTACGAACGCGCGACGTCGGTGAGACGGCCGCGGAGATCGTGATAGAGCGCCAGGCGCCGGCCGCGCGGCATGTTCCAGCCACCGACGAACCTGATCGCCGCGTCGCGCGACAGCCCGCCGACGGCGGCCGCCTTGAGCTCCACGATGTGGTTCTGCGTGCGATTCACGTCGACGGCATGCACCTCTCGTGCGCCGGCGCCCAGCAGAGAGAGCGCCGTGCAGCCACCAGAGCTCACCGCAACCACACGATCGGTGGGCTGAACCGTGAGCGCGCTGAGCTCCACGCGCGGATCCTCCCGGACCTGCGCGAAGTACAGCCGGTCGTCGCGCGCGGACGACAACGCCACGCGCTCGACGCGGAACGCGCGCTTGACGCGAACCGAGGTGGATGTGGTCATGCGGCCATTCTCCACCGGTACTCGATCGTGAGCGCGTCGTAGACCTGTCGATCGACCGCGGCGTAGCGCCGCATGATGTCGCGGACCTCGGGTCCGCGCACGAGCACCTGCTGGTCCAGCCAGTGCTTCACCCAGCTCAGGTGTCCCTTCTCCTCCTCGAGCATCTGGCGCAGCGCTGCTTGCACGGCGGGATGCGTTCCCGGGCGACGCAGGTGCTCCGTGAAGTGCCGATAGACACGGCGTTCGAAGATCTGCGTCAGCGCCAATACGTGCAGCACGCCGACGGGCCGGCCGATGACCTCGGCGTATCGCGTCTGGTACGTGTCGCGCACCGGCTGGACGCGCCCGCCCACGCGCAGAATGGCTTCGGTCCAGACGCGCGCGTGCTCGACCTCCTCGGCCGAGTGCTTCAGCAGCTCGGCGCTGAGCAGGCCGTCGCGTGACCGACGGGCCACCTGGCCCAGAATGAGTCCGCCATGCAGCTCCGACGCGCGGTAGAAGTTCAGAATGCGAAGTTCCTGGTCCGACACCTGCGGCGCACCGCGCGCGATTGGCAGCGTGAGCGTCATACGGCCTCCTTGAGATGGTCGACGAACCGAACGCCGCAGAGGCGCTCGATCCGGCGGGCAAAGGTTCGAATCGCGAGCGGGTCGCCTGGCAGCGCGACCGGCACGTCGCCGACCGCGCGCTCGCCGAAGTGCCTGAAGTGCGTAGCGGCATCGAGCACACGCCGCACGACCCGGGGGTCAGCGGCGATGCGCTTGGCGATGAGATCGGATGCGCTCTGCGCGTGCCGGACTTCGTCCGCCGCAATGAGATGCAGGAGTCCCGACAGGACGGGCTCGCGCGTCTGTTCGCTGAGCCTGCGGAAGAAATAGGACGCGAGGTGCTCGGAGAGCATGAACTCGACGAGCCTTTCCAATAGATCAAAGTGCCCCTGCTCGTCCGACCTCGCCGCCCGACGCATCTCGATGATGTCGGCGTTCGTCAACGCCGGTTCGTAGCGGACGGCGTCGAGATAGGTGCGCAGGGCGTGGAAGTGCTTGAAGCCTTCGTAGAGCTCGAGCGAGAACACGACACCCGCGTCCACGTCATCCCATGTCTCCGCCAGCAGTTGCTGGAGATGGACGGGGTGATACGCCTCGATCAGGGCAGCGACGCGGAGCGACGCGTGCAACCCGCGCTCTCGTGCCGCACGCATCTGATCGATCTCGGACCAGCGCACGTCGCGCTCGACGGACCAGCTTCCGCGGTCCGCGGCGCTCGCGTGGCGCGCATACATGCGCATCATCGCAGTACCTCCTCGTACAGAGTGGCTTCCGCGGCGACGAGCGACGCCAGGAGCCAGCGCTCCAGGCCGAAGGCGACGCACGCCGTGAACGCCGGGGATCCGTCGGCGAGACGGATGTTGAAGGCATCGCCGAAAAACCGGTCGTGCAGGTTGAATGACGCCGCGGCGATCGTTGCGCCGTCCCCGATGGGCAGCCGCATCTCCTGCTTCAGCTCCTTGAGACGCTGCAGCAGGGCGCGGCCCCTCCCGGTGGGGGCGAAGAACGGGTCCTCGGCCGGCACCACTTCGAAGTCGAGTCGCAACTCCCGGGCGATGGAGCTGGCAATGGCGAGCCCGCGATCGCGAAACGCGACGCACTCCGGCTCCGTTCCGATGCACACGATCTCGCGCATCGTGAACGCCCAGCCGCGCTCGAGCGGCCGCAGGTCGTCCCGCTCGTGCCGCCAGCAGCAGCCCTGCGCCGTGACGATCTGGCGAGACTCGACGGCCTGGTCGGCCAGCGCGGCGTACACGTGATAGCACACGGCCGGCGCCAGCGCGACGCTCGGCGGCACACATGCATCGCCAGCCGCGCGCGATGGATGGTCGCTGGTCGCCACCGCCTCCAGGGCGTGTCGGTCGTCCGTGAGATGCGTGGCCAGCGTGAGCCACTGCGGGAACGACGCGAAGTAGTCGGCGCGTTCCAGGACACCCAGCGGAAGCGCAGCCGGCACGCGCCACTCCGGCGCCTCGGCGCGGCATCGGCTCGCGAGCAGCGCGTCCAGCCGAGCGAAGCGCGCGAGCGTGTCGCCGGACATGCCGACGAGCCCAGGCGCGGACTCCCACAGCTCGCCGCGCGAACGGAGCGTCGCGAGGATCTCGTCACGCCGCCACATCGGATTCCTCCGCGACGAAGACCTCGGCGATGCGCTGAACCGAGTAGAAGTTGTCCAGGCGGATCTGTGTATCCGGGATCTCGCGGCCAATCTCGCGCTCGGTCCACGCGATGAGGTCGAGCACCTTGATGGAGCTCACCAGGCCGGAGGCGAAGAGCGGCGTGCGCGCGTCGACGGCTGCACCAGCAGCCAGCCGGCTCACGACCCACGCCAGCATCCGCGCGACGAAGCGCGCGCGACGGTCGTGCATCATGCTGCCTCCACGGCCGGCGTGTTGCCGACGAGATGATTCGTCATCCGTTGCCAGAAGGCGGAGACAGGCGGCGCAGTCTCTCCGAGCAACGCGTCCGCCGCACGCGTGTCGAAAGTCTTCGGAAAGGCCAGCTGCGGCACGAAGTGGCTGAGCGACCGCAGCGCCTGGCGCACGCGGCTGCTGCCAGCGTCGTGGACGGCAGCCTCGAAGAGCCGGTACGTCTCGAGGTCGGTGCGCATCGGCCGGGCGATCCCCTTGCGCTGCCATGCGGGCGCACGCAGGAACGCCTGGTGGCTCACTTCGAGCAGCTCGTCCAGCGACATCGCGCCCGCGCCCGCGCAGAAGTGGAACGTCTTGCGCGCGACGTCGCGCGCGAGCGCGGCCAGGGCGATCCCGCGTCCGACGTATTCGGTGGTGACGACGTCGACGCGCGACGCATCGGTGCCCGGGAGCATCGGGGCGAGCCCGCCGAAGTGCAGGCGCAGCGCCCGGTGCACGGCGTTCATCTGCGAGATCGTCCCCGACAGATCGTCGCAGACGACCGTGGACGAGCGTGCGATGACCCAATCCGGACGGGCTTCGCGCACCAGGTCTTCGGCTTCCGCCTTCGACTGTTCGTATGCGTTGGCCCAGCCTCGCGCCTGCACGCGATCGTTTTCCTTGATCAAGCCTGTACGCAAGCCGGCGACGAATGCCGTGCTGACGTACACCCAGCGCGTGATGTTCGGCCAATCCGCGGTCAGCTCCAGCATGCGGAGCGTGCCATCGCGATTGATCGTCCGGGCATCCTCGAGCGACTGCGAGAACTCGGTGTTGGCCGCGAGGTGCACCACGGTCGTCACCTCGCGCGCGAGCATGTCTCGCACGTCCGCCGGGAGGCCAAGACCGTCGACGCGAACGTCGCCGTGAACGGAGTGGGTGGACCCGACCGACTCGACACGCGGGCGCCGCGTCAGGGCATAGACCCGCTCGACTCTCGGACTCACGAGCAGGCGTGCCACTACCTGGCGTCCGATCAGGCCGGTCGCACCGGTGAGGAAGCAGGTTGTCACGTCATGCCTCCAACGCGAGCCCGGTCCAGTGGGCGCCGTAGCCGTACGAGAACACCAGCACCTTGTCGCCGGCTCGTACGGCGCCGCCGTCCAGGGCGTCGCGCAGATTGATGAAGTTGTCGCCCGACAGCGTGTGGCCGATGCGAGCGATGTTGCGGTTCCAGAGCCGCGCGTTCGGCAGGCCGGCAAGTCGGAGGAGGATGTCCCAGCTCGTGGCGCTGACGTTGTGCGGCATGATCCAGTTCACGGCGGCCTTGTCCCAGCCGGCGCTCGCGATCGTGCGATGCATCACGCGGGCGGCCGTGGGGAAGTACGACGCCATGATCTCGTCGCGCATCGACGCCCGGTCGCCGGACCAGTAGAAGCCCTTCGTGACCGAGACGCCGCCAACCACGCGGTTGCGATTCGCGTTGCGCTCCACCAGCACGGCGCATGCGGCGTCCGACGTGCCGTTGGTGATGGCCTCACGGCCTGCCGCGGCGGGATAGAACTCGCTCGAGACGCAGAGCACGCGCTCCAGCCCTTCGGCGATGCAAAGTGCCCGCGCCATCCGCACGGCGCCGAGGATGGCGGTGCAGGCCAGTTGGTCGAGACCAAGCACGGTTGCGTTGTCCAGCGAGAGATCGAACTGCAGCCGGGTGGCCGCGAACTCGAATCGCCGCGTGTCGCACAGGGCGCGCGCCGCCGTCAGCGCATCCCTGGGCTTGGCAAACGCGAGCGCCCCCGGTGCGCCAGCATAGAGAAGCGCGTCGATCGACGACGGATCGATATGGTGATCGCGCAGCAGGTCCGACGCGGCCGCCAGCGCGAGATCGTACGGCGTTTCCTCGACCGCAACGCCGACGCGCTCGAACCCGAAGCGCTCGAGCAGCACCGCGTCCGATTCCAGAGAACCAGCGGCCGCGAGCTCGCGGACCGAGCGCGACTCCGCCGGCACGGCGTATGAGATCGCCGAAATCCCCGGGCGGACGTTCACTGTCCGAACCTCAGGTGCGCCACGGCCAGCACGTAGCCGGGCCACGGAGACGTCAACGACACCGCGGCGGCGCGGCGAATCCCGCAGCACCAGAGGCCCCGGACCGTGCCGTTTGCGTCGAACTCGAGCTCGAGCTCGTGAAAGCCGACACTGGAATCCAGCTCCAGGGCTTTCCACGCCGCCTCCTTCATTGCCCACAGCACCGCGGCCGTGAGCGAGCCGACCGACTCCCGCTCGCGCTCCGTGAGGAAGAACCGCTCGCGCGCGGGATCGATGGTCTCGATGTTCTCCAGGTCGATGCCGATCTGGCCGGTGGCGGCGACGGATGCGACGGCGGCGGCGCGCCCGTCGCGATGGCTCAGTGACAGCGCTACGCGCCGGCAGGGAGCGCTCCCGTCGAGGACGTGGGCGAGGGGCGCTCGACCGATCCGGCGGCGGACCTCGATGGTGCCGCGGTCGCCCACCAGGGCGCGAATGGCGCGGTGCGCGGCGATGCGCGACGCCGCGAGCTCCGCGTCGGGCCGGGTCCGCGCGTCCCAGGGCAGGTCTTCGACAGTCGCGAATGCGACTGCTGGCTGACCACCGGATCGATTTGTCATTGCCCACCTTTCGTCGCGATGTACGCACGTAAGGTGGGCCCGACGGCAGGCCGGAAAAATCAGCCGGATTACGTAGTTGGGCGGCCCAAAACTACGTAGACGAGCGACTTAGACCCCCATTTCGGGGATCTTGGAGTCTTGGGGCTCCTGGGGAACCGGGGGAACCTGGGGAACTTGGGGTCTTGGCCTATTTCGACGAGCTAGAGACCACCACTGGCGTTCCGTTCCGGTCGGGCGGTTCGGCGCCAAGCAGATTGTGCACGAAGAAGTCCCAGCGCTTGCGATCGCCGTAGTCGCCGCCAGACGTGTGGTCGGCGCCCGGGATGACGAGCAGGTCGAACGTCTTCTTCGCCTTGATGAGCGCGTTCACCACCTGCATGGTGGATGACGGGTCCACGTTGCGGTCCATCTCGCCGACGATGAGCAGCAGCTTGCCCTGCAACTTGTACGCATTGTCGACGTTGGAGGCGGCGCCGTATTCCGGACCGATGGGCCATCCCATCCACTGCTCGTTCCACCAGATCTTGTCCATGCGGTTGTCATGGCAGCCCGCAGCCGACACCGCGACCCTGTAGAAGTCCGGATGAAAGAGCAGCGCTCCCATCGCGCTCTGACCGCCCGCGGAAGTTCCGTAGATCCCCACGCGGCTGATGTCGTAGTACGGGTACTTGGCCGCGACGGCCTTGTGCCAGAGAATCCGATCGGGGAAGCCAGCGTCGCCCAGGTTCTTCCACGCGACGTCGTGGAATGCCTTGGAGCGGTTGGACGTGCCCATGCCATCCAACTGCACGACGATGAAGCCGAGCTCAGCGATCCGCTGCATCCCGAGCTGCGAAGAAAACGTCTTGGGGACGAAGGAGCCGTGTGGCCCGGCATAGATGTTCTCCACGACGGGATACTTTCGTGACGGATCGAAGTTCATCGGCCGGATGATCACGCCCCAGATGTCCGACTTGCCGTCGCGGCCTTTCGCGACAAAGACCTCCGGGGGCTTCCAGCCCAGCGCCGTGAGGGCGCGCGCGTCAGCACGCTCGAGCTCCGTGACGAGTGACCGGTCGCTCGTGCGTCGCAGCTCGAACACCGGCGGCTGATCCACGCGCGACCAGACGTCGACGAAGTACTTCATGTCCGCCGAGTACGACACGTTGTGCATGCCGTCGGCCTCGGTCATCGCGGTGAGACCGGTGCCGTCGAAGTTGACGCGATAGTTGTGGACGAAGTACGGGTCCCTGCCCGGATACATCCCGCTGGCCTGGAACCAGATCTGGCGCGCGATCGTGTCCACTCTGTCGACGCCGCGAACCACCCACGGGCCCCTGGTGATCTGTCGCGTCACCTTGCCGGTGACGCCGTCGTACACGTACAGGTGGTTCCAGCCGTCGCGTTCGGACATCCAGATGATCTCCTTGCCATCGGCGATGTCGAACCGGAAGCGCTTGGCCGAGTACTCGAAGAACGTCGGCATCTGCTCGTCGATCACCGCGCGTGTTCTTCCCGTGGCGGCGTCGATCTCGATGACGCGATACACCTGATGGCCGCGCTGGTTGTACTCGAACACCACCGACCGGCTATCCCTGCGCCACTGGAGCGGCCGCACGTCGTAGGCGTTCGGAAACAGCGCGTTGTCGACGTCGACGCGTTTGCGCGTCTCGAGGTCCAAGATCACGGGCTGCTCGACGTCGAGCACGTCGCCGGGCTTGTTGTACAAGCGGGTCGAGTGCTTCGGCTGGATCTGGTCTTCGGGCGACGACATCACGTAGTGGAGCTCGCGGCGGTAGCCTGGCTTCACGCGATACGCCGCGACGCGCCTGGAGTCGGGCGACCAGACGATCGAGCGCTGCGCGTAGGCGTTGTCCTCGATGCCATCCGTACTGAGCAGAAACGCGTCGCCTCTACCGCCGCTGCTACCGCCGCTGTTACCACCGCTGTTACCACCGCTGTTAACTCGCCTGACATAGATGTTGAAATTCCGGACGGATGCTTCCCACTTGCCGTCCGGCGAAATTCGCGGCGGGACGTTGTCGTTGGGGAGCGTGCCGTAAAGGCCGCCGCCGAAGTCCGGACCGGGCTGTCCCGCTGGCGCCGGTGACGCGTCGCACTTGTAGTCGCTGAGCGTGCAGCGCCACCGCACCGAATCGGGGACGAACGTGATCGCCGTGCGATCATCGGTGAACGTCAGGTTGTCGAGCGGCAGCGAGTCGGCGACGACAGGCCGCTTCAGTGCCGCGGTGAGCGCCGACGCCAGGCGAGCCTGGTCGAACGCGGCCTGCCGCTGTCGCGTCTCGGCATCGACGAGGACGTACGCGGTGCCGGTCGGCGTCGTCTTGCGATACCAGACCCACGACGTTCGGCCGATCCAGTTCGTCTGGTTGACGGCATTGACGATCGCGCCCTGAAAACGAACGCCGAGCGAGTCGGCGCGGGTATAGTCGGCAAGGGTCCCCTGCGCGTGGACGGGACGGCCAAGCGCGAGAAGCGCGAGGGCCGGGACAGCGCGGCGTGCAATAGTCATGGAGGTCGGTAGGAGCCCCAGTAGCATCGGGTGGCGGCGGCGCACTTGCAACCTCTGCCGGCGGCGCTCTATTTGACGGAATGCGCCCCACGGGCGTTGCCCGGCTTACGACGGTCGGCGCGATCCTTTTGATCGCGCAGGCTTCGGCGTGCAACGGAGAAAGCGTCGCGGGCGCCACGGCCGCGATACCGGAGACGTTCACCGTCTTCAACAACCTGATCGCGCCCGTCACCATCTCGCTCGATGGGAAGCCCTACCTGTGGGTGGATGCGGGCGGTTCGACGTCGTTCTCGATGCCTTCCACCACGCAGCGGCTCACGTGGGTGTCAGCCAAGCCGTTGGACGCGCACGGAACGCCGATTTTCGACGACATCGGCAGTGTGACGATCTCGCTGGGCGCCAGCAGTCACCAGCTCAACATCACGAACGTCATCAACAGTCAGGCATATATCACGGCTCGCGTCTACAACACGACGGCGGCGGCGGTCTCCATCGGTGTCTTCAACGGATCCGAGGTTTCGTGCGCATCGGAACTTCCCGCGCGGAGACTGACCGAGCCCGGGTTCACGCTCATCGGCTACTACAAGCTGCTGATCGGAACGGAGATCCGTGCCTATCGGGAGCCCAGCGGCTGCACCGGGCCGTACATCGCGTGGCCGGCGTCTCAGATCAGGGCGTTCACCGCAAAGTCCGGGCTCCTCACGCTCACACTCGACACGGCGCCCTGAGCGAAAGCCCATGTTCCTGACAGCGCATGGCGATGTGGTCGGCGAGCTGGGACCAGAGTACCCGCTCGGCGCGAGCGACATGCATGCATGGCCGCTGCTCCCGACCGCGGGCTTCGAAAAGGTGCGCGGTGTAGTCGGCAGGTGCGCGGATGCAGCGCAGACCCCCGTCGCGCTGAAATTGCCGGCCGAAATTCGTGACATCCCGGACATCGCGGAACGCGCTCAGGCCATCCAGGCCTGGCTGCGCGCGAATCCGGACGCCCAACGCCACATCAGCCGCTGTTCCGAGTTGCAGCAGGCAGAGTTTGCCATCACCGATGACCATGGAGCGACGCTGCCAACGCGCGCACTGGCCATCATGGAGATGCCGTCACCAGACATTCCGCCGTTCTATCTCGTCACCGCCGTGCTGCCCAGCCGCGCAGCGCGGTGAAAGGCCGGCTGCGATAGCTCAAGGCGTTGGACTTCGCACCGCGAAAGGTGCCGCAGCATGTACGACGCGACCACCCACGACAGTCAGCAGTACCTTCGCGTCCTTGAGCTGTGACGGGGGGATCGCGAACAGATCGCGATCGACGACGACGAAGTCCGCGAGCTTGCCGGAGGTCAGCGTGCCCTTGCTCCCCTCTTCGCCTTCAGCCCACGCATTGTTGACGGTGTAGCTGCGAAGGCTCGTCTCGAGGTCGAGACGCTGCTCGGGGAACCAGCCGCCCTCCGGTTTTCCGTCGAGCGTCTGGCGCGTCACCGCCGCGTACAGAATCACCATCGGATTGGCTGTGTACCAGCTCGCGTTCGTCCCCGGCCAGTCCGATCCGAACAGCAGCGGCACACCCGCATCTCGGAATGTCTTGAACGCGTATGCCCAACGCGCCCGCGTCCCGATGCGCTCCTCCATCCAGCGCATGTCGTCGATGGCGTGGTACGGCTGCACCTCGGCGATGATGCCGAGTCGTTTGTACTTCTGCGCGACGGCGGCGTTGCGGATGACCTGCGAATGGATGATGCGCCAGCGACGGCCCCCCTCCTTCGGCCCGTTGGTCGCGAACACCTTCTCCATGATGGTGAGCACGGTGTCGATGGCCTGGTCACCGATGGCGT
>DASTVV010000112.1:0-12655 GCA_035758925.1 Gemmatimonadaceae bacterium
GGACGTCAGTTCCTCCTCCGGAAATGGATTCCGGGGCCTACGCCCGAATGACGCCAGTCGAGCGCCGCGGCGCGTGGACACGACGCGGGATCGAGCTGGCCAACCAGGCGCTGCGCGCGGGCGCGAACGCGGAGGAAGCCCTTGCGCTGCGTGGCGAAGCGCGGGTGAGGCTGCTGGAAGACGGCGCCGCGGACCGCGATACACTCGCGTCGCTGGCCGAGCTGGATCTGCGTCGCGCGCTCGAGATACGACCCGACCTGGCCGCTGCGTGGATGTACCTCGCGCAATTGCTGCGTCAGCAGGGTCGCTTCGCCGACGCTGCTGATGCGGCCGGCCGCGCGATCGAGGCGGATGCCTACTACGAAGTGCGACCTGTCATGGCGATCGGATTCATGACATCGTTGCACGCCGGACGGTTCGACGACGCGCGCCGCTGGTGTCGCATGGGCCTGGAGCATTATGCCGGAGACCCGCGCTTCACCGAATGCGAACTGACCTCACTCGGGTGGACTGCGAGGTCGCGGGATGCGGTGCTCCGCGCGCGGAGCCTGATGCAGACCATCGAACGACGCGACACGCTTCACCTGCTGTCGCCGACCTGGAAGTACCGCCGCCTGATGGTCGCGGCGATCATGGCGCGAGCGGGGATGCGAGACAGCGCTCAGGCCGTGCTGTCCGAGATCGAGAGCCACGAACAGGCAAACGCCTCGGCCCGCGGCAACTACATGACGGAGGCGTACGTCCGGCTGCTGCTCGGTCAGCGTGACGCCGCGATCGACCGCCTGTCCACGTATCTGCGCTCGACACCACAAGCGCGACCCCAGGTCGCGAAGCATCCCTGGTTCGGCGAGCTCGCCGACGACGCGAGATTTCAGGCGCTGGTGCGGCCGGCGAAGTAGTCCGCCGGCCGCGACGTCCGCTCGTCAGCGCGTTGCGGCCGGTGTGCTGTGCGTCCGGATGTACACGCGAAGCGCCTCGGCCTTCTTCGCGTTCGTCGCCCGGTAGTGGCGCAACAGGAAATTCTCCATGGCCGCCCTCGAGAGAAAGACCGCGTCGGCGTTCGGCGGCAGAATGGTCTTGTACTCCTTGCCCTGTTTGTCGGTCACCGAGATGTAGGCTTCCTTGATGAAGTCCGCTCCCCTCGACGCGAAACGCGCCATGGAATCGGGACAGTGGTAGTCCGACGGGTCTGTGTGATAGCAGATGCCGTGGATAATCGCCACGTCCTGCCGCTGTACAGCGACGGTCCGAGCCAATGCGATTCGGTAGCCGAAGACCGCGGTGATGACCAGCCCACCAACGATCGCGACGACGCGATACATCCTGGTACGGAAAGGCATGGTGCCTCCGGGGGGGGAGAAGAGGTACGGCGAACATAGGTTTTTCCGAATGCGCGCGCCAGGAAACCTCTCCCGTTCGGAAACCACTCTGGCGCTCAGTCCGCGACAGCCACGTCCACCTTCACGTCCGCGACCGCGACCGCGATCGTGCCGTACAGCGGTCAGCGCCGCTTGAAGCCTTCCACCAGCTGAGCGGCGGTCGCGGCGTCGGTCCCGGTCACGACGAAATCGAGGCGCAGTGAGTTGAGCACGGTGACATCAGTCCGCGATTGCTTGCCACGATCGAGCATCCCGTGCACGTGCAGCCGCACGGACCCAATGGACTTCCCCTGCTCTTTCGCGATCACGTGCACCAGCTCCACTCCGCACGCCGCGACTCCGGTCAGGAACGCCTCTGGCGGCGTCAGCTCTTCGCCGGGACAGCCGTTCTGCACCGGGCCGTCCACGATGAAATGATGATCCCGGGCACTGCAGAGCACCCGGCCGAAAATGTCGGTCGATCGAGCACTGACGTCGTATTCCCTGATGAGTAGCGGTGCAGTCATCGGCGCGTCCTTATTGCCGCGCTCGGGGCAGCGTGCCGTCCATGTTCGCCACGGTGTTGGCCACCACGGCAAGCACGGCGACGCACCGGGCGACGTCTGCCGGGTCGAGCTTGTCGAGCGTGTCGGCATCGGTGTGATGATACCAGAAGTAGCGCGACTGATCCGTGTCGATCGTGATCGCGGGAACGCCGAGGGCGAACAGCGGCGAGATGTCGGCCTCGGGTCCGCCGCGGCCCGCGCTGTCCACGCCGATTGGCGCCAGCAGCGATGCGATCTTTTGCGCGACCGCCAACCCACCCTCACCGCCACCGAATCGGATCGCGCGTGGCCTGAAGACCCCATTGTCGGACTCCATCGCCAGGACGTGCTTGTCCACCTCGGCGCGATGCGCGTCGCGATATGCGTTGCCGCCCGCCAGGCCGATCTCCTCGTTGGTCCAGAGTACCACCCGAACGGTGCGCTTCGGCCGCACGCCGAGCTGCTTGATGAGACGCAAGGCCTCCCACGCGGCCACGCTGCCGCCGCCATCGTCCACCGCGCCCTGGCCGACGTCCCACGAATCGATGTGGCCTCCCATGACGATCACTTCCTCAGGTCGTTCGGAGCCACGGATTTCGGCAACCACGTTGTGCGAGCGCGCTGGCATCAGTGTGCGCGCGCCCATCTTCAGCCGCACCTCGACTCGCTCGCCGCGATCCTGCATCCGCTGCAGCATCTCGGCGTCTTCCACGGAGATGGCCGCCGCGGGAATCCGCCGCAGGCGTCCGGTGGTGTCGTACGGCGCCATGCCGCCAGTATGCGGCGTGCGCAACGACCGCGGCGTCACCGATCGCACCAGCGTGGCAACGGCGCCGACAGCCGACGCGGAGTCAGCACCGACGGCGCGATACACCACTGCTCGCCCATACGCCGTGAACGGTGCGATCGTCGTGTCGAACGGCACGTTGTAGACGATGATTCGCCCCCGTGCCTCGGACGCACGCGCCCGCAGCTCCGCGAAGCTCCTCACGACCAGCACGGGAGCGCGGACGCCTTCCGCGGCCGTACCCACGCTGCGGCCCAGCCCAAGCATGTGGAGTTTCGCCTGGCGCGGGCTCACCAGCTCCGCCGACTCTTCACCGCGCACCCAGTGCGTGACCGTTACGGGCTCCGTGTGAACGTTCTCGAGCCCGTCCTTCTTCATCTCGTCGATGATCCAGTCGATGGCGCGCTCGAGACTCTCCGAGCCGCTCATCCTGTGCCCGAAACCGTCGACCAGTCGCCCAAGCCGCTGATATGCGGCGCTGTCACGCGTGGCGGACTTGATCAGCTCCGTCGCCGCCGGGCGATGCGGCTCGGCATCGAACTGCTGCGCCGACACCACGAGCGGCGCCGCGCACAACACAGCGATCCATGTGTTCCGTTTCATGGGCCCGCAATATGGCGCAGGCATCCAGCGCATGCCATTTTTCGCCTTCGACGCGGGCAGGCACGCGCGCCCTGCGTCTCCTACCACGCCTCACTCCCACCGAAACGCGGAGCCATCGACGTCACCATCGACGTGGTGGATCGCTTCTTCACGGCGTACGATCGGGAGAAGAGCGAGCTTGGGGTTGTGATCAAGTAACGCACCTGCGGAAATAGGAAGCGGGAATGGGAATGGGCGCATGGCCGAATCTTTCGTGGCGCCCATTCCCACTTCCCATTCCGCTTTTCGAACTCTAGAACCGCGCTTTGAGGCCGAGCGAAATCGTCCGGCCCGGAACGATCGTGACCGTGTCGGGCTCGCCCACCTGATAGTTGAGGAGGTTGTCGCCCGTGGCAGAAATGCTGACGCCGCGCCAGACGTCGTAGCTGGCCGACGCACGCAGTCGCGTGGCTCCGTGGTACGTCGCCCAGAATGTCCTCAGCTTGCTGCCCGACAGGGCCGAGCCGTCGCCGCCCGACGCCAGCCATGCCTCCGCCACGGCAAGGCGGTCGTAGTTCACCCAATCCGTGGCGCGCGAAATGGTCGAGGACAGCTGCAGGCCACGGTGTGCGTAGCCGATCGTGCCACTCAGGGTCTTGGCCGGCACCGCCAGCATCCGATCGCCGGGACGGAGATCGCCGGAGTATCCTGGCGCCACACGCTGCACGCGACTGTCCACCAGTGTCGCGGCCGCACCCAGCGAGAACGCACCGAGCGCGGCAGACGCTTGTGCTTCCCAGCCGCGATTCGTGATCTCGCCGACGTTCTGCAGCTGGAACCAGTACCTCGGTGTGCTGCTGTCTCCACCGCCAGGACCACTGTTGCTGCTGCCGCCCCCGCCTGAGCTCGACTCGCCAAGCGTCACGGCTTGAATCAAGCCGGAGGCGCGTTGGTCAAAGCGCGTGAGGTGCAGTCCGAAGGTCTTGAACAGGAAGATGTCGGTCCCTGCCTCGACGCCCGATTGTGATTCCGGCGCGAGTCCGGGATTGGCCACCGTGCGCCGCGGCTCGCGCGTGATGAGGTGGAGCGTCGACTGTGGCGAGCGAATGCCCCGGCCATATGCGGCACGCAGCTTTACCGTCGCGTTGGAGAAATCCTTGACCCAGGCGCTCCCGAGCATTGGGAGCGTCGCCGTCTGCATCGGCGCCGCCAGCTGATCGAGGAGCTCGAGGCGTAAACCTGCGGTGAGGAAAGCGGAGTTGCGCCAGGCCAGGTCCACCTGCGACGTGACGCCGGAGTTCGTGCTCCAGCCGGTGACGAGGCGCTGAACCACGTCATCGCCGCTGTAGTACGAGTCCAGCGACAACTCCTCCAGCGTTCGGCTGCGGAGCACCGACTGTTCCACGGCAACGGTCAGCGTGGACGCCAGCGCGCCGGGGCCGCCGCGCCGTTGAACGGCGCTCAGACGCAGTGTCCCTCTGGTCGCCGCGCCACGTGCGTCACGCAATGCGGTGTCGACGACGGACGGGATCGGTGTCTGCTCGTTGGAGACATTCGACAATGCGTATCCGTCCACGCCAGCAGTGAACGCGTAGGTCCAGAGATCGTTCGGGACGACCGTCACGGTTGAGCCCAGCGAGTAGAGCCGCAGCTGCTGCGGTTCCGAGTCTGCTCCCGTTCGGTCGGGCGCCACGGACAGCAGCAATGGACTGGTGGCAACCCCCGCGCTCTTGGCGTAGTAGCGCGCGCCAGCCGTCAGTGTCGAGCGGGGGCCGATCCGGCGCACATCGCCTATCGCGCGCAACTCACGGCTGTAGGCTTCCGGCGCGAACTCGCCCGACGTCGCACCTCCGATGCTCAGTCCGGCGGATTGACCGTTCGAGCCCCGCCTGATCGTCAGCGTGTGCTCCTGCATCGGAACGGCGTTGGGCATGAAGCGGCTGAGCGAGTACCCGCCTTCGCTCCGCAGCGTCGCGTGCGTGCCATCACCCGACGCGCCCTCGTGGCGCGAGATGATGTTCACGACGCCGCTGATGGCGTCCGAGCCGTACAGCGCGGCGCCCTGCGGCCCGCGAATGACCTCGACGCGCTCCACCAGCTCCGGCGAGATCTGCGTGAGCAGCAGTGGATTGGCCACCTCGATGCCGTCGATGTATACCTTCGGAAACGACAGTCCGAAGGACGACGCGCCGCGAATGCTGCCGTAGCGCGCGACCAGCGACGACGGCGACTGCTCCCAGATCCACACACCCGGCACGGATCCGTCGAGCACACTGGAGAGCCGCGATTCGTCGCGGCGTTCGGCATCGCGACCGCGGACGACATCGAGCGCGATGGGCATCGGCCGCTCCGACGCGCCCACGACGCTTCCCGTCACGATGACCCGGTCGAGGACGGCGACGCCCCGCGCGGCCGTATCGCGTGGCGTGGATTCGCGCGGTGTGAGCACGACGTGGTCGCTGCCGACTTCCACGGGCTGCACCGGAAACCCCTGGAGCAGGTCGGCGAGCACGTCGGCGACGGTGGCCGCTTCGCGCGCCAGCGAGACACGGCGATCGAGCGGCAGGCTCTCGCCGCTGTACGAGATCCGGATCCCTGCGAGAATCGCGACACGGTCGAGGGCGTCGCGCAGCGGGACGTCACGCAGCTGAATCGTGATGCGGCGAGCGAGTGCCTCGCCCGGCGCTCCAACGGCACCGGACGGGCCGGGCGTGGACGGCTGTGCCTCCGCGGTCATCAGCGGGAGGCAAAGCAGCGCGAGCCACAGCGCTGCCCGCGTCATCGGCGCGCGGGCGTCCTGATGTAGGCAGTGTCGCCGCGGCGATCCACGCTCGCGCCCAACGCAAGAGCAATGACGTCCAGCACGCGATCCGGGGTTTCGTTGGTGAAGGAACCTGTGAAATGCCGCGCAGCCAACGCTGTGTCGCTCACCCGGAATTCTACGCCATACCAACGCCGGAGGTCCGCGGCCAGCTCGGGCACCGAGGCGTTCCGGAAAACGAGCCGGCCGTGCGTCCAGGCCAGATCGTCCTCAGTAGCGGCGCCGCGAGAAGCATCCACATGTCCACCGGCCTCGAGCATGCCGACGTCGCCTTTCGTCAGGGTCACCGATTCCCGGCCATGTGTCAGTTGAACCGCGCCTTCACCCACGACCACGCGGACCGACGCGCCGGGATCGTTATGGACCGTAAACTCGGTGCCGATGTCCTGAATCACCGCGTCACCCGCGCGAACCGTGAACGGTCTGAGCGCGTCGTGCGTGACGGTAAAGAGGGCCTCGCCGATGCCAAGGTCCGCGTCACGGCCCCGTACGACCAGTTGCGTCGCAGGGCCCAGGAGAACCGTCGTACCATCGACGAGCCAGATCACCCGACGCTCGCCGACATTCGTCGAGTACGACTGCGTCGCGACCTGTTCGCGCACAACCGGGGCGCGTCTCGCGAGCATCAATCCGGCAGCCGCGACCGCGACGGCCGCTGCAGCCAGCGGCACGTAGCGGGTCCACAGCCGCGAGGGTGTCTTCTCGGTTGCGCGCAACCGCGCTTTCACCGTTCGCAGCGCCGCTTCGACATCCACCTGCGGCGTGGAACGCGACGCTTCACGCTCCAGGACCTCCACCAGATGAGCGTCCGATGGATTCTCATCGAGCCAACGACGTACGACAGCGGCCTCCTCATGGGAGGTCTCACCGGCGAGGAAGCGGCCCAGCGTGTCGGAGTCGAGGGTTGGTCCGGTCATGGCGGGGGTCCTGATATATGGTAGGGACACCGCGCCTGGAACAAACCCCTATCCGCCCGGTAATATCGCGGTTTAGCTTCGCCAGCCATGGACGACGGCGAGCTGCTGACGCGAATCCAGGCCGGAGACGAAAGCGCGTACGACACGGCCTTCCGCGCCTGGTATCCGATTCTGGTTCGCGTCGCCGGCTCACTGGTCCGCGACACGGACGCCGCCGAGGAGGTGGCACAGGACGTCATGGTCGAGTTGTGGCGTCGCCGGCATGTCATCGACGCCTCGGTGTCCTTGCGAGCCTACCTGCTGCGCTCGGTACGCAACCGCTCCCTGAACCAGCTGCGACACCTGCGCGTGCGGCGCCAGTCGGAGGCGGAGATCGAAGCGACGTACGATGCGCCGCTGGCTTCTGATCAGCCGATCGTCGCCAAGGAGTTGTCGGAGGCGGTTCAGATCGCACTGAAGGAGCTTCCGCCCCGCTGCCGCGAAGTCTTCGAGCTGAGTCGCGTCAGTGGACTCAAGTACACGGAGATCGCGGAGACCCTCGGCATCTCGCCCAAGACCGTCGAGGCCCAGATGGGCAAGGCGCTGCGGATCCTGCGCGAGCGGCTCTCGGAGTGGATCGTACCGCCAAACCTCAGGACCAAAAGCGTCAGCACTGACGAACACTGACAGCAAACTGCCTATCACGGACACGCTGTTGATCTACTCGCAGACGAGCTTCTTTCTCGGCAGCGTGATCGTGCAGTTCTTGGTCACGCCATCCTGCGTGATCTTCACGCTGATGACGTTCGTGCCATCGAAGGTGATTTCCTCGGTGCGCTCCTTCGTCTTCGCCGCACCACCTTCGGGCGTGATCGTGACCTTCATGTGGCGAAGGACGCTGCCGGAGCTTGGGATGGTCGGACGATCGTCCGTGATCGGAATGATGACGTCGGTGACCTTGTCGTCGGCGTCGCGAACGGCCGTGAAGTTCGTACCGTGACGACGTCCGTTGATCTCCTCGTGCGCCTCAGCGGTACCGTTCACCTTGCGCTCCGTCTTGCCGGGAGACAGGCCCTCCACCGTGAAGTCACTGGCGTGATGCACGGTCGCCTTCACCGCGTCGTCGGCATCGTCATCCTCGGCGTCTTCGTGCTCATCGTCGTCGTCGTCGTGGCGAATCTTCGTTCCGCTCACGTCGATCTTGGCGTTGATCAAGTCCGTCGTGGCGGAGTCGAACTTCGGCTGCGCGGCGCCCGCAGCGTCCTTGAACGCAAACGACTTCTTCACGGTGAACCCACGGTCATTCACGCGGTCCGGGCAGTTCACGCGTCCGCTGGTGGCGTCGAAGGCGCAGCTGGAGGGAAGATCGAAGATGTGGAACGGGCCGTCACCTATGCCTCTTCCAAACGCAATCGCGCCGATGAAGTGCGGACCCAGCCCGCCGCCCATCAGGAGGCCTCGGACGCGCTTGCCGAAGCCATCGTGATGGTCATCGTCCTCATGCTCGGCGTCTTCTCCATCGCGCCGACCGCTGCCTGCGGTACCGGGCCCGCTGTTACTGCCGCGATCGAACGACGCCTGCCCGCCCATCATCCCAGGGAAGAACGGTAGCCCCTCGTCGGCGATGGGATCGAAGCTGTTCGAGTTCGCGCTGAAGCCCGCTGGAACCGTTTCGAAGGCTTCGCTGAGCGCGACGGTGTTGGCGCCATCGGTCGTGAGGTCCGAGCACGCGACGAGCGCGGCTCCGACGGTGCAAATCGCGATGGCCCATCTGGCTGAGGCTTTCATACCGTGTCTCCGCTATGGTCTGTAGAGGCGTCGTCGAATCAGACGCCCCGGGGTTGCACAGAGCGGAGAACACGTCGCATGAAGCACACCCCTACGATGTGACGCGCGTCACTCCGACGGCGGCGGCGATTCTGGAGGACGCGGTGGGCGCGGCATGTCGCGGAACCGCTGATCGCGCGGACCGAACTCCCGCCGCTCGCGCCGATCGAACCGTCCTCCACCGAAGCCACGTCCCGGCCCGCCGCGACGAAACTCGCGTGCACCGCCGGCGCGGCGCGAGACGAGATTCCACGCGCGACTCTGCTGGTCCGGAGTGAGAACCGCGATCGCGTCGCGCTGATCGGTGCTTGCCAGCGCGCGCTCGCGGTCGAAGTCCAGGCGTATGCGCTCACGCAGCTGACGTCTCGCGACCGAGTCGCCCGGGCTACGCTCGAAACGCGCGCGACCAGAGTCCATGGCAGCCCGCATCGAACGCCGCCGCGATTCGGCGCGTCTCGCGATTGCGGCCAGCTTCACGACCTGAGCGTCCGTAAGATCCAGCTCCGCGGTGTTCGCGAGCAGCAGCTTGGCCGACGACGCGCCGGGCCCGCGACGAAGATCACCCGCGCCGGGCGGACCGCCGGCGGGGGGAGCACCCTGAGCCGTCAGGGTAACCCCGGTGGCAAGTGACAGCACGACTACGAATCGATAACTCGAGAACATGAGCGCGCTTCTCCGAGTTGTTGGTGGAGTCATCCCCACCCCTCTATAACAGATAGACCCCTCCAAATCTGAGTTGTTAATTCCGCGGCGCGTTGCCTTCTGGAACCCTTTGCGCGGACTGGGCCTACGCCGTACGTTCGGCGCACCATGACGGGTGACACTCGGCGGGTCACGTGGATGGCGCTGCTGGCGCTGGTGCTCGGGCTCCTGACCGGCGCGGCGCTCGCGTCGTTCCGCATGGCCGGCCTGGAGCGTCTGATCGGGTTTCTCGAGCCCATCGGCACGCTCTGGGTGAATGCGGTTCGTATGACCATCGTGCCGCTCGTGGTCTCCATGCTGATCGTCGCGGTCGCATCGAGCGATAGTCTGCGGTCGATGGGTCGGCTCGGCGGCGCTGCCCTGCTCTTCTTTCTCGGCACCCTGGTTGTCATCGGCGTGTATGCGGCGCTCCTCGCGCCCCCACTGCTTGCCGGACTCACCATAGACCCGCAAGCGGCCGCGGACCTTCGCGCCACGGCGGCGTCCGGCTCACAGCAGGTGGCCACGACCGTGAAAGGCATGGGCGGATTTGCCCAGCGCATCGTGGAACTGATCCCTCCCAACCCCATCAGGGCCGCCGCTGACGGTGCGATGCTGCCGCTCATCGCGTTCACCGTGATGTTCGCGGCGGCACTGTCGCGAATCCCCGCCGAGATGCGCGAGACCCCTGTGCGATTCTTCCGCGGCGTGAGCGAGGCGATGCTTGTCATCATCCGATGGGTCTTTGTCGCGGCACCCGTCGGTGTATTCGCGCTCGCTGTTGTCGTCGGGGCTCGCCTCGGCTACACGGCGGTCGCCGCGGTGGGCTACTACGTCGGTGTGTTCGCGCTCCTCATGATCGGCGTCATGCTCATGGTGTATGTGGCCGCGATCACGATCGGGCGAGTGCCGTTGCGCAAATTCGCGACGGCGGTAGCACCAGCACAGGTCATCGCCCTCGGGTCGCGCTCGTCCTCGGCCGCGTTGCCGGCGATGATCGATGCCGCGCGTGACGTGCTGCGCCTGCCGCCTCAGATCGTGAGCTTCGTGCTGCCAGCGGCCGTCGCGGTGTTCCGCGTCTCGGCGCCGATCTCCTTCGTCCTTGGCGCCCTCTTCCTCGGCAAGCTGTACGACGTAAGCATCGGAACCGCGCAAGTCATCGAGCTCATCGCCGTCTCCATCATGCTGAGCTACAGCGTCCCGCCGGTGCCCAGCGGGTCCCTGTTCCTGATGGCGCCGGTGTTCGCCGAGCTCGGAATCCCCGTGGAAGGGGTCGCGATTCTCATTGCCATCGACGTGATCCCGGACCTGCTCAAGACCACCACGATCGTGACGGCGCACATGGCGAGCGCGGTCGTCGTCGCGCGCGTCGCTCCGGAACGGATGCCCGGAATCGCCGCTCAAGGCGAAATCGAGGTGGCGGCGACGTGACGCACTACCCGGAAACGTCGGTCTTCCTGCGAAAGCTGCGCTGGGAGTATCCGCGCATCACACACGGCAAGGGCTCGTGGATCTACGACGACGCCGGCAATTCGTACCTCGACGCCTGCGGCGGCGCTTTCGTGAGCAACCTGGGACACGGCATCGCCGAGATCGGTGCGGCGATGGCGGCCCAGGCGAGCAAGCTGGCCTACGTGAGCGGCATGACGCTCACCCACACCGCGGTCGAGGAATTCGCGGAGGAGCTCGCGCGACTCGCGCCCGGTGACCTGGACAAGGTCTACCCTCTCTCCAGCGGCTCGGACGCCGTGGAAGCAGCGTTGAAGCTGGCGCGCCAGTACTGGGCGGAACTGGGCCGGCCAGGCAAGCACCGGATCATCGCGCTGAATCCCTCGTACCACGGGAACACGCTGCTGGCGCTCTCGGCGTCGGCGCGCGAGCACTACAAGACGATGTACAAGGGCTGGCTGGTGGATGTCGCACGTGTCCCCGCCTACGACGCCGGCGCGCTGGAGACGGCGATGACGAACATCGGTCCCGACTCAATTGCCGCGTTCATCCTGGAGCCGGTTGGCGGATCATCCAGCGGAGCGCTCGTGCCCGAACCAGGCTATTTGCGGCAGGTGCGGGAGATCTGCGATCGCAACGATGTGCTGTTCATCGCCGACGAGATCCTGTGCGGTGCCGGACGCACGGGCACGTGGTCTGCGCTCGAACCTGACCAGGTGGTCCCCGACATTCAGGTGTTGGGCAAGGGAATCGCGGCGGGCTTCGCGCCGCTGGCTGCCGTCGTGGCGCCAACCCGAATCGTCGACGCGTTCGCGCGAGGATCGGGCGGGCTCAACCACGCACAGACCTTCTCGCATCACGCCGTGTCCTGCGCCGCCGGGACCGCGACGCTCCGCTATCTCGCGCGACACAAGCTGGTCGAACGCTGCGCGCGAATGGGCGTTGCTCTGCACGCGAAGCTTGCGGACCTGCGGGGCACGCCACACGTGGGCGCCATCCGCGGCCGCGGCCTTCTGGCCGGCATCGAGCTCGTGGACGACCCCAGCACCGGCGCGCCGTTTCCCCGCTCCCTCCATGTCGCCGAGTCGCTGACTCGTGCCGCGCTCGACGCGGGGCTGATCGTGTGGCCGAACGTTGGTCACGTCAACGGTACGGAAGGCGACCTTGTGATGCTGGCGCCGCCATTCACCGTCAGCGAGGACGAGATCGATCAGATTGTAGGGCGTCTCGGCGACGCGATCCGGCAAACCGTCAGACAGCTTGCGGTGCGCGCATGAGAGTGGTGATCGCGATGGGCTTACTGGTTGGCGCCCAACTCGGGGCGCAGGACACCAATTTCGTGCGGGAGACAAACGTCGCCGTGCCGATGCGCGACGGCGTCGTCCTGCGGGCCGACGTGTGGCGGCCGGCCGGCGACGGGAAGTATCCCGTGCTCGTGTATCGCACGCCCTACGGCAAGCATCAGGCAACCGCCGCGCAGACCACGGCGCGCAAGGCAGTTCCGCGTGGCTACGTCGTGGTGATGCAGGACGTGCGGGGGCGCTACGCCTCGGATGGCGAGTTCGTCGCCTATCAGCAGGAAGGCAAGGACGGCTTCGATACCATCGAGTGGGCCGCGCGACAGCCGTGGTCGAACGGCGCCGTCGGCACGTTCGGGCTGAGCTACCCCGGTGCCGTGCAGTGGCTGGCCGCTGTCGAGAGTCCGCCAC
>DASTVV010000123.1:0-28038 GCA_035758925.1 Gemmatimonadaceae bacterium
GCACGGGGATACTGGAACGCAGAATCTGGTAGCCCGTCCAGGCAATGATCGACGCGACGACGATTGCCAGGGCGCCGTCCACCCGGGTGAGCCCGAGGCGCGAAAGCCACAGGGACGCGATGGCCAGGAGCGTCACGAAGGTGTCGCTGCGCGTGTGCGCCGCGTCGGCCGTCAGGATGGCGCTCCCAAGCTCGCGACCGCGGCGCGACTCGTACCACACCACGAAGGCATTGATGACCAGCGTCGCGACGAGGGCGATGACGTAACGGCTGTCGGCGCGCTGCACCGATCGCCCGCTCACCAGCGCGCCGACGCCTTCCCGCAGGAGCTCGAAGCACGAGATGGAGAGGAATCCGACCACCGCCAGTGTGCCCAGCGCCTCGAACTTGGCGTGGCCGTAGGGGTGTTCTTCATCGGGCTCCGTGTGTGCGACGCCGACGAGCGTGAGCGCGATGAAGTTGTTCAGCATGTCGAGGCCCGACTCCAGGCCAGCGCCAACCACCGTGAGAGCTCCGGTTCGCACGCCGACCACGAGCTTGATGACGGTCACCAGCGCGTTGAAGAGGAGCACCACCACCAGCGTGCGCCGCACCGCATGCGAGACGCTCATCAGTCCATCGCTTCCAGCAGCGCGCCCTTGATGTATCCCGTCTCCGGGATGGTGAGCACTTCCGGGTGGTCCAGCGGCTGACCCTTCAGCTCGCGCAGGGCCACGCGCCGTCCGGAGTCCGCGGCCGCCGCTTCGAGCATCTCGAGAAACACCGCCTTGGTGAGATGGAAGCTGCAGCTGGCGGTGAACAACAGCCCACCGCGCGTCAGCAGCCGCATCGCGCGCAAGTTGATCTCCTTGTAGCCGCGAACGGCGGCAGGAAGAGACGCGCGCGTCTTGGCGAACGCGGGCGGGTCCAGCACGATCGTGTCGAAGTAGTCGTGCGCGCGCTCGCGCTCCTTCAGGTAGTCGAATGCATTGGTCTGGACCAGGTCGACGTTCGACAGCCCGTTGAGCCTGAGGTTCTCTCGCGCGCGCTCGAGCGCCGCCGCCGAGGAGTCCAGCGCGATCACCTGCGCGGCATGTCGCGCGAGGTGCAGCGCGAAGGAGCCGTGGTAGCTGAAGCAGTCCAGCGCGCGGCCGCGAGCCCGCGATCCGATGAATGCCCGATTCTCACGCTGATCGAGGAACGCTCCGGTCTTCTGACCCTCCCAGGGAGCCGCGAAGTAGCGCACACCGTGTTCCTTCACCTCCACCGTTTGCGGCACGTCGCCATGCAACAGCTCGGAGGTGAGCGTCAGACCCTCCTTCTTTCGCAACGGCACGTCGTTGCGGGCGAGGATTCCAGCCGGTCGCACCGTCTCTTCAATCGCCGCGACGATGCTCTCGCGAAAGCGCTCGAGTCCGGCGCTCATGAGCTGCACCACTACCCAGCGGTCGTACTTGTCGCAGATCAGTGAGGGCAGGGCGTCGCCCTCACCGTGGACGAGGCGATAGGCGTTGGCTGCCCTCTCGAGGGAGGCTCGCCGCTCCACGCCTGCACGGATGCGCTCGCTCCACCATCCGGCGTCGATGCGAGCAGACGGGTTTCGATCGAGCAGTCGTAGCGAGATCTCGGATCGCGGGCTCCACAACGCCACGCCAAGGCCTTTGCCTCGCGCATCCCGAACGCGCACTGCGCCCGCGTCACTCTCCGGACGACGCGTGACGTCGCTTCGGTAGATCCACGGATGACCGAGCTGCCATCGTCGAGCGCCTTTTGGTGATACGATCGCGTCATCCATTCGAATCACAAGTTACCGGGCCGACCCCGAACCGTTCAGGTCGTTCGGACGCCCGGACCCAGAACTACGAAGTAGTTCGCTTTTTGCCAAGCGAGGTGATCGTGTTTCGCCCTTTGTCATTTCTCGCTGGCGTCGTCGTTGGCGGCGCCCTTGCCGAAGAGCGCCGTGTCCGCCGGCGCGCCGAGCGCTTTTCGGCGGCGGCCCTCGAGTCACTCCTGCGCGCCGTCGATGCCAACGACCCTGAGACTGGCCGACACGTCCGCCGCGCGGCTGAGGATGCCCTCATCATCGCGCGCGCCGCCGGCCTCGGCGATCAGGAACGGCGCACGGTGGAGTTGGCGGCCCTGTTCCACGACGTCGGCAAGATCGACAACGCCGTGAACGACCTCATCGTCCTGCCGCGCAAGCTGAGTCCGGACGAGCGTCGCAAGGTGATGACGCACCCTGAGCGCGGCGCCGCGGTGCTGGCACCCGTCGCCCACTTCCATCCGGACCTCGCGGAGGCGGTGCTGTCTCACCACGAGCGCTGGAATGGGTCGGGCTATCCGCGTGGCCTGCGCGGCACGCAGATCCCGCTCGCGGCACGCATCGTCGCCCTGGCGGACACGTTCGACGCCATCACGCACCGCCGCCACTACCGCGGCGGCCGGACGCCAGCGGACGCAGCGCGCATCATCCGGAGCGGACGCGGAACGGAGTTCGACCCGCAGCTCGTGGACCTCATGCTGTCGCCGCCGGTCTTCGCCCAGCTGGTAGCGGCGGACAAGGCACAGCACACGTACAACCATCGGGATCGGCGGGACGAACTGCCGATCGGCGACATGCCAAGCGTGAGGATTCGCTGGCGGGACGAAAAGCCCATGCCCGAGGTGCGGAGTGCCGCGCGACCCGGGGCTGCCGCAGCGGCGCGCAGCGCCGCCGACACCTAAAGCCCGGATCGACGCGCCATACCTTCGCGCGCCATCCTGACTGAATCCGCCCGTTGCTGCCTGCGCACTACGTCCCAGGCGCGACGTGAGTCGCGTACGGCTGCCTGGTGCTGCTCCAGGCGCGTCCGAAACTCGTGATGGCCGTCGGGATACGCGACGAAGTACAGATACGGAACGTCCGCGGGATACAGTGCGGCGCGAATGCTGGCGGTCCCCGGCGACCCGATGGGTCCCGGTGGCAGGCCGCGATACTGATACGTGTTGTAGCGCGATTTCACCGCCAGATGCTTGTTCAGCAGACGCTTCTGATACTGTGGCAGCGCATACTGGACCGTCGGATCCGCCTGCAGCAGCATCCCGCGACGCAAACGATTCCAGTACACGGAGGCGATGACCGGACGCTCCTCCGGCCGCTTTGCCTCGCGTTCCACGATGGAGGCCATCGTCAGGACTTCGTGGCGCGTGCGGCCGAGTGAATCGAGCCGCGCGCCCCACTCGACGCGCCACTGCTGCTCGAAGCGCCGCACCATCGCGCGCACCGCGGCTCGGGCCGACGTACCCGGTGAGAAGAAATACGTGTCCGGAAAGAGATACCCCTCGGCGATCGGCGTCGGTGCGCCGAGCCGGTCGAGCAGCGCCGTGTCCGTCACGGCCGCGCGAAAGGAATCCGGAGATATCCCCAGCTTGGCGATCAGCACCTGCTCGATCTGCGCGAGCGTGAAGCCTTCCGGGACCGTCACGACGTTCACCACGCCGCGTCCGGTGCGCAGCGCCGACAGCAGTCCGCCCCAGCTCTCGTCGCGCCGCATCAGATACGTGCCGGGCTTCATGCCGCGATCGGAGCGCCGCAGCTTCGCGTAGAAGGCGAACAGGCGCGGCGATCCGATCAGTCCACCGCTCTTGAGCGACTCGGCGACCGCCCGCATCGTTGCGCCCGGCGGTATGGTGACCCGCTGCAATGGTACCTCGTTCCGCTTGCAGGCGGACAGCAGCGTGAGCGTTGCCCACGCGACGAGGCTCAGTCCGATTCTAGCGCGTGCGTCCCAGGACATGCTGCAACAATACGGTGGCCGCCAGAGCGTCGACGTCTCCAGGCCGGTCTTCGGGCTTGCCGCCCAACTCCCGAACTGCACGGCGAGCGGCGGCTGTCGTATACCGTTCGTCTACAAGTTCAACGGGCATGCCCGTACGCTTTTCGAGCTCCGTTGCGATGCTCCTCACTTCGGTTGCCCTCGGCGTGTCCGCACCGTTCCCATCCAGTGGAAGTCCCAGGACGAACGCGACAGCCTCGAGCTCCCGGGCTCGCTCGATGACTTTGGCAATTGGAGGACGCTTTCCGGCGCGCCGGGTAATGAATCCAGCGGGCGACGCGATTATTCGGAGGGGGTCACTGACCGCCAAACCGATCCGCCGCTCTCCCCAGTCGATGGCGAGTATGCGTCCGGGGTCCTGACGCATCACGTATCACGCATGCTGACGCATGGCGAATGACGCATGCTGACGCATGACGAACGACGCATGGGCGTTACGCGCCCTGTACCATCTGCTGGAAGAACTCCTTGTTGTTCTTGGAGCGCGACATCTGCTTGAGCAGGAACTGGATGGCTTCCACTTCGGGCATGTCACCGAGGAAGTTGCGCAGGAGGAACACGCGATTGCGCTCCTCGTCGTCGAACAACAGCTCCTCACGCCGCGTGCCCGACTTGTTGACGTCGATGGCGGGGTAGGTCCGCTGTTCGGCGATCTTGCGCGAGAGGACGAGCTCCATGTTGCCGGTGCCCTTGAACTCCTCGAAGATCACCTCGTCCATGCGCGAGCCCGTCTCGATGAGCGCCGTGCCGACGATGGTGAGCGAACCGCCTTCCATGACGTTGCGCGCGGCGCCGAAGAACTTCTTCGGCCGTTCGAGTGCCTTGGAGTCGAGCCCGCCGCTCATGATCTTGCCGGAGTCGCGCGCCACCGTGTTGTGCGCGCGCGCAAGGCGCGTGATCGAATCCAGCAGGATCACCACGTCCTGTTTGTGTTCCACGAGCCGCTTGGCCTTCTCGATCACCATGTCCGCCACCTGCACGTGCCGGTCCGGCGTCTCGTCGAACGTGGAGCTGATCACCTCGCCCTTCACGTTCTTCTTCATGTCGGTCACTTCTTCGGGCCGTTCGTCGATCAACAGCACGATGAGGTGCACCTCGGGGTGATTCTCATTGATCGCGTTCGCGATCTTCTGGAGCAGAATCGTCTTGCCGGCGCGTGGCGGCGCGACGATGAGTCCGCGCTGGCCCTTGCCGATCGGCGCGATGAGGTCCATCACGCGCATGCTCACGTCGCTGTTGGGACGCTCCAGGCGAAGGCGGCCGTCCGGGTAGCGCGGGCGCAGGTTGTCGAACGCGATGCGCTGCTTGGCGGTCTCGGGATCGTCGCCGTTGATGGACTCCACCTTGAGCAGCGCCAGGTATCGCTCCCACTCCTTCGGAGGCCGCACCTGTCCCGTGACGGTGTCGCCCGTGCGGAGATCGAAGCGCTTGATCTGCGACGGTGAGACGTAGATGTCGTCGGGGCTGTACAGGTAGTTCCAATCCTGGCTCCGCAGGAATCCGTAGCCCTCGGGCAGCACCTCGAGGACGCCTTCGCCGGTGAGGAGCTCGCCGCGGTCGAGCAATGCCTGCTCGACGCGAAAGATCAGCTCCTGCTTCGTGAGCTCCGGCGGCCACTCCTGCACCAGCTGGGTCGCGATCTCATGAAGCTCGACGGGCGGTTTGCGCTTCAACTCGACGATGTTCACGGAGTCGGCGGGAACGTGGCAGTGGGTTCGGCGCACAGGCCGAAGCGCTGAGCGATGAGGGGGGCAGGGCCGCACGCGCTCGATCTGAGTACGGGGCGCGCGCCAGTTGCGCTGCCGAGCGCGGCGTTGCGCCGGGCGGTGCGTTCGTTCGTCGGAAGACTACCAATCAGGTTCGGATGGGTCAAGGCAAATCAGAAATGCAGGTAACGCAGCGGATGTCGCTTCATGTCGGCGAGCAGGAGTGTCATTTCGTCGTTCGCGTCCGCGAGCGAGCGCGTCAGCGCGCTGTCGGTCTTGAAGCGCGACGTATTTCCATCCGCGGCGCCCAGCGCGTCGCGCACGCGCGCCAGCTCCGCGCGAACGTCGCTCACGTTCGCCATCAGCGACGTGTCGCGGCGGAATCGGCCGACGGACCCTGCGGACGACGCCAACATCGCGCGGATGGAATCCACTCGCGCCAGCGTCGCGCGTGCGCGCGTGACGATTGCCCGCGCCGTCTCGGTCTGGCCTTCGCCGTCGAAGCTGCCGCGGGCACGGCTGAAGCTCGCACGCAGTCGTCGCATCTTGTCCGCGAATCCGCGGGAGCGCGCCGCGCCGACCGTGCCGGTGGTGTCGCGCAGGCGCGCGAATGACGCGCGCGCGTCCGCCACCGACGGCTTCAGCAAGGCAATCGCCGCTTTCACCTTCGCTCTTCGCAGCTCTGCACCGTCCTGCATTCCATAAAGGGTGTCGCCGTCCTCGATCGCGGGACTCGCGGAGGTCCCGCCGCTTACGTACACCACAGATGGGCCGATCATCCGCAGCCCCGTACGGATCTCCGCGCGCGAGTCGCGCCGGATCTGGTTGGCGTCACGCTTCCGCACGCGCGTCTCGATGAGCAAGCGGCTCGCGGTGTCCGTCGACGGCGGCCGGAACGCGATGTCCTTCACTTGTCCCACTTTCTGCCCCGCGATCCAGACTTCTGTCCCGCGCATCACGCCGCGCGCCTGGTTCGTGGCGACGAACAGCCGGATCGTCGCGCCGCGAATGCGTCCCACACCGCCGAACATGAGGATGCCCGCCGCGATCAGCAGGACGGCCGTCAGCGCGATGAGACCAGGCAGGATGCTGCTCCACGAAACCCGTGGCGCCATGTTCGAGCGTGCGTTGAGGCGAGAACGACGCGAGCGTGCAGGGGGACGGACTGCTGACGTCGGCAAATGACGGGCCACGGTCTGCTCGGACCGAGCGACCGGCCATCGTCCTTAAGGCGAAGGCTCGTCGAGTCGGGGACTCGGCGAGCCTTCGCGACGCGCGCGACAGGATTCGAACCTGTGACCTTCAGCTCCGGAGGCTGACGCTCTATCCAGCTGAGCTACGCGCGCAACAGACGGCCTGTCAGCTTCTCGGTCCCGGCGTTCTGACGGCAAGTCGGCTGCTGCGTGTCACAGTCGACCAAACCCTCACGTGACCACGGAATGGTCGGGGCGAGTGGATTTGAACCACCGATCTCCTGGTCCCGAACCAGGCGCTTTACCGGGCTAAGCTACGCCCCGTTCCGAACCGTGTGCCGATGCTGCTCTTTTCGACCAGCGCGCCCAGAAGGACTCGAACCTCCAACCTTCTGATCCGTAGTCAGATGCTCTATCCAATTGAGCTATGGGCGCAAAAAAACGGGTTGTCTGGTTATCGGGTTGACTGGTTGTCGGGTTTTCTGTCAGTCGAAGGAACCCGATTCCAGGTTGAAGCTAGCGCACCAACCGAAACCCGAAAACCTGACAACCCGAAGAACCCCGTCAACCCGAAAAAACCTGTCTACCCGAAAACCCGTACGGATGGGCGGTACAAGACTCGAACTTGTGACCTCCACGATGTCAACGTGGCGCTCTAACCAACTGAGCTAACCGCCCGAACATGCCGCGCCCCAACCTGATGCAGGATCCACGATCCGGGCGCGCGAGGCGTCGAGGAACGTGAACCGATCTCGGGTGTAACACCTACCAGCGGATGCGGTCTCGCCGGTTCACCCGGGACGTCAGTGGAGGCGAGGGGGATCGAACCCCTGACCTCGTGAATGCCATTCACGCGCTCTCCCAACTGAGCTACGCCCCCGAAGTCCGTGCGGCGGAATCACATACATGCGTTTCCACCGGGAACCGCGAAACCTACCGGGGAGTATATACGAAGTCAAGCAAAAAGGGCTGGCGCAAACGAGCAAGGCCGATATTTTGCAGCGCCTTCTGTCGATTAGAAAGGCGCCCGCGGAGTACAGCGTTCGTATGTGCGGGTCCGTAATCACCAGCGAAGTGGCGCTACGACTGCGTCACCGCTCTTAGATGACTACCACAACTCGTAGTCACCGAGGCAACTCCAGAACATGACTGACGTCAAGCGCCGTCGCCGGCGCACCGCGCCGGCCGGTATCGCTCCAAACGAGCCCGAGCGCGACATTCTCGATCAGTACCTCTACGAGGTAAGCACTTATCCCCTGCTCAAGGGCGATGAGGAGATCCAGCTCGCCCGGAAGATCCGGAACGGCGATCAGGACTCCCTGCAGGAGCTGGTCAAGCGCAACCTGCGATTCGTCATCTCGGTCGCCAAGAAGTACCAGAACCGCGGACTGCCCCTCATCGATTTGATCGGCGAGGGCAACGTCGGCTTGCTGACGGCCGCCCGGAAGTTCGATCCCGATCAGGGCGTGAAGTTCATCTCCTACGCCGTGTGGTGGATTCGTCAGGCCATTCTCTCGGCGCTGGCGCGCCAGGGTCGTACCGTGCGCGTGCCGTTGAATCGCACGGCGGATCTGTCGCGCATCATCAAGGCGTCCGAAATCCTGCGGCAGAAGCTCAATCGTGAGCCCACCCCGGAAGAGCTTTCACATCTCACGGGGTTGTCCGTGGAAGTCGTGCAGTCGCTCGCGGCGCTGAACACCTCAGACGTCCGCCTCGACGCGCCGATGGATCCCGAAGGCGATCGGTCGCTCATCGAGCGTTTCGTGGCCGACGAGATGCCGGATACCGAGGAAGAGGCGATGAACCGCTTCCTCACCGACGAGATCGAGCAGGCCCTCGGCACGCTCCCGCCGCGCGACGCCAAGGTGCTGCGGCTGTACTTCGGTCTCGAAGGCGGCCGCGAGCACACGCTCGAGGAAATCGGCTCGATGCTCGGCGTGACGCGTGAGCGTGTGCGCCAGCTCCGCGACCGCGCGCTCAAGCGCCTGCGCGAGGGCGATGTGGGTCGTGCACTCGGGAGCTTCGCTGCATGAGCTGAACGGCGGAATCGGAAGTGGGAATGGGAATGGGCGGGGCGAGCGATCGCCCCGCTTCTTTTTTTGTTACTGGCAGCCTTGAGAAGGGCACATCACATTTCGATGGGCTTTCGAATTCCTGACCGCGCCCATCCCATCCCCATCCCCGATTCCGCCGTTCAGGGCCAGTGATCAAGCTCGTCAACATCCACAAATCCTTCGGGCCAAAACGCGTGCTGTCGGGCTTTACGCTCGACATCGCCGAGGGCGAGACCGTGGTGGTCATCGGCTATTCGGGCACCGGCAAGTCCGTCGCGATCAAGCACATCGTCGGCCTGCTGGAACCGGACGAGGGCGAGGTGTGGGTGGACGGCCTCGAGGTCCCGCGGCTGCCGCGACGCGAGCTGTACGAGCTCCGCTCCCACATCGGTTACGTCTTCCAGTTCGCGGCGCTCTTCGACTCGTACACCATCGGCGAGAACGTCGCCATGGGTCTGCGCAAGCAGGGGATTCTGTCTCCCGCGGACATCGACAACCGTGTGCGCGAGGCGCTCGAGCTGGTGGACCTTCCCAGCGTCTCGGACCGGTTCCCGGCCGAGCTGTCCGGTGGCATGCGCAAGCGCGTGGGCATCGCGCGCGCCGTGGCCCTACGCCCCAAGTACATCCTCTACGACGAGCCCACCACTGGCCTCGATCCTGTCACATCCGCGACGATCGACGAGCTCATGATCCGCATGCGCGAAACGCTCGGATGCACGAGCGTGGTGATCACGCACGACATGCGCAGCGCGTACAACGTCGGTTCGCGCATCGCGATGCTGTATGAGGGTAAGGTCCGCCAGGTGGGCACGGTGGACGAGATCCGTCACACCGACGATCCGGTGGTCCGTCAGTTCATCGAAGGGCGACCGACGCTGGATGAGGCGAAGTCCGCATGAGCGGCAAGGACAAGGGTTCCAGGGGCGCCGGACGCGGATCGCGACAGGGAAGCGCGCCCAACGGTAAACGCGGCAACGCCACGAACGAGACCTCGGCCGGTGGCGTGGTCTTTCGCGTCGAGTCCGGCAAGCCGGTATTCCTTCTCATCCAGGACGCGTACGGCAACTGGGGTTTCCCCAAGGGCCATGTCGAGCGTGGCGAGCAAGCGGAAAGCGCGGCTCTTCGCGAGGTGATGGAGGAGACCGGACTGCGCGCGCTGAACGCGTTGGGCTCCATCGACACCATCGACTGGTGGTTCCGGCTGCGCGGCAAGCTGATTCACAAGAACTGTGAGTACTTCCTGATGCAGGCGGGGCCGGGTGAGCCGAGCCCGCAGCAGTCGGAGGGCATCACCGCGTGCCGCTGGACGCCGACCGACGAGGCCATGGCCCTCATCCGCTACGAGAACGCGCGAGCCGTCCTGCGGCGTGCCGTCGAGATGTTGTCGGCCGGCGCGCGGCCGGCCGCCAGGAGCTCGGGGTAGCGACAATGGTCGCCGATCTTCTCCCGTGCATCGTCGCCTTCGCGCCCCGCGAACGCACTCGTGCGCTGGTGAAGACAGCGTTTCCAAGGCGCAAGTCGCGTGTGGTTTTTGCGCGCTCGATGGACGACTTCGCGCACGCGTTCCGCCACGAGCTCGTCGACGCAGCCATCGTGGACGTCGCATCGCCGCACGATGACACGTGGCAGGTGGCGGCGCTGGCCCGCGAGTTCCCGAGCGCGCCCTTCTTCGCACTCGCGTCGTTGCGTGCTGCGGACGGACCCGCGGTGGCGCAAGCGGCTGAGCTCGAGTTCGCCGACGTCCTGGTCGAGGGTATCGACGACGCGTGCGCGCGCGACATCGTCTCGCGCCGGGGGTTTTCGGCACGGTTCGCCGACGCGCTGCGCGTTCCTCCAGCCTCGCTCGGCCTGGATACCGACGTGCAGCGGCGCGCCTGGGAGTACATCATCGCCCACGCCGGCCGACGCGTCCGGACCATGAATCTGGCGCGCAAGCTGAATGTCACTCGCGAACACCTCAGCCGGACGTTCGCCGCCGACAACTCACCGAACCTGAAGCGCGTCATCGACCTCGTACGTCTCCTGGCAGCCGCCGAGTTGGCGAAGAACCCCGGCTACGACATTCGTGATGTCGCCTTCGTGCTCGACTTCGCGTCGTCGTCGCACTTGTCCAGTACCGCACAGCGCGTGGTGGGAACCAAGCCGGCCTCACTCGCTCGGCTTCGGTCGGTGGATCTCATTCAGAGATTCACGCGCGGGCATGGGCGCAGCAGGTCGTAAGCGGCTAACTACGGCTTTGACTGCGGCTTCAAATTCGGCTTTGAGTGCGGCTTTAACTACGGCTTAAGTACGGCCGTAATACCAACTACCTCGCTGTCAAAGCCGCTGTCAAAGCCGCTGTCAAAGCCGCCGTAAGTCAGTTTGGTTCGGAGCCGACCTGCCGATCCAGATAAACCAGAAACCCTGACAGCAGCCGGCCGACGGACTGGATTCTCGCCGCGAGCTGGGCATGGTGCGCGGCGGACAGAAGGTCGGCTTGTCGTGCGATGGCCAGTGACGTCTCGAGACGCATGAGCTCGCGCTTGGCCGCTCGGTACAGCTGGCGCTGCTCGCCTGGCGCGTAGCGACCATACCCCTCGGCGACGTGCTCGGCCATGAGCATGGCGGTCACCATCGTTCGCTCGGTGATGGCCTTGATCTCCCGCCGGTTGGTTTGGCGCATTCCACGGATGACTTCCGCTCCGAGGGCCACCGCCTCTTGCCAGACTTTGAGGTCCTTGAGCGACAGTCCCATGGTTTGGAAGATGCGGGCAGCGTCTCATGTCCTCATTACCGAACGATCCCGGGGCAGCCCGAACCGACGCAGCGAACCGATTCCCGTTCACATCACCTATCCCACAGTCCCGAATGGCCTTTTCCCGCCTGCCCATTCCCTCGAACTCATGCTTGTGATATTTTTCACAAGCTCAGAAAGGCACCGATTCTGACGCCAGACAGGGCATATTCCTGTCCCGAATTCTTCACCAGCTTCTTATGGCTACTGAGACGACCCTCCGCCCCGGCGAGATCAAGGACATCCTGCTTCGTGAGATCGAAGCCGCCGACCTCCACGACCTCGATGTCGACGAAGTCGGCACCGTCCTCGAAGTGAAGGATGGCATCGCGCGCATCTACGGTCTCCAGAAGGCGATGGCCGGCGAGATGCTCGAGATCACGTCCGCCGAAACCGGCAACAAGGTCACCGCGCTCTGCCTCAACCTCGAGGAAGACAACATCGGTGCGGTCATTCTCGGCGACTATCTGCAGCTCAAGGAAGGCGACGAGGTTCGGCGCACCGCGCGCGTGCTCGAGGTGCCGGTGGGTCCGCAGCTCGTGGGACGCGTAGTCGACGCCATGGGTCGCGCCATCGATGGCCAGGGCGAGATCACGACGAAGATGACTCGCAAGGTCGAATCGCCCGCGCCCGGCATCATCGTGCGTCAGCCCGTGAAGGAGCCGCTCCAGACCGGTCTCAAGGCCATCGACTCGATGATTCCGATTGGCCGCGGCCAGCGCGAGCTGATCATCGGTGACCGCGGCACGGGCAAGACGGCGATCGCGATCGACACGATCATCAACCAGAAGGGCCAGGGCGTGATCTGCGTGTACGTCGCCATCGGCCAGAAGGCATCCACCGTTGCGACGGTGGTGGAGCGCCTGAAGCAGGCCGGCGCGATGGAGTACACGATCGTGGTCACCGCCTCCGCCTCCGACCCGGCGCCGATGCAGTACATCGCGCCCTACACCGGCTGCGCGATGGCTGAGTACTTCATGTATCACGAGGGCAAGGCGACGCTCTGCGTGTACGACGACCTGTCCAAGCAGGCCGCCGCGTACCGCCAGCTGTCGCTGGTGCTGCGTCGTCCGCCGGGTCGCGAGGCGTACCCGGGTGACGTGTTCTATCTCCACTCGCGTCTCCTCGAGCGCGCCGCGAAGCTGAGCAACGATCCGTCGGTCGTGGACGGCAAGACGATCTTCAAGCCCGGCGGTTCGCTCACGGCGCTGCCCGTCATCGAAACGCAGGCGGGCGACGTCTCGGCCTACATCCCGACGAACGTCATCTCGATTACGGACGGCCAGATCTTCCTCGAGTCCGATCTGTTTTTCGCCGGCGTCCGTCCCGCGATCAACGTCGGCATCTCGGTATCGCGCGTGGGTGGCTCGGCGCAGATCAAGGCGATGAAGCAGGTCGCCGGCCGTCTCCGTCTCGACTTGGCACAGTACCGCGAGCTCGAGGCCTTCTCGTCCTTCGCGTCAGATCTCGACGCGGCCACCAAGCGGCAGCTCGAGCGCGGCGCGCGCACGGTGGAAGCGCTGAAGCAGGGTCAGTACGCGCCGATGAACGTCGACCAGCAGGTGATGATCATCTACGCCGTGACCAACGGCTACGTGGACGACATCCCGACCAACAAGGTGCGCGAGTGGGAGCAGGGCTTCCACGAGTTCATGAGAGCGCAGTATCCGCAGGTGGGCGATGGCATCCGCTCGAAGAAGGAGCTCACGAAAGACCTCGAGGCGGAGCTGAAGCGCGGCATCGAGGCATACAAGGCGACGCAGACGTAAGCAATGGCGAAAGGAAGAGAGCTGAAGGGTCGCATCAAATCCGTCGAGAACACGCGCAAGATCACGCGCACGATGGAGATGGTGGCGACGTCCAAGATGAAGCGCGCGCAGGACCGCGTGATTGCGGCACGTCCGTACGCGAATGCGCTCGCCGAGGTCATCTCCGGTCTCTATTCGCCGGACCTCGCGGACCGCTTTCCATTGCTGCGACAGCCCGCGGGCCGCGCGAAGCGCGCCGCGGTGATCCTGCTCACGGGCAATCGCGGTCTCTCGGGCGCGTTCAACTCCAATCTGATCAAGGAAGCTCGCAATCTCATCGCGCGGCTCGAGGGCGAAGGCACCGAAGTCGCGCTGCACTGCGTCGGCAAGAAGGGCCTGGGCTACTTTCGCTACGTCGGCCGGGCCGTGGCGTCCAGCCGGACCGACGTCGGCGACCAGCCAACGGCCCGGACCGCGGGCGAAATCGTGGATGCCCTGATGCAGGACTTCGCGTCCGGCACTCTCGACGCGGTGTACGTGGTGTACGCGCGCTTCGTGTCGGCGCTGTCCACCCCGGCCACGTCCGAGCGGGTCCTTCCCGTGAAGCCGCCGGAACGCAAGTCGGGCGCCGCGCCGGACTACCTGCTGTTTCCGTCCGCCGAGGCGATCCTGGAAAAGCTGCTGCCCTCGTACGTCCGCAATGCGGTGTATCGGGCGCTGGTGGAAACCATCGCGGGTTTCTACTCCGCGCAGCGCACCGCGATGAAGAACGCCACGGACAACGCCGGCGAGATGCTCAATCTGCTCCGCCGCACCTACAACCGCGCCCGTCAGGCGCAGATCACGCAGGAGATCGCCGAGATCGTCGGCGGCTCCGCTGCCCTTGAAGGCTAGAGGACTATGGCTACCGCAACGAAGGCTCCCGCAACGAAAGAGACGAACGTCGGCAGGGTGGTGCAGGTCATCGGTAACGTGCTCGACGTCGAGTTCGAGGCCGAGCACCTGCCGGAGATCTACAACGCGCTCGAAATCAAGACGAAGTCGGAGTCGGGCGACCAGATCAACATGACCGCTGAAGTGCAGCAGCACATCGGCCGCAATCAGGTGCGCGCGGTGGGCATGTCGTCAACGGACGGCGTCATCCGCGGCATGGACGTCGTCGATACGGGCGGTCCCATCACGGTCCCTGTCGGCGCTCCGGCGCTTGGCCGCATTCTCAACGTGCTCGGCGAGCCCGTCGACAACGGCCCGACGATCCCGAAGAGCGCGCAGCGCTGGCCCATCCACCGCAAGCGTCCGGAGTTCACGGCGCTCGAGCCGAAGACGGAGGTCTTCGAGACGGGCATCAAGGTCGTCGACCTGCTCGCACCCTTCGTGAAGGGCGGAAAGATCGGTCTCTTCGGCGGCGCCGGCGTCGGCAAGACCGTCGTCATCATGGAGCTCATCAACAACGTCGCCAAGGGCCATGGCGGGAAGTCGGTGTTCTGCGGCGTGGGTGAGCGCACGCGCGAAGGCAACGACCTCTATCTCGAAATGAAGGAAAGCGGAGTCATCGACTCCTGCGCGCTGATCTACGGCCAGATGAACGAGCCGCCGGGTGCGCGTCTCCGCGTCGGTCTCTCGGGCCTCACGGTGGCCGAGTACTTCCGCGACAAGGAAAACGCGGACGTGCTGGTGTTCATCGACAACATCTTCCGGTTCACGCAGGCCGGCTCGGAAGTGTCGGCGCTGCTGGGACGCATGCCGAGCGCGGTGGGTTATCAGCCGACGCTCGCGACGGAGATGGGCGACCTGCAGGAGCGCATCACCTCGACGAAGAACGGATCCATCACGTCCGTGCAGGCGATCTACGTGCCCGCGGACGACATCACCGATCCGGCGCCCGCCACGGCGTTCGCGCACCTGGACGCGACGGTCGTGCTCTCGCGCGCCATCACGGAGCTGGGCATTTACCCCGCGGTGGACCCGCTGGCGTCCGGCTCGCGCATTCTCGACGCGCAGTTCATCGGCGAGCGCCACTACAAGGTGGCGAACGACGTGCAGAAGGTGCTGCAGCGCTACAAGGAGCTGCAGGACATCATCGCTATCCTCGGTATGGACGAGCTATCCGAGGACGACAAGAAGATCGTGGGTCGCGCGCGGCGTCTGCAGCGCTTCATGTCGCAGCCGTTCTCGGTGGCCGAGCAGTTCACGGGCATCAAGGGCAAGTACGTGAAGCTCGAGGAGACCATCTCTTCGTTCGAGCGGCTCGTGGCTGGTGAGTTCGACCAGTACCCCGAGCAGGCGTTCTTCATGGCGGGCGGCGCGGACGACGTGATCGCGAACGCCAAGAAGATCCAGGGCTAAAGGCGTGCTGCACGTTTCAGTCATTTCGCCGGAGGCGTCGCTCTACGAGGGCGACGCCACTTCCGTCGTCGCGCCCGCGTACGACGGCCTGGTGGGCATTCTCACCGGTCACGCTCCGATGATGACGCTGCTTGGAAAGGGCGAGCTGCGCCTGGAAGGCGTCGGTGGCGAGCGCAAATTCACGATCGACGGCGGCTTCCTCCAAGTGCTCGACAACCAGGTGCGTGTCGTCACCGAGAGAGGCAGCGCAGCATAGTCTGGCGCGCGCGCACGCGCGCGACGTTCTGGACATCTCGGTCGACGGCGTGACGCCGATCGACGCGAATCGAGCCGATCAATGCTGGTCGGCTTTTTTTATCTTCGATTCAGATTCCGTCGGCCTCGATTCGCTCGGAAGACCCACCAACCCGACGGGTGCGGCCATCCAGGAATCTCGAGCGCGCCATGCGGCAAGTCGGCTACTGCGCGGCGACCTGCACGATCGTCACGTCGAAGACAATGGTCGAGTTGGCGGGGATTACGATGTTCCCAGCGGCGTCGCGGCGGGGCTCCGCGCCGTATGCCAGTTCCGGCGGGACGATGAGACGACGCGTGCCATCCACGTGCATGCCAATGACACCTTGTTCGAAACCGTCGATCAATTGGCCCACGCCGGGCGTGAACACCAGCGCGTTCAGCGCCGAAGCGCTGTCGAACTTGGTGCCGTCCAGGAAGAATGCATCGTACGACACCGCGACCGTGCGGCACCAGTCGACCACACCGCCACCGCCAACCTGACCGTCGATGTAGCGCAGCCCGCTCGTGGTCACGACGGTGTCGCCAACGACGGCCGCCTGTGAAACCTGGCCCGCGTTGCAGGGAATCGGCCTGATCGGGTCACTGAAACCGCAACCCAGTGCAACGCCAGCCACGGCGGTGATACCTGCGAAACGTAGGCAAAAAAGGTGTCGATTCATATCGATATCTGCGAAGCAGGGGTGATAACCCTCATGAATGTAGCGCCAGCAGCGCTGACGGCGACGCTGCGCTGCCGTTTCAACCCCGGATCGTGCCTCACTACCCCGCGAGCGCCCATCGTCACTCTCCATCGCTGCCCGTACGTCATCGCAGCGCTTCGTGGCGACTCAGCGTAGTGACGATCGCGAACCCTTGACTGCGGAAGGAAAGGTCGAGACGTTCGCCATGCGAGCGATGACGCTTGATTCACTCCCGATCGCTGTCCAGTCGGAGGCTGTTCGATGTATCGTCTCATTGCCCGCGGCGTGCGCGCGTGTATTCCGCGCACCACCCGCAGCGCGCCTGGAGCCCTGCTCGTCGTGTTCCTCGCGCTCCCCGCTCTCGCGTCGGCCCAGACCGCGACCTCGAATCTCCGAGGATACGTTCGTGGCGACAACGCCACGGCCGCGGCCGACGTCACCGTGACGTTGCGCAGCCTGGAAACGAACCAGCGCCGCGTCACAACCACCGCCACCAGCGGATACTACTATCTGGGTGGTTTGCGTCCCGGTCAGTACGAGGTGTCCGCGCGCAAACTGGGGATGGCGCCTCAAACGCGCACCGTGCGCCTCCTCATCGGTCAGACACTCGACGTGGATTTCTCGCTCACCACGGCGGCGGTACAGCTCGCGGCGGTGGCCGTGAGCGCGAACACCGAGGCCCGCGAGACCCGCACATCCGAAGTGAGCACCAACGTGACGCGCGAACAGATCGACAATCTGCCAAGCGCCGAGCGCAACTTCCTCGACATCGCGCGGCTCGCGCCGGGGCTCACCGCGACCGAAGTGAATGACTCGCGGAAGTTCCTCTCGGCCGGCGGACAGCCAGCGGAGGCGGTCAACGTCTTCGTGGACGGTGTGTCGTACAAGAATGACGTCCTCCGCGGTGGTGTCGTCGGCCAGGACGCCAGCAAGGGAAATCCGTTCCCGCAGGCGGCGGTGCAGGAGTTCCGCGTGTTGACGCAGAACTACAAGGCCGAATACCAGAAGGCCGCCAGCGCGATCATCAGCGCCACGACACGAACCGGGACGAATCGGTGGGAAGGTGATTTCTTCGGATACCGTGTCGACAAGGGACTCGTCGCCCGTGACGCGTTCACGGCGAGCACGACTCCACCGGGACCGCCGCCCAACTACTCGCGACTCCAGGCAGGCGGCAGCATCGGCGGACCGATCCAGCGTGACAAGTTGTTCTTCTTTGGCACCTACGAGTTGAATGCTCGTGACGAGCCACAGACCGTGACGCTTGGACCAAACGCGGCGCAGGCGCCGGCCGGGCTCAATCCGCAGCAATATGCAGGTCGCTTCATCAGCGAGTTTCGCGAGCACCTCGGCTTCGGCAAGCTGACGTGGGTCAGAAGCGAGCGCAGCAGTCTCGACGGAACCTTCAGCCTGCGCAAAGAAACCGATTTCCGTGGTTTTGGCGGGGCGACGAGCTACCAGTCGGCGGAAAACGTCCGCAACGACACGTACAGCGGCGGCGTGAGCTGGAAGTACGCCGGGGACCGCTGGCTCAACGAGGTGCAAGTCAACGCGCAGCACTTCACCTGGAAACCCACGCCCGTGAATCCGGATCTGGTCGCAAAGGTGTACGAGCAGATCGTCACGGTTGGCGGGCGGGACGGCCGGCAGGACTGGGTTCAGGACCGCGTCTCGTTCCGCGACGATATCACGAGAGCAGGCGTGCAGTGGTTCGGCGACCATGCCTTCAAGACCGGCGCGTCGATGGACCTCCTCGGGTACTCGGCCACCAAGGATTTCCAGTTCACGACGCCCGTGTACCGCTTTCGCTCCAATGAGAACTACGCGCGACCGTACAACGCCTCCTTCGCGTTTGGAGATCCGAAGGTCAGCACGAGCAACGCGCAGTTCGGTCTGTATGTGCAGGACGACTGGAACGTGACGCGCAAGCTCGTGCTGAACCTCGGCATTCGGTGGGACGCGGAGACGAATGCGATCAACAACTCGTACGTGACTCCGCAGCCGCTTGCCGACTCCCTGCGCGCGCTGGCAGGCAATCTCGTGGTCAATCAACCAACGCCGACCGGAACGCAGGTGGTGCCGATCATGCAGAATCTCGGCGGCATCGAGCGTTTCATCACCGCGGGACGCAGCGATCGCCCGATGTACCTCAAGGCGTTTCAGCCGCGTCTCGGGGCGTCGTACGACGTGTTCGGTGACGAGCGCACCGTGTTCTTCGGCGGCTTCGGCATCTACTACGACCGCAACTACTGGAATACGTTGTTCGACGAGAAGTTCCGCCGGCAGTTCCGGCAGATGACGATCAACTTCAACAACGCGTGCGCTCCGACGGATTTTGCCTGCGCCGTCTGGAACGACACGTATTTCGATCCGGCGCAGCTGCGCACGCTGAGCTTTGCGACGGCGCCCGAAGTCTTCCTCGTCGCCAACGATCTCGAGCCGCCAAAGACACACCAGTACAGCGCGGGCGTGCGTCAGGCATACCGGGGACTGCGTCTGACCGCCTCGTATAATGGCATCCGCGGCTTCAACGGCATGAACTACGTGCGCGTGAGCCCGTTCGGCGGGCCGGAGACCACGAACCCAAGGAACTACAACACGGTCTTCGCCAGCGACGATCGCGTGAAAACGTGGTATGATGCGCTGCAGCTTCAGGTGGAACGGCCGCTTCGCGGCGACACGCGTTGGGGTGGAGCAGTCGCATACACACTGGCGCGCACGGAGGAGCAGGGTCAGAGCACGGACATTTTCTGGGGCTTCGACGATCGGTATCCCACGGTTGCAGACCGTCCACGGCTGCGCGCGCCGGGCGACCAGCGGCATGCAATTGTGGCGAATGGCATCGTGAGACTTCCCTATCAGTTCATGCTGAGCGGCATCGTGAATCTCGGCTCGGGCATCGCGATCAACTCCACGGATGCAACGGCTGGCAACGGTCCATTCGAGAGGAAGTTCTACATCTTCGAGCCGCCCGGACGGCCGTTCCTCGGCATGGGCCACGTCTTCGCCTATCAGAACGCTGATTTTCGCGTGGAGAAGGCGTTGCGTCTGGCGCAGGGGCAGGAGACAGCCGTGGTGTTCGATCTCTTCAACGCATTCAACTCCGCGAACTGGGGATGTTACGGCGACCGAGCCGGCATTCCGCCGCAGGTGGATCAGACACCAGCGTGGCGGGCACAATACGGGACGCCGAACTGCGCCGGCCTCGGTCGCAGACTTCAGCTTGGCCTGCGTTACGGGTATCGCGCGCAGTGACCGCGTGAACGAATCGCGTCGGTGGTTCGATGAAGGGACCGGGTTGCGCCGGCGAGGGATGATCCTCGCCGGCGCGTTCGTCGTATCCGGGACTGCCGGTTGCGGCGCGCCGGAGCCATCGAGCTCCGATTCGGCGGCCGTGACGCCGGCGGGGTTCACCGCGGACGCTGCACAGGCCGCGTTTCTCGACACCGTCCAGCGTCGCACCTTCGACTGGTTCTGGGAGACCACCAACCCTCGCAACGGCCTCGTTCCCGACCGGTGGCCGACAAAGTCGTTCTCGAGCATCGCGGCGGTCGGGTTCGGGCTCACGGCGTACGCAATCGGGGTCGAGCGTGGTTGGATCACCCGCGAGCAGGCGCGCGGCCGGGTGCTCACGACCCTCGAATTCTTCTGGCGCGCGCCACAAGGCACGGGCTCTTCCGACGTCACGGGATATCGCGGGTTCTTCTACCATTTCCTGGACATGGAGACGGGGCACCGGTTCCGGAACGTCGAGCTGTCCACGATCGATACCGGTCTGCTCCTCGCCGGCGTGCTCTTTTGCCGCGAGTACTTCGATCGCGACGATGCTGGCGAAGCCAGGATTCGCACGCTGGCGGACTCGATTTACTTCCGCGTGGACTGGCAATGGGCGCGCGACGGCCAGCCATCACTCAGCATGGGATGGCATCCTCCGTCCGACCGCGCCAATCGCGGCTTCATCGCGAGCCGGTGGATCGGCTACAACGAGGCGATGCTGCTGTACGCGATGGCGGTTGGGTCGCCCACGTTTCCGATAGAGCAGTCGTCATGGCAGGCGTGGACGTCGGGCTATAGGTGGGACCGGTTCCACGGCCAGGAGTTCGTGCAATTCGCGCCGCTGTTCGGCCACCAGTACTCGCACGCGTGGATCGACTTTCGCGGCATTCAGGACGCATACATGCGCGGGAAGGGAATCGACTACTTCGAGAACTCACGCCGCGTGACGCTCTCGCAGCGCGCGTATGCCGTCGCGAATCCCGGCGGCTGGCGCGATTACTCCGCGAATGAATGGGGACTGACCGCAAGCGACGGTCCGCTCGATACCACGATGACTGTGGATGGACGATCGCGGCAGTTCCACACGTACTGGGCGCGAGGCGCTGGCGGCGATCAGATAAACGACGACGGCACGATCGCGCCGACGGCCGCAGGAGGGTCGGTGCCGTTCGCCCCGGAAATCGCGATTCCCGCATTGATGGCGATGCGCCAGAAGTACGGCGACCATCTGTTCGGTCGTTATGGCTTCCTGGATGCGTTCAACGCGACGTTGCGGTCCGCCGAGATCCCTGTGCGCCAGGGACGAATCATTCCGAGCAAGTCGTGGGTTGACAGTGACTACCTCGGCATCGATCAGGGTCCAATCCTGATCATGATCGAGAATTATCGCACGGATCTCGTCTGGCGATACATGCGGAAGAGTCCATTCATCGTCCGCGGCCTGTGCGGGATCGGATTCCGGCGCGGCTGGCTGGCGGGGCGCTGTCCGGCGCCGTGATTGCTGGCATCTGCGCCAAACGCGCGACGCCGATGACCGCGGATCGATCTGATGTACGCCGATAACTTGGGTTGAAAACGATTCCGTTGGCCGCGTGGACCTCCGTTGGATCGATATGTGGCGCTCATCCCAGTCCCACTCTGGCGTAGGGCCCAGGCACACGACACTGGACTCACTGCCTGGACGGTCTGGGTGCCCGCACCGCCGCCGCCGGGTTCGTCACCGGCGGCAGGTTCTCGCCCCGCAGCGCCATCTGGCCCCGACGCGAATAATCGATTGACGTCGCGAGGACGCGCGCGGCTTCCTGCGGTGCGTGAAACCCCATCGAGTTCTCCGCCTCGATGAAGTCGGCGAGGAACTGCGCCTTCCGCTGATAAATCCGCGCGAGGCCGACGCCCGGAACCGTGCTGTCGCGTTTGAGCTGCGCGGCGATGTCCCGCGTCAGCTGGAGCACGGCGTCCAGCGCCCTGTTGCGCATCTCGAACGTCCGATCCTGAATGGTCTCGACGCGCTGCTTCAATTCGTCCTCGGACCAGCGGTGACACGTCTGGCAGGCGCGATTGATGTTCAGCACCGGGCTGCGCACGTGATGGTCGGAGATTTTCTGTGCGCCTTCGCGCTTGTAGGGCATGTGACAGTCCGCGCACGCGACGCCTGAGCGCGCGTGAACGCCCTGGTTCCACATCTCGAATTCCGGATGCTGCGCCTTGAGCATTGTGGCGCCGCTGATCGCGTGCACCCAGTCGGTCTGGCCGACCGAATCCTGGTACGCGAGGATGCTGTCGGCGGTGAGGCCTTTGCCCCAGGGGTACGTGAGTCGTTTCTCCTTCCCCTGGAAGTAGTACTCAACGTGGCACTGGCCGCAGACGAACGCCCGCATCTCCTGCCGCGTCGCCTGCTTGTTGACGTCGTAGTCCCGCACGCCCTGGCTGGCCTCGAGGCGGCGCATGCCTTCGATGAACCCGGGGCGTGTCACCCGCAACTGCATGTTCGACGGATCGTGGCAGTCGATGCACGACACGGGATGCGTTACGGTTTTGCGGGCCTCGAAGTAGGGCATCTGGTTCAGCGCCTCGAAGCCCCGTGTGAGGTCACCATTGCCGGCACGCTTGTACGGCACGTACACCGATGCGTGACAATGGAGGCAGGTGCCCGGCTGCTTCGTCACGTGCTGGCGTTCGGTGAGTTCCTGGTCGAGGAGCATGTAGGCGTGACCGCGCTCTTCGCGAAAGTCCTTCGAGAACGCGTAGCCCGCCCAGAACTCCTTCAGGCGCGGATCTTCCTCGAGCCGCGATTCCGCGACGACCGATCGCGGGTCCGCCTGTGTCGGTGTGCGTGGAACTGCTTCGCTGCCGCCGAAGCGTGTTCGCACCTGATCGGTCGTCTTGCGGTAGTCGTCGTACTGGAGGGGAAAGTTTTTGCCCCAGACGGCCGCATCCTGCGTCGTGTCGTCCAGCGCGACAACCTTGTAGAACGGACTCCGAGCCTCCTGCTTGCGCTGGACGATAGTCGTCAGGAGTGCCGCAATGCCGATGACGCCAAGGGCGGCGCTGGCGGCAATGGCCGCGAGCCACCCGGCACTGAGCCGACGCGACGGCCGTCCCTGGTCATTCATTCAGAAGTCCTCAGCGGACCCAGTGGCCCACATAACGGTGGCACCGGATGCAGGAGATTGGTTCACCGCCCGTGCCAGCGACGTGTGCCGCGAGCGGACGGTCGATCGCGGCGACGATGTCCGCGTGACAGGAGCGGCAGGCGGCCTCGGTCACCTTGCGATTCCGTTCGGTGATACGAAGCGGATCGGGATAGCCGCCCGTCGTGAAATGGAACGAATGCCAGAAACCGTTCCGCGCCTTCACGGCATACTTGGGGATGACACTGTGCGGTGTATGACAATCGTTGCACGTCGCGGCCGCGTGGTGACTGCCCTTCATCCAGGCGGCATAGTGTTCGTTCATGACGTGACAGTTGGCACACGCGGCGGGATCATGACCGAGGTACGAGTAGCCGCGGGCGTAGCCGAACGTGAAGACTCCGAGCCCGACAGCCGCTCCGGCGAGGACCGCGCTTGCGAGTGCCCATCGTCGGCCTGTCGTCATCGCCGCCGTAGTGATCACGCAACTCTCGTGCGGCGCCCGCTGGCTCTCTATGACGCCATGTCCTGAAGCGAGGCTAGTCGAACTGCCGATGCCCCTGGGACCGCGCTTCGGATACCATACCCACAACCGCTACACCGCGCGAGCGCGCCAACTCGAGGACATCCTGAACGCGAGCGTACTCGAGGCGCTTGTCGGCTCTCAGGTACAGCACCCGGCTCTCCACGCCGGGAGCGTACATGCGCGTCAGTCTCTGCGCGAGCGTGTCTCGCGACACCGGCTGCCTATCGAGATAGAGCGCGCCATCCGCATCGACGTCCAGCGTGTGGTCGGTCTCCTCTTCCGGATGAGACCTGAGGTTATCGGCGGCAGGCGGAATTGCCGGGCTTCCAGAAATCAAAGCTGGGGCGACAACCATGAAGATGATCAACAATACCAGCATGACGTCGATCATCGGTGTGACATTCGGAGACGCTTGTACGCCTGTTGGACGTAGCGAAGTCATGGAGCCTCCACGCGGGGTAGCTCCATGATGCATCACGCGTCTTTCATGTTCATGACGGCGACGTGAAGAAACCGTGAAAGCAGGATGAAGACCCCCGAGGCTGCGCTACGTCGCAACCTGACTCACGTGTCCCCCCACAACGCGCCAGTCGCCGTGCGCACCGCGTGCCCACACACGCGTGTAACGATACGTGCCCTTGGCAACGGTGCCGGCTACGCTCACCTCGAGTCGGGCGCGAAGCGATGCCACCATGACGTCCGGACCGACGGGTCGCACCCGCAGCTCCTGCGGGTCGTGGGCGAGAAAGCGCACGGTGCCCGAGCGATACGCGTCCAGGTCCTGCGCCTTGGTGGCAAGCTCTCCGTTCGGTCCGGTGAACAGCAGGTCGTCGTCGATGAGACGACTCAAGGTGTGCATGTCGCCGGCCAGTTGCGCGGCACGCAGCTGCTCCTCGGCGACGACGATCTCCTCGACGGCCGGACCGACGATGACGTCTCTCAGTTGCATGGACATGCCGTTACTTGGCGGCGGAAGGCGCCGACTGATCCTCTGCGCGAAACCTGCCGTACGACACGATGAGCCCGGCCAGTCGCTCGAACCCCAGCCGACGATAGTCGAGCGTGATGCCCATCGCCGCGTTGCCCGGACTCAACCGCATGCGCTGATATTTCGGCTCGTTGTGCAGCTCGAGGTAGCGGTTGAACAGGACGGTCCGCCGTGACCCGTCAAAGCCGATTTCGCTGACGCGGAACGGGGTGACCTCGATGATCGTGCGGAATTGCCGTTCGACGCGCGACAGCACGCGGGCCATGAAGCCCGCAATCATCGCAATCACGAACAGCGTGGCGCGCGCGGCGGTAGACATGGACGCAAAGCCGGCCGTGAGGAGCAGCGCCGCGCTGGCACTCCAACTCCCCCAGTACAGGATCTCGACACGCCGACGATACAAGTCCGGAAAGGGGAAGCGCTCCGTGTCGCCTTCCCGCTCCACGACGCCCTTGGCGGCCAGGATCTCCCGCAGGTAGTGGACGAGCGGCGGCGAGCCGATGCGCTCGAGGAGCTCTTCGCGCTCCGCGGCATCACGAGACTGGAGGAAATGAATGATGCGGGTCAGTTCTTTGCGGGATTGCCGATTCCGGTACGACACCCGAGCTGCGTTGACCGCGAGGAGCGCAAAGAGGAGCACCAACGAGGACGACGGCCCAACCACTTTGCTGAGCACGAATGCCGCGAGCAGGACCAGAACGATGAGAAGCAGTCCCTGGGCGCGTTCGCTCATCGTGCCATGGTAGCTCGTACAATTCAGGCAGTCAAACCTCATAGCGCCATCACGCTCTGCTTCCGGCGGTTCAGGAACTCGAGCTCCGTCATGCTCTGACAGAGGTCGATCGCGGCATCATATGCCGCGGCGGCTTCCGCGTTCCGCCCCAGCCGACGCAGGAGGTCTGCGCGCACTGCGTGCAGCAAGTGATACCCGCGCAGGTCCAGCAGGTCCACCAGCGCCAGGGCCGCTGACGGACCCTCCACTTCGCCCACCGCGACCGCGCGATGCAGTGCAACCACGGAGTTCGGCGCGATGGCCATATGTTGGTCGTACAGCATCAGGATCGAGCGCCAGTCGGTGTCGGCATGGGTCGACGCGTCCACGTGTACGGCGTTGATCGCGGCCTGAATCTGATAGGGCCCGGGCTGGTTGCGACGCAGACATTCCTTCACTATCGCCTGGCCCTCGCGGATCAGGTCGCGATCCCAGCACGTGCGGTCCTGATCCGCGAGGAGCACCATAGCTCCGTCCGCGCTGGTACGCGTTGCCCGGCGTGATGCAATCAACAGCATCAGCGCCAGCAGGCCCATCACCTCCGGCTCTGACGGAAGGAGGGCGTGCAGCTGCCGGCCGAGGCGGATGGCCTCTGCGCACAGAGCGTCGCGGACAAGCTGGTCGCCGGCGCTTGCGGCATAGCCTTCGTTGAAGATGAGATACACGACCGCGAGTACCGCGCGCAGTCGCTGCGGAATGTCGCGCGCGTCGGGCACGCGATAAGGGATTCGGGCGTCGCGGATCTTTCCCTTCGCGCGCACCAACCGTTGGGCCAACGTTGACTCGGGGACCAGGAAGGCACGCGCGATCTCCGCCGTCGTCAGTCCGCCGATGAGGCGCAGCGTGAGCGCCACCTGCGCAGTGATGCCCAGCGCCGGATGGCAGCACGTGAACATCAAACGCAGTTGATCATCCCTCACTGGTTCATCCTCCGGCACGTCGTCCACGGTGTCGCTTGCCATGAGTCGAACGGCTTCGGCGTGACGGTCGTCGCGGGACGTCTCCCGGCGAAAACAATCGATGGCGCGAGTCCTCGCGGTCGTGATGATCCATCCCGCGGGGCTCGGCGGCACTCCCGCAGCCGGCCAGCGCTCCATCGCCGAGACGAACGCATCCTGTACGGCTTCCTCGGCGAGATCGATGTCGCCGCAAAGACGCACGAGCACCGATACGGCGCGGCCGTACTCCGCGCGAAAGACGCGCTCGATCTCGGAGGCCGGTGTCACCGCGTTCAGTCGGTGACTCCGCGAAAGGGCCGCACTTCGACTGGCAGCGTGGTCGCTCTCGCAAGGCGGCGTCCCCATGCGAGCGCCGCGTCCAGGTCCGGCGCCCTGATCACTGTAAACCCTCCGAGGTGTTCCTTGCCTTCGACGAACGGACCGTCGGTCATGAGGACGTCGTCGCCGGTGGCGCGCACTACCGTGGCCGTGCTCGGCGAATGCAGGCCGCCGGCGAACACCCAGCTTCCGGCCGCCTTGAGGTCGCGATTCATCGCGTCGATGTCCCCCATGACGCGCGCCAGGAATTCCGGCGCTGGCGTCCCGCCATCGGGCTGGTAGATGCTCAGCAGGTACGTCTTCATTGGAACCTCCATTTTCGGTCGGCGTGCCGACGGCATGTCCGCGGCTCACCCTTAGTACGAACGCGGACTTGCCGAATCGACAGCGGCGCGTCGGCAGTACTCCCGACGAGTTACCACTTCCAGTCCTTGATGGAGCGCACCTTCGTCACCTCGAGAAGAAGGCCCGTGCGGTGATGGCCGGTCTCCGCCACGGCGCACAGCCACGCGCGACGATCGGTGGTCAATTCGATTCCCTCGTAGCCCGCCTCTTCAAGGAGCTTGCGATGCTCCTCGACACTCAGGGCTGAAGCTCGCATGGGCGCCATCGCGAGACGCAGCAGCCATCCGGACGCCGGTGTCCCATGGACCTCGGCGATCAGGACGAACTGACCACCCGGGCGCAGCACCCGCCGGACTTCGCCGAAGCAGCGCACCAGGCCAGGCCAGTAGTAGTGGGTCTCGACGGCCGTCACGAGGTCGAACTGGGCGCCGCCTATCGGGAGAGCGGCGACAGAAGCCTGGACAATGTGCACGCGACCGGCGGCGATCAGGTCGGCGGCGTGTGACTGGCTTCAGCAATGCTCCCTGCCGCGTAGTCGATGCCGGCGACGACGACCGCTACGAAGACGGAGACGACGTGTCGCATCGACGAGAGGATGTCTAGGTACCGGCGGTGCCGGACGTCTTGACGGCACGGACAGCCCAGGCGCGAGCGATCAAATCGATCGAGCCGTCGGGTGCCGTGGGAAGCTGATCACGAAGACGCTCGCGCAGGCGTTCACGCCGAGCCTCGCGCAGGGACATCGCGTATCCGGGAGCGGGACCCTGGCCTCCAAGGAAAGGCGTCCAGTAATCCTCGAAGTTCCGAAAGCGTGTCGCCACGTCGATGGCCCGGCTCTCAACCTGCCCGAACCCCGCATCGCGGAAGAGTGCTTCGAGTGCGCGCGGGTTGCAGACCGGGAACCGCCGTCCTTCGTCCAGAGTGGCGGACTGTGGATCGAGCTCCGCGGCTGCGTCCCAGAACCGGCGGATCAGCTGCATCTCACCCGCGTAATCCCACACATAGATCGCTACTGTACCCGCGGGTCGAACGATACGGGCCATCTCGGCCAGCGCCAGCTCGGGCTGCGGAACGAAATTCAGCACCAGTCCCGAGACGACAACGTCGGCGCTCGCAGCGGGCAGCGGAAGGCG
>DASTVV010000140.1:0-4195 GCA_035758925.1 Gemmatimonadaceae bacterium
CTGGCGCGAGGAGCTCTAATCCGGAGGGCCCTGCGCGAGAACCTGTGCTCGGAGCGTCAGATCTTGTGCCGGAACGTGATTCGTCCGCGCGTCAGGTCGTACGGCGAGACTTCCACGGTCACGCGATCGCCCTGGAGCACCCGGATCCGGAACCGTCGCATGTTCCCGCCCAGGGTCGCGAGCACGGTGTGTCCATTGGGCAGCGTCACGCGAAAGGTCGCGTTCGGCAGCACTTCGGTCACCGTCCCCTCGAGTTGGATCGCTTCTTCTTTGGCCATTCGCTTCCGTAATTGGGACTACGATGGGGCTGGAATGCTTTGGGCCCCGGATCTTGTGCCTCTGAGCATAACGCTCAAAGAGCCAAAACCCAGGGCCCAAAGCTCACTACTGACTGATCAAAGTCAAAAAGTCGTGCTCAGACCTTGACGACGTTTTCCGCCGCCGGACCCTTCTGACCCTGAACGACGTCGAATTCCACGCGGTCGCCCTCGGCAAGCGACTTGAAGCCGTTGCCCTGGATAGCTGAGTAGTGGACGAAGCAGTCCTTGCTGCCTCCGTCCGGGGTGATAAAGCCGAAGCCCTTTGAATCATTGAACCACTTTACGACGCCTTGGGTACGCATCACTGCACTCGCTTGGTAAAGAATTGTGGAGGGTCCGAACACGACAAAGGGACCTCGCGCGAAGCCAGGTCCCTTAACGTGATCGCTGGAACGGCACGAACGGGTGCCGAATCGCGCCAGTAACCTAGCGGTCTGTCACAATGCGCGCAAATCCCAACTCCAACCTTCGGCGCCGTACCTCCGCCTGAGGTTCGAGGCCAGGGAGTTGGTGGCGGGAGACGTTGGCTTACATTTCCACTCGACCGGGGTGCGCTGCCTTTCAGCGCTGAGATCACACCCGTCGAACCTGATCCGGTTCATACCGGCGTAGGGAGTCGAGATGACAAAACTCGTGGTAGCCTGGGCGCTTCTTGCCGCCCCCGCCGCCCTGCTCGCGCAGGGCAGGCCTGATTCCACCCACGTCCGCCAGGACAGCACGCGAACCCTCGAGGCCGTCACCGTGACGGCAATCCGAGGTGGCACCGGAAACGAGGCGCCGGTGTCCGCAAGAACCCTCACGGCGGCAGAGCTGGACCGCCGGTCCTTCGGGCAGGACGTCCCCCTCATCCTCCAGGGAACGCCGTCGCTCACGTCGTATTCCGAGGCGGCCAATTACTGGGGCTACAGCTATCTCCGGCTGCGCGGCATCGATCAGTCGCGCATCAACCTCACGATCGACGGCATCCCGCTGAACGATCCTGAGGACCAGGTGCTGTACTTCGCGGACTTCCCCGACCTCATGAACAGCGTGGGCTCGGTGCAGATCCAGCGCGGCGTCGGCACCAGCGCGCCTGGTACGGCATCCTACGGCGGGTCGATCAACTTCCAGACGGTCCCAGTCGCGAACGCCAGACGCACCGGCCAGGTCCAGCTCCAGGGCGGGTCCTTCGGCAGCGCCCGGGCCAGCGCCGAATACACGACGGGACTGACGTCCGGACGGTTCGCCGCCTACGCGCGCGCATCCGCGCTGCAGTCGTCGGGCTACCGAAGACACTCGGGGATGGAAGGTCGCTCGGGATTCCTCAGTGCTGCATACGTTGGCGAGCGCGACGTCCTCAAGCTCACGGCGCTCGCGGGCCTTTTCGCCGACACGCTCGCGTACGTCGGCGCCACCGAGGCGGAGCTGGCGCGGGACCGGCGCTTCAACCCGTTGCGTCCCGACGAGGTCGACCGCTTCGGGGAACAGATCGCGGCGCTCACCTACACGCGGCTCCTGGGCGCCAACTCGACGGCATCAGCCACGGTGTACCGCATCTCCGCCAGCGGGAACTACGACGTGTGCATCAATGCCTGCGACCAGCCCCAGGGCGACAACTGGGATTTCCATCTCGATTTCGCGTGGTACGGTGCGACGTCGGTGTGGTCCCTGGAGCGCGACCGCGCCCGGCTGAGCGTCGGCGTGAACGCCAACACCTATGCGCGCGATCACTACGCGTACGCGCGGCCCGATGTCGCGCAAAAGCTGTATTTCAACACGGGCGAAAAGGACGACGCGAGCGCGTTCGCCAAGCTGGCGTACGACGTCGGCGCGGTCACGCTGTTCGGCGACGTGCAAGGCCGCACGGCACGGTTCCACTACGTGCCGGACGCCAACGCGGCGATTGCCGCGAGCTCGGTGAGCTGGAGCTTCCTGAATCCGAAGGTCGGCGCGACGTGGACGGTGCGGCCGGCACTCAGCGCCTACATCTCGTACGGCGTCAACTCGCGCGAGCCCGCGCGCAGCGACATGTTCGCCGGGTTCGACAATCTGGACACGTCCAACGTCGCGTTCGTCGGGCCGTTTACCACCGTTCGGCCCGAGCGCGCGCACGATCTCGAGGTTGGAGCGCACTACGGCGGCGACGACTTCGCAGTGTCCGCGAACGCGTTCGCGATGGAATTCCGCAACGAGATCCTCGCCGTCGGCCGGCTGAGCTACATCGGCACGCCGCTCCGCACCAATGTCCCGCGCAGCTGGCGCCGCGGCGTCGAAGCGGACGCGACCTGGCGGCCAACTGAGCGACTGGAGACCGGCGTGTCCGCCACGGTGATGCGCGGCCGCATCGCGCGGTTCACCGATGACGAGACGGGGACTTCCTATGTGGATGTCGCGCCACTGCTCACCCCCGAGGTCGTGAGCGCACAGCACGCAACGATGCGACTCACGCCGTCGCTCTCCGCGACGCTGGCCGGCCGCTACTACAGCGTGGCGAACCTCACCAACACAGGCAACGCCGCACTGGTGCTGCCGTCGTACTACGTGGCCGACGTCACGCTCGAGTGGACACGCGGCGCGCATGGCGTGGCGCTGCACGTGAACAACGTCGCGAACTCGCGGAAGTTCGCCGGCGGGCATGTGAGTGCGGGCGAGGCGAGGTACTACGTTCTGCCGCCAGTGAACGTGTTCGTCACCGGGCGGGTCGGAATGTAGGGTCGAGATCGCTTCGTCGAGTTGCGCTCTCTCGGTTCTTGCTGTGAGTGATCAGATTGGACCGCCGCAGGATGACTGGAGTCGCGATATGGCTGTGGGCTATGAGTTGCAAGCTGTGAGCTGTGAGTCAAAGAACGCCTTCATTGTCTCTCACAGCTTACAGCTCACAGCTGACAGCCCACAGCTATATCGCGATGCACTCTCACTGCCCGGGTTGCCGCAGTGCCGTCTGACGCCGATCGCTACCCGCCGATTGAGTCACATGGAGTCATCGGCGACATGCAAACCGTCGCCCTCGTCGGCCTCGACGGCCGGATCGATTTCCTGTGTCTCCCGGAGTTCGACTCTCCCACGGTGTTCGCCAGTCTGCTGGACGCGGATCGCGGGGGAAGCTTCGAGATCACCCCGCACCTGGAGCACGCGCGCCAGAAGCAGATGTACCTGCCCGACACGAACGTCCTCCTCACGCGCATGCTGGCGGACGAGGGCGTCTGCGAGATCTCGGACTTCATGCCCATCCCGGACAAGCCCGGGCCCAGCCGGATCATCCGTCGAGTGAAGGCCGTGCGCGGCTCGTTCGAAGTGGAAGTGAAATGCGCGCCGCGAATGGGGTACGGCGCCCTGGGTCACTCGGTTCAGGTGAACGATCGGGAAGCCATCTTCACGGCGAAGGATTCGTCGCTGCGGCTGCGCGTCGCCGCGATGGTGCCGCTCCAGCAGGCAGGACAGGACGTCGTCGCACGGTTCTCGCTGCTGACCGGTGACAGTGTCGCCATCGTCATCGAGCAGCTGGCGGACGGCTTCCCCCCCTTCGTGCTCGATCGCCCGCACGTCGCGCGCGCATTCAAGAAGACGGTCAACTTCTGGCGCAACTGGATCGGGCAGTCCACGTACCACGGGCGCTGGCACGACGAAGTGAGCCGCTCGGCGCTGGTGCTCAAGATGATGCAATCCCGGCGAACCGGGGGAATCCTGGCAGCGCCGACCTTCGGTTTACCTACCAGCATTGGCGGGACACGCAACTGGGACTACCGGTACATCTGGGTGCGCGACTCTTCCTTTGCGGTCTATGCGATGTTGCGTCTGGGCTTCACGGATGAAGCGCGGGAATTCACGCACTGGGTCGAGTCGCGCTGTGCCGACATGAGTCACCCGGGCCGGCTGCAGCCCATCTACGCGCTGGA
>DASTVV010000162.1:0-2518 GCA_035758925.1 Gemmatimonadaceae bacterium
GGGAGCGGCACGTCCCAAGCTTAGAGCTCGAGCCTCAATAAGCCAAGGCGTGCCGCCGGGATCTGTCAGCGAACGGGTGTGGCTCAGTCGGTCAAGGCGCGGCGAATCCATGGCTCGCAGTGGAGCCAGGTGGAACCGCGCTGCGCGTGCCGAACGCCGAATCCGGACTCATTGGCGCCTGCAACATCCGGCCGGCAGACCGGACGGAGAGAGAGCGATGCGACGGCCATCACAAGCAACGCGGCGACGACGAACCGCCATCCACGTCGCACGCCGTCGTGCTCGGGCTCGTAGGCAGGAACGGACTGTGTAGTGTGACGAAGGCTGCTGGACATGCGCGACACATTGGGGCCGGCGCGACGCGAAATCGACGCGACGCGATCTACTGCCTCACGACGGTGGGCGCGGACGAAACGTCACCGACGCGGCCCTGGCGCTTCGCTCGAGTGCACAGGCATTGTTAGCAATGACTGGAAAACTTCGTATCAGCCCGCACACGGTGGTTGGGATTGTCGCGCTGGTCGCGCTCACCGCCGTGCTTGCCATGTTGTTCGTCTGAGCCGCCGACGTTGATCCGCCCTGGACCGTCGGTGGTGGATGGACATCCACGTTAGGCTCGGCCGGCGAGGCAGCAGGACCGTCAGGTGACGCGCAGGATCGCGGCGAGCGCGCCGGAGAAGCGCTCCCAGCTCTCACGCTGATCGGTGAGGTGCTTGGCGCCCGCGGCGGTCAGTGTGTACACCTTGGCGCGGCGCCCCTTCTCCGTCTCCGCCCACGACGCCTTGATCAGGCCGCGGCTCTCCAGCCGATACAGCGCGGGGTAGAGTGAACCGGCGTTCACATTGAGCACGTCGCGCGAGATCGCCTGGATCCGCAGGCTCAGATCGTACCCGTTCGTCGGCTCGGCGCGCAGGAGCTGGAGGACGATGAGGTCCAGCGTTCCCTGCAGGAGCGGAGCGGCTTTCGGTGGCATGGCGGGTTTACTAGACCGTCTAGTGGAGCCGTAGAATGCGGGGTGCCCACCAGAAACGTCAAGTGAAGGACCCCGGGCGTTGCGCCCCGCGCGGCTTGCCTTTACAATGCAAAGCGCTTGGCAGCACTGGTCGCGCTTCGCCGTAGGGCGTTCAACCTCACAGACGGAACCATGAATCGCATCGACCCGGTTCGTTTCTCCTGGCTGGACTTCAAGGTTGGGGTCCGCATGCTGGCGCGGTATCCAGGGCTTACCGTGGTCGGTACGCTGGCCATCGCGGTCGCGATCGCGCTGGGCACGCTCTACTTCGAAGCGATCAACAAATGGCAGAACCCGCGGCTACCGATTCGGGACGCCGACCGTGTGGTTTCGATTCTCAATTGGGACGTGAGCGCGTTTTCGACCGAAGGGCGAACGCTGCACGACTTCGCGACCTGGCGTGAGCAGGTCAGGACCGTGGACGAGCTGGGCGCGGCCGTCAGTTTCGTGCGAAACCTCGTCACCGAGGATGGACGCGTCGAGCCAGTGCGCGGAGTCGAGATCACGGCCAACGCTTTCAAGCTGCTGGGAACGGCAGCGCTCAAGGGTCGTACGCTGACGGAGCAGGACGAAAGCCCGGCAGAGCCGCCTGTGGTCGTCATCAGTCATAGGCTGTGGAACACCCGGTTCGAGAGTGATCCGCAGGTCGTGGGTCGCACGGTGAAGGTGGGCACCGCCACAGCGACGATTGTCGGCGTCATGCCGGAAGGCTTCGGCTTCCCCGTGAGCGAACGGATCTGGATGCCGCTGCGCGTGAATGGGGCCGTGCTGCCGCCCCGCACCGGTCCGATGGTGTCGGTCTTCGGGCGGCTGGCACCTAACGCGTCCATGGCTGACGCGCGTGCCGAGCTGGGTGTGATCGGCGCGCGGATGTCGGCAAGCAATCCGGTGACGCACAAGCATCTGCGGCCGAGAGTGACGGCGTATGCGAAGCCACTCGCCGAAGGCGGGCAGATGCTCATGATCAGGAACATCCTGTACGTGGTGAACGGTATTTTCCTGATGCTGCTGGCCATCGTCTGCACGAACGTCGCCACGCTGGTGTTCGCCCGGACTGCCACGCGCGGTTGGGAGCTCACGGTTCGAACCGCGCTCGGAGCCAGCCGCGGCCGCATTATCGCGCAGCTGTTCATCGAAGCGCTGGTGCTGGCCACCGTCGCGGCGATTGTCGGGCTGATCGTCGCGAGAGTCTCGTTAGGGTATGGATTGAATCTGCTCGTCGCCAGCGACGCGCTGCCGTACTGGATCGACGACAGCATCTCGTGGAGGACGGTGCTGTACACGGCGGTGCTCACGCTGTTCGGCGCCGCGATCGTCGGCATTCTGCCGGCGCTGCGTGTCACGAGGATCAACGTGCAGGATGCGCTTCGCAACGAGAGTGCGGCGCGCTCCGGACTCAAGTTCGGTGGTTTCTGGACTACGGTGATCGTCGTTCAGGTTGCGATCACCGTTGCGTTCCTCCCGCTCGCCGCCGGTGGTGTGTTCGAGGCCAACCGGTTCCGCCAG
>DASTVV010000215.1:0-10843 GCA_035758925.1 Gemmatimonadaceae bacterium
GATCGACCGCAGGCCGTTCTGGAACTCCAGCCATGAGCCGCCTTCCTGCATGGCGGCCACCGCCAGGAGCAACGCTCCGCCAATATCGTCGCGCACGACATTGCGAGCCTCCGCCAAAAGCGACCGCGCCGATGCCTCCTGTGCACTTCGCCGCGCCTCGCGGTACTGAGCCCACATCCCGATGCCGAAAGCGAGAATCAGCACGGCGGCAATGGAACCGAGAATCCGGATCTGGCGCTGCCTTTTCTGCCTCACCGCTCGCGCGGCACGACTTGCCTCCACCAGCCTGCGCTCAGATTTCGTCCACCCGCGCATCCCGGCCTGCCCGCGCTCCACTTGCGTGAGATCCAGGTCGTCGAGAACCGCTGACGCCATCTGGTCCTCTCTCGGCTTCTCCAGCTCCGCAGCCTTTACCTCGCCGGTGCTACGTCCCCCTCCCCAGTCGGCCTGGCGATTCTCCAGCAGGCGCCGCGCTCGCTGTCCGGGTGCGGTGGACGCATCGAAGCGCTGCCGCACCAGCGGCGCCAGCGTGTCGTGCGAGAGACGCGTCGCGCGAGCGCTGGATTCCCTCGACTCGCCTGGCGGTTCGACCAACAGGTGATACGTGCCCACCATTCGCTCGCGGATCTCATCCAGCTCCGGCGCGCGATGCGGGTACAGCTCGGCCAGCTGCGCCGTCGTGCGCTCGGCCGCGGTGCCGAGATCAGTCGTGTGCTCGCGCAGGTAGTCGAGCACGAATCCGCTCTGCACCAGCTCGGGCTTCCACTGGTCGATGGCCGCCACCTGCCCACTGAAGAAATCGTCGAGCAACAGGCCGTTCTTCCTGAGCTCCTGATACGTCGCGGTATCGAACGTTGGGGCGCCCTCGCTCGCACGCTTCGCGGCATTCCACATGCGCCACAGCAGGATCTGCAGCACCGGCGCGATCGGCGAGCCTTGATCCTCGCGCAGGTCCTCCGCGATGATGGACGCGAGGCCCGGCGCGACGCTCAGGTTGTAGAACGACCTGAGTCGCTGACTCCGGGACGGGCCTTCGATGGCCTCGATGATTCCCTGTGCCTTGAGCGGTTCCACGAACGTCGCACTGTACGGAACCTGCGCGTCCTTGAGACGTCCGACGATCTCCGCGAGCCACTCCTTGCGGAAGCCCAGTACGAGCTTGCCGCGGGGCCGTGTGTTGGTGTTGCCGCCCGAGAATGTCCCGGCGACGGCTTCCAGCAGCTCGAGAAGTTCCGCCGCGCCACCGGCCGCTCGCGGCGCAGTGAACGCCTCTTCCACCTGGTCGATGATGATGGTAATGGGCCTGCTCGAGGCGGACTCTCGCTCGAGCCAGGCGGCGTGCAGATCCTTCGCCTTCGCCTTCGCCTTCGCTTCGCTGGAGGCTGGGATGACGTCGAGTACGGTGCCAAGGCAGCCGAGATCAGCGCGGCGGCGGCAGTAGACCACCTCATGCGCATCGCTGCCAGCGCCGAGGCGGGGAAGCAGCCCGGCCTCGAGCAGCGACGACTTGCCCACGCCCGACTGCCCATACAATAGATGGATCGCCGGCGTGTTTTTGTCCGTGAGCGCGCGATAGAGCGACCGCACCTCGTCGCCGCGCCCGAAGAAAATCGCCGCGTGCCTGCGCTCGAAGCGCGCCAGATACTCCACGAAGGGCGCGGCGGGTAGCGGCGCGTCCTCGAGCGGCGGCAGACCGAAATACGGATCGCGCTCCACCTCCGCGAGCGTCCAGGCATTCGCCGCGCTTTCGCCGGGATACAGCTCCCACCAGGTAGACTCGGACGACAGCGGCGCTTCCTCGACCGCGCTGCCGCGGTGCGAAGGAACACTCCGCGCAGCGGAGCGTGGCACACCACTCGTCTCGAGAATCGCGAGCGCCTCGCGGAACGACGACGCCAGCGTCGCGCCGCCGGCGAGGCCGCGATAGAAGCCGGTCGCGAATTGCGTGGCCGCGGCGTCGTCGATGCTCACTGATGTTGCGACCACGTGCGAGACGCCGGCGTCGAGCAGGCTGGTCGCCTGGCCCCGCGTGCGGCAACCGTTCAGTACGACGAGCTCGAGTCCGCGCTGCTCGGCGAGAAACCGTGCAAGGCCGGAGGAGCGCGCCGGCGCGTTCGTCCCGGTGTCGGTCGCGAGGCTGAGCGCGTCATCCGCGGCGTGACCGGCGTAGTGGAAGATCGCTACACGGTTGCGGAATTCGGCGCTCTGAAAGATCTGCGTGATATCGTCGAGCGTGGCGTTGGGCTCGACGCGAAGTTCCCAGCGTCTGTTGGCCGTGAGCGGCTCCAGCGCCCGCTGAATGCTCTTGCGCTCGCGGTCCAGCGTCTCGAGCGGTCGCGACCGATCGTTCGCGAACGCGAGGAAGATGACAGGGACGTCGCTCATCTGGAGACTGAGGATGCGACGCGGGGCGGACACCGGCAAGAGTTGCGGCCAGGCCGGACGCAGAGCGCCGCAGCCTGGCCGTGGTGCGTGCGGGTGACACGCGCCGATCTCAGAATCGCATCCGCGCGCCCACTTGCAGCGTACCGAATTGGGTCTGGCCACCGCTGCCGAATACTGCATGGCCCGCGTAGCTCGCCTCGATGGCGAACGGAATCGACAGGTCCAGCTGCACTCCGCCGCCGCCGTAGACGCCGCCACGACTCGGGTCGCCCTCGAGAGCATACAATCCGCCACCCGCGTCGACGAAGGGCCGCAGCCTGGAATTGGCCAGGTACAGCTTGCCTCCTCCGGACAGGTGCAGGAGCTGGAACGTCGCCGAGGAACCCACGGAGCCGAATTGCTGGAATCCCAACAGTCCCTCCACGGCCAGCTGTGGCGTCAACCGGAGCTCGATGTCTCCAGTGAATGCCGGTCCGCTTTGAGCCCGATTCCGGAAACTACCGAGGGGAGAACTGACGCCGCCGTGCGCGCTGAGTCCGAAACGCGGCGGCGCGATGGGAATGATCGTCGAGGTCACGGTGGCGACGCCGTTCGCCGGTACCATGAGCTTGTACAAGTTGGGCGTGAGCTGAACGAGATTCGCGCCCTCCAGCCGATGCTCCCAGCCGAGAAGCTCGCCCGCGTGACTCACCCAGTATCCGAACGATGTCTGCGTCCGGGTCACGGCCCGCTTGACCCCGGCGACGACCATGCTGTCCCCGGTTTCGCGGTAGACGTGAACGCGATACGTCGGCATGAGCGAATCGATCTGTGCCGTGGTCACGCGCCCTTCGCTCTCGGCGGTTGCGAGGACATGTGCTCTATCGCCGCTCTTGCGTGAAGGAATCGCGATGGAGTCCGGGCTTGCGCGACGTTGCTCGCCGGCCGCGGTGATCAGCCGCTGAGCGCGCGCATCCGGCACGCGCACGGCGGCGCCTGTCTTGGGATCGACGTAGCCGGGGAGGTTCACCGTCTCGACGTAGAGATAGACGGGCAGCTGCGACATTCCCGGCGGAGCATAGGTTTTTCGCACACTGATCTCGGCGGATCGCACGAATGGGGAGCTCGTTTTGACGAAGTTCATGTTGCGGTAGGCACTCTTTGTCGCAAACACGAATGGATCACCACTGGAGAGCTCGACCAGCATGCATTGGTGCGACAAGCCAGGTGCCGGGCACCCGGCCTGAACGACCCCCATATAGAAGTACCGTGTGCACGGATCGGAGGGGACCTTCCATTCCAGCACGATGCCCTTGGCTGCAGAGAATCCTGGCGCGATCGTCTCCGCGGGATCGATGGTCACCGTACCTCCTGTGAGTTCGGTCCACAGCGTGCTCGGAGGTACATCGTTCCAGTCAGCCTGGCTGCCCCAGTTCGCGATGTAAAACTTCGCGGAGAGCTTGCTGGTTTGAATGGGGGCATCGCCGGCGAGGCGCTCGTTCTTTGGACGCGCAAAGAAAAAGTTGGACGTGTTGTTCGGCCCCGGAGGCGGATCGAACCTGATCTCCGACGACTCCGCATTCGTCGTCCCGATCTGACCTGCAGCGATCGAGAGATCGGCGGAGCAGCCCGTACCCTCGACGAGGAATTGCGGCCACGGATTCGTTGGATCGGGAAGGCCTGCCCCATTCGTCCCGATGGTCAGGCCGTTTGGCCGCGAGTAGTTGGCCACAACGGGCGTCGGACTCCCGAACTGAACAGTCACCTGGTAGAACATCTCCACCGTGGAGCCGAAATTCAGACCGCTGCTCAGGCCCGTCGTCGACTTCGGAATCACCATCTGAAAGGCCCAGCGCGCGGGACTGATGCCGTCCCAGTCCGTCCAGAGTTTCGTCAGCGACGTAATCCATCCCGGCGGCGTGCCACTCACCGGAACCCATGGGTTCAGAGGTATGCCCGTCGTCTCCCAGACGGTGGCCGTGTAGGCCGGCTGCAACTGAGCCGGAAAGGTTCCCTGTTGCTGGCTGGCCAGCGCGAGCTTTATCGCGATGCCAGGGTCCGAGCCTTGCTGCTTGATGCCGAGCCACACGAAGTCCGCGCCACTGTTGAGTCCTCCCGGGTCGAACTCCACGTCCCACGAGAGATACAGCGTGTCGTGGAAGGCGAGCGCGCGAAACTGAACGTGCTCGCGTCCCGCCGATCCGTACGAGTGACCCGTCGCAGCCTGCCAGCGCGGGTCATCGAGGCGGGTGAGCTCCGGCGGATTCCCGGTGTTCGGGAAGTCCGGAAACGTCATATCCTTGTCGGCATCCCACCAGCGCGGCGGGCCCGACATCGCTGGAACCCCCACGGCCCTCGGAATGCATGACGGCGACGGCGGTTGAGCCACGGCGCGCGTCGCGGCGAGCGCGGTCATCAGGCATGCCAACAGTGTTGCACGCGAACGGCGACGTGGAAACCTGAACATGTAACGCTCGGTCGAGTCCTTACGCCTGATCCAGTTGCTCATGGTTCGCTCATTCGCTTGGGTGTGGTGAGCGTCGTTGCCGACCCCGCTCCGGGTCCGCTTCCCCAGCAGTACATCGAACCGTCAACCGTTACGCCGCACGTGTGAAACACACCGGCGCTCACGGAGCTGAAACGCAGCCCTCCCTGCACGACAGTTGGCGCGTTCACTTGCGTCGCCGAGCCCGTGCCGAGTTGTCCGTCCACGGCGCGGCCCCAGCAGTACGCGGTGCCGTTCAGAGCGAGCGCACAGGTGTGATTACCGCCAGCACTGATCGACTGAAACGCCGTGCTGGTGGACACCGGCACCGGCGTCATCGACGTGCTGGTGCCGCCGTTCCCGAGCTGGCCCTGCGTCCCCAACCCCCAGCACTGCGCCGCACCGGTGGCCGTCAAGGCGCAAGTGTGTTCACCTCCAGCGCTGATCGCGACGAATGCGGATCCGCCACTGACGGCGAGCGGCACAAAGCTCTGCGTCGTCGCTCCGGCGCCGAGAGCGAAATTCAAGGAGTAACCCCAGCAGAAGGCACCGACGGAGGCGCCGGTAGCGATCGCGCACACATGACTGCCGCCAACATCGACGCTGGATGCCTGGTCCAATGGACGATCCACCCGGCGGGGTGTGCGCATGCAGAAAACGCCGTCGCTGCACGTATCCAGGGGCGGCGGGCCAACGGAGCCGAGCTGATAGAAGTTGTCGTCTCCCCAGCACAAGACCTCCTTCGTCGGCTTCACTCCGCAATTGACCCGTGCACCGCCCGAGAGTGACTGAAATGCAGCGCCGCCGGAGATGACACCCGGCGTGTACTGATTGTTTTCCGAAGCGTCATTGTTTCCCAGACGTCCCTTGAGTCCACTGCCCCAGCAGTAGCCCACGGCATCGGAGCTGAGTCCGCACGTGCCGAAATCGGAGGCAGCCACCGCGACGAACTTCACCTGGCCAAAACTCACGACGGGTGCCGGGATGAGGGTGTTCACCGCGCGCGCGTTGCCAAGAGCCCCAGCGCCGCCGGCACCCCAGCAGAACGCGAGGGAATCCACCGTGACGCCGCAGGTGTGCTGATCGCCGACGCTGACACTGATCCATTTCTGGCTCACCACGATCACCCGCGAGAAATCCTGGTGAGCGAAAGCGTTGCCTTCGATCGTGACGCGCACCGTATCGATCCCGCCGCGCAATCCGCGAACGATGGCGCGCCGCTGCAGAACGAGCGTATCCTCGCGTGACGCGTTTGCCGGCGGCGTCAGCGCGGCAACGCTCAGAATGGCCGGGTTGGCTGCCTCCCAGCGAACTCGCAGCCCCGCGATGTCCGTCGAGTCATCCAGACGCACCCGGATCTCGAGGGTGTCGGAATCGCTCACATGGAGCTCCGTTGGCCAGCCCACAGCGGAGATCGTCGCTGCCTTGAACGGCTGCGTCGAAAACTCCGCGCACGTCGCCGTCGCAGCCAACCCCGCGACGACGATGATTACTCCCGTGGTCCGCATGAGCGTGCCCTGGCGGGGTGCGCGACCATAATACAGCCAATATGAACAATCCATAAGTATTGGCAGCGAGGGCGGCGAAACGGCTGGTTCGAACCCCTGACTTTATCCCAAACCTCCAAGGACGCATACACCGTTCGGCGCAGGGGTAGCTCATCCGGTGAGCTGATCCTGCGCCGTTGGGTGTGTACGCCTTAGGGATGTCTCAACCGTGCCCACGACGATCTAGCAGCGCCGAGGCTGGAACCGTATGATTTGCCGCAGGCCCCACCGCCCCACCGCGCCAGCGCGCCGCCCCATGCTTCTCCCTCAGGCAGCGGCAGTCTTCGAATCGCATTCTCGTGTCCTGCCCCCGACACCGTCCCGGGCCGCCCTGGGGACCGTCATCCTCTGGGCGTTGGCACTCTCGAGCGCGCCCGTGCGGGCACCGGAGGCGCAGGCCAGCGACTCAACCCAGTGCACGTGGACCGGCATCCGCCCGGTAAAGGGCCCGCACCGATACAGGGTTCGCGGCGATTGGTGCGAAGGCTTGTACGCCAAACCGGTTGCAGAGACGGGTTCTCTTGCAATCGTATCGCTGGTTCAGCTCGCGCGATCGGGGCTCGACAGCGCTCGACAGCTGACGTTCGCCTGGACGGCGGACGCCAGGGACTCGGTCCGGATCGTAGCGGAGAGCCTCGACCCGCAAACGCCCTATAGAATGTCGGCGCTGCGCACGGGAATGCAGACGACCTTCCGATGGTCCCTGGAAACCGCGCGCTCCGAGGCTTTACGGGCGTCGCAGTTCGGAATGCTCGCCTGGACGTGGCGACGCATCGGCCAACAGCGGGAGATCGTGCTCCTGCCGCTGCGCATCTCCACCACTCCCCCGATCGCGGTGCAGGACACGTTCGCCGCGAGCGTGGTGCCAAGCACGGACCTCAAAGCACTGGCCGTGAGTGTCGGCGTCGTGCAGCCGAACGGTGACGTGCGCTGGCGCTACAAGGCTCGCTCGCTCGGCAAATCCTTGTACCTGCGCGACGAGCCAGTTCTGGTGCTGTTGCCTCGGGTCACCGGCGATTCGCTGCTCATGGTCTCGCTCGTCGGCAGGACCGTGGGCGACGGGCCGGTGTCACGGGAATTCTTCGTGCGAGCGAGCCCCTGATGACCTCCCCCGCGAACCTCGTCCTCCGGAGCGGCGGCGGTCTCTCGCCGGAGTCGCGGTTTCGCGACGACGCGCACGCGGTCATCATCGGCATCAATTCCTACCAGGATGACAGCATCCCGGATCTGCGGTTTGCCCGCGCGGATGCCGAAGCGATCTACGAGGTGCTGGTCGATCCGGAATTCGGTGCCTTCAGGAAAGAGAACGTGGCGCTCCTGGTCGACGCGGACGCTACGGAGCGCGGGATCAGGAGCGCCATCGACAAGCAGCTGGCGGAGAAGGCGGCACCCGATGACACCGTCTGTCTCTTCTATGCCGGTCACGGTGCGCCCTTGATCGACCGCCGCGGTCGCTCGTCGGATGGCTTCGAGAAGTACCTCCTGCCCCACGACGCCGACGCCAGGAATCTGCGGGCGACGGCGATCTCGATGGATGCCATCCACGACTGGTTCGGTTGGATTCATGCGCGCAAGGTGGTCTTCTTCATCGACAGCTGCTACAGCGGCGCGGCCGGAAGCAAAGGCGACGGCTCCAAGAGTCGATCGTTCGCCATTCCCGGAGTCGAGACCCGCGGAGCGATCCTGACCGACGACTTTCTCGACGAGATTGCCGGCGAGGGGCGGTTCGTCGTCACTGCGTGCGCGGCCAGCGAGGTGTCGATCGAGACCAATGAGCTGGGTCACGGCCTGTTCACGCACCACCTCGTGGCGGGGCTCAAGGGTGGAGCGGATCCTGACGCGACCGGCTTCGTGATGCTGGACCGCCTGTACTCCTACGTCAACGACAATGTCAGTCGGGATGCTCAGCGGATGGGCGGCAACATGACTCCGCGGAGCAGCGGGTCGCTGCAGGGATTCGTCTATCTCACGAGATACGAGACCGCGGCAAAGCGTCGGGCCCGCGAGGCGAGTACGGCCGCGGCCGCGGCGTTTGCCAAAGGCGACCTGCAAGAAGCAGAAACGCTCTGGCAGGAAGCGATCGGACTGGAAGCCGAGCATGCCGACGCGTTGGCCGGACTTGCCGCCGTTCGCGAGCAGCGCCAGGCGATCGAGCTCCGCGAGCAGGAAGCCCGGCGCATCGCCCAGGAAACCCTGGAGCGCAGGCAAGGCGTTCTTCGCGGTTACGCCGACTCCAAGGCCCTCACCATGCTGCAGTTCGCGGAAGCCAACGATTTGCTGTGCGCCAACGCAAGTGAGCTGACAGACGAAGATCGCAGCCGCCTCTATTTCGTCGTCCAGCTCGCCGATGAAAGGCTTCGCCCGTCGGCGTACTTGAATGCGATCGAGACGTGGTCAAAGTCCGGATCACGGACAGCGCAGGGCCAACCGACGACACCGCCTCCAAAGACGGAGACACAGGGGCCTCCCGGCAACCGCCAGACCGCAGTCGGACCGAAAGGGAAGCGTTCCCGCGGATGGCGAATTGGCATCGCGTCCGCGGTCCTCCTGGTCGTTGCCGCGGTCGTTCTCCGTTCGACGCACGTTGCCACCGCGGATGTCGAGATGCACTTCGTCGCGTCAGAGCTGGTGTTCAGCGTGGATTCGGGGGTCATGCTGACCCGTTCCCTGGAGCTTCAGACGATAGACCTGTGGAATTTGTCCGGCGCACGCATCCCGACCGAAGACGGTGCCGGCTCCACGCTCGTCGCATCCTCCGAGTTGCAAGTGAGATCGGCGGATCAGTCCCCGAGCCTCGGGATCGCTTCTGTCCAGGCCGAATCTGTCGCTCAAGTCGTGGTCAGGCCTGGCGGTCCGAGCGGAAGCGGTGTCTGGCTCAGGGCCACCAACCTCACCGAACGTGTGGCGCTGTCAGCGCTCGGCAAGATCCTGGTGTCCCACAACATTGGTGCCCCGCCGCGATCCGTGAATGGCGGGCAGATCACCGCGATGCCACGGAACAAGCAGCTCATAGCCTCCGCGACGTTCCCGGATACGCTGACGAGCTGGTTCCAATCTCGCGTTCCGGTCAGGGAGGTGGAGCTGGTGCGAGAAGAATTACGGGATGCCACGAGCCCGGTGGCACGTTCGACTTCGCGACTCAGGTCGCTGACGCTCCGCGTCGACGGATATCCGTATGCCGTTCATCCCTCGGGCACTCTTCGTCTCCGCCTCGACGCCACCGGACAATTGCTCAACCTGCAGGTCACCGCCCGCGGAGTGGAGGCCGACTTCGTCGGGAGAGTGTCGGCCCTCTCGGTGAGTGGAGCGACCATCATGCCCCGGCGCCTCGACTGGTTCACCAAGGGCGACGGTGCAAAGCTGTTGGCCGGTGTCGCGCTCGTGCTGTCCATTCTCCTGGGGATACGTCAATGGCTATTCAATCGCGACTAGCTCACTCGGCCCTGTCAGGTCTGCAGGCTGTCTGGATCGCTTCGCTCGCTCTCGCCGCGCCGATCCTGTCGCAGACGCGTGGTTCGCAGACGTCTGTCCGCAGTGATTCCGCGCGGCTCGCGCCCTTCACGTCGCTGGTGGTCCGGTTGACCGATCCGCCGCGCGAAGCACACGGGGCCGGAATCATCGTCGGCGAATCCAATGGGACGCTGTACGTCGCGACCGCGCGCCACGTTCTTGAGATGATCGGAGGGGCGTACGACCCGCCACGAGTCGTGACATCGGTGAGGGTCGCCTTCTTCCCGGACACGGGAGCCACGGTGCCCGGCCGCGTCGATGCACGCTCGTACAACGACACGAACGTAACGCGATACGACATCGCGCTGTTGGCAATATCCAAAGCGGACATCCAGCGATACGCGAAGCGTTTCGATCTCAAGAAGCTGGATTTCAATCGCAGGTCCGATCGTTCCCACGTGCGAAGCGGCGATCGCGTGTACAGCGTGGGGTGCCCGCAGGGCGTGTGCTGGGAAGTGCCGACGGACGAAAGCGTGCTCAACGTCGGCGAGCATCTCACCTTCCTCACGCAGTTCGTTCGACCCGGGAATTCAGGCGGAGCTCTGTTCACGGAGTGGGGCGAAGTCGCCGGAATGGTGCTGGAGTCGAAGCCACCGATCGGGCACGCGATCAGCACCGACGCGCTGATCGAGCGGCTGAGGTCATGGGACGCAAGCGCCGTTTCACTTCGGAGTCCCACGGTTCCGCCCTGGCCGTACGCGTTCGAGATCGAGGCGGCAGCCCTGGCAAGCCAGAGCCGTCAGAGTGGACGATATCCCAGTGGTCGAGCGACTCTGCACGGAAGCCTCGCCCCCGTACTGTCCTGGCACGCCGGCGCGATGCGTCTGGCGCCCGAGAATCTCGCGCTGACGGCGGCCGTGGCCGGATTGTCCATTCGTTCGCCGAGAATCGGCAGAACGACGGCCGCGGTTTTCGTCGACGCGGGGCTGGGGCGCGT
>DASTVV010000190.1:0-2816 GCA_035758925.1 Gemmatimonadaceae bacterium
ACCTCCGGAAAGCGCACGTGTTGCAGCGAGAACTTGTCGACCTCGACCCAGCCGTCGCTGTTGGCCAGTGCCCCGGCGCGCACGAAGTCCGGCGGACTCAACGGAGGCGTCACGTGAATCATGTCGTAGCGCATCACCTGCTCCGTGCCAGTCCTGGCGTCCCTGAAGACCGCTTCACGAGCATCGGGCCGCAGCACGACGAGCTCCTGACCAAGCTGCACCTCCATGCCGCGACTCTTGATCACGCGCTCGAGCGCGGGGATGTAGTAGGGCGCGGTAAACAGCGTCGGCTTCGCGTTCATGAAGACGACGCGGCTCTTGTCCCGCACGCCGTTTGCACGGAATGCTTCCTCGGCCAGGTACATGATCTTTTGCGGCGCGCCGCCGCACTTCACGGGCGTCAATGGCTCCGTGAAGAGCGCCAGGCCTCCCTGGAACGACCGGATCGCTTCCCAGGTGGAGGCCACCGTTTCGTAGGAGTAATTGCTCACGACGCCAGTGCCCGGCTTGCCGACGGACTCGGCCAGGCCCGGAATCTTCGTCCACTGCGGCATCACGCCGGGCGCGACCACCAGGAAGCCGTAGGTCAGCGTCCCACTGGAGGAAGTCGTGACGGTCCGCTTTTCCGGATCAACCGTGAGCACGGCATCGCGGATCCACGCGATCTCGTCCGGGATCAGGTCGGCTTCATCGCGTTCCGACTCCTGTCGAGGGAAGATGCCGCCACCGACGAGCGTCCACAGCGGCTGGTAGTAGTGCTTCAGCGACGGTTCCACAATCCCGATGTGATGGCCAGCGATGCGATTCGCCAGCTGCGATGCTACCGTCAGGCCGGCGGTGCCTCCACCGAGGATCAGAATGTCGTAGTGCGTGTCCATGGGAGCTCCTCCGGTCAACGTTCCACGGCCGGCAATTCACGCAACCGGCGGCCGAATCGTTCGGCAAAGGTCACGAGGAATCCGAGCGCGCGCTGGACATCCGGCTGCCCGAGCGCCTTCAGTAACCCGAGCGCTCCTGCGGTCGATGGCGGCGCGGCCGCGGTCTCGGTCAGGGCACGCCCGAACTCACCGATGATCCGCAACGTGCTTGGCGCAAGAATGCCGGACTTGAGCAGCGCGTCGAGCTCGCGCACCTTCTCTGCATCCATCGTCGCCCCGAACCGCAGGGCAGCCTCGGCGCCGTTCAACAGACCACGCTCGACGTCGATGCCTTTGTCGCTGGCGGTCTGCATCGCCTCGTCGAAGGAGTCCATCAGTACCGCCACAAACGCGGGCGCTTGCTGCGCAGACGCGATCAGTGGTCGGAGGCCCTCGGCCACCTCGAGGATGGCGCGGGTGCGCTGCTCGATCGTCTGCAAGGTTGCGCCAGCTGACACCTTGTCCTCGGTATGGATCGATGTGGCGACGATCGCGGTTGCTTCGGGTGTCATGGCATCCTCACGTCCGCGCGGCGAATCGTTCCGCGCGCCGATAGTTGGCGAAGTTGTCGTTCACGTCGATCGCATTGAAGCCGAGCCGTGCGAGCATCGCGACGGCGGCCGCTGCGCGTGCGCCGCTGTTGCAGTAGACGAGCAGCGGCTTATCAACCGGCAAGTTGTCCACGTTGATCCCGATTCGCGTATGGGGAACTTGGAGCGCGTCTGGTACGTGACCAGCCTCGAACTCCGCCGCTCCGCGAACGTCGAGCACGTGTGCACCCCCGCCGACGCGCTGTTCCTCCAACCCGGCCATGTCGATCGTTGCGGTCCGGCGAAGCGCGCTGCCCCGCCGCCCGTAGTCGGCCAACGTCTCCGGGGTGAAGTAGCCCACGACGCGATCCAGGCCAACACGAATGAGCGCGCGGACGGCTTCGTCTACACGCGTTTCGTCAACGACGAGGTAAATCGGGGTGCCCTCCGCCACGTACGAGCCGGCGATCGAGCAGAACTGGTACTCGAGCTCGGTGAGGAGCGAACCGGCGAGATGGCCCTCGAAGAATGCGTTCCGCTCGCGCGTGTCGAGCACCGCGATGTCACTCCGGTTCTCGAGGCCGCGTAGATCCGAGGCCTGCAGCCGCGCCGGTGAGGGCAGCGCGGGCAGTAGCTCCGGGCCGCGGCGGTTGTCGCGCTTCATGCGGGCAAAATACAGAGGGGGCTCGGGTTGGCCCGCGAGAATGAAGTCGACAAAGGTCTGTTCGTCCACAGCCGCGTGAATGGAGCGGTTCGTCCGCAGCTCGTAGCCGACGGTCGACATCGGAACATCGCCCAGCGATTTGCCACAGGCGCTGCCCGCGCCGTGCGCCGGCCAGACCTGGAGAAACTCCGGCAACCCCCGGAACTCCCGCTGGATCGATGCGAACTGCGCCCGCGCCGAGGGTTCCATGACGCCGACCATTCCTGCCGCTCGTTCGAGCAGGTCGGGCCGACCGACGTCACCGACGAAGACAAAATCACCGCTGGCCAGCGCGATGAAATCTTTCGCACCGCTGCCGGCGTCCCGAACGAGATAACTCAAGTGCTCGGGTGTATGCCCGGGCGTGTGCACCGCCCGGAATTCGATGTACCCCACGGAGAACTCATCGCCATGGCCGAGTAACCGGTGTGGATAATCGCCGGCGAGCAGCCACTCGTACTGCCACTCCGGGCCGCCTTCTTTCGACGCATAGACGAAAACGCCGCGCGCGGCCATCTCCCGCAGCCCCGAGAGGTAGTCGGCATGGATGTGCGTATCTGCAGCGGCGACGATGCGCAGTCCGTGGCGGGCGGCGAGCTCGAAGTAGCGGTCCACATCGCGCTCGGGGTCGACGACGATGGCCTCACCGGTCCGGGGACACCCGAT
>DASTVV010000064.1:0-39725 GCA_035758925.1 Gemmatimonadaceae bacterium
GAACTGGAACTCGTTCGCGTAGCGCTGCGCGATTCGCGTCGTGATGAGCTCGAGCGCGGGACTGTACTGGCTGTTGCGCAGCTCTGGCAGCGCTTCATCCTGAATCGCGCCGGTTGTCGCGTCAGTGAGAAAACCTTCGGCGCCGCGCCCGGTCTCGATGCGGATGTAGCCGCGCCCGTCTCTGCTGGTTTCCTTGGGAACCAGCAGGATGATGACGCCGGCGTTTCTGGCGCGGTCGCCGGGACCTCCCTGCGCACCCACTTTCCATTGGCGTCCAATCTCGCGCGCCACATCGGCCGGATCGCGCCCGCCCAGGTCCGGCAGGGTCACGACGACGATCTCGCCGCCGGACTTCGTGCGCACGTTCTGAATGATGCGATCGAGACGCGTCGCGGTCTGCGGCGTGATCACGTTGGCGAAGTCGTTGACAAAGCCAACGGGTCTCGGCACCTGGATCTGTCCGAGCTGCGCGGCCAGTACGAGTGCGAGGAGCGGCGATCCGAGGGGAAACACGAGCGGGAGTCTAGCGGTCCCGGGCACTGGTGTCATGCTCACCTATGGCCCAATCGCACGTCCGGTCTGTCGGTAAGCGCGTTCACCAGTCGGGTCGAGAATTCTTCGAGCTGGGCGACATTGTTGCGGGCTTCTTCCCGTAAGTAGGTATGTCCTATTACGAGGGGAATTGCCGTCAGGATTCCGATCCCCAAAGGCCGGAGTGCGAACGCCAGTCCCAGCGACCGCGCCTGCTCTGCACCCGCGGTAAGCGGTAGCGACATCAGGTGATCGTGGAGATTGAGGACACCGCCGAGAGCCCCCAACAGGAGCGCGGTGATGGCGAGCGTCGGCAGCCAGGCCAGCCGCCGCGTGAGGGCCGGGACCATTCCGCGGATCGCCGCGTCGGCGACATCCTGCAGCGCGGCCCCATCGTCGCTGTGGCTTCGGAGAATCACGAGTCCGAGGTCAGGAAGCGACGAGCGATGCTGCGCGCACAACTCCAGCGCCTCGTCCGTTCTTCCGGAGCGCGCGAGCGACATGACGTGCTCGATGAACGGGCGCGCCCGGATCCGCGACCGGAGCACGATGTAGGAGAATCGCTCGAGCAGCAGCGCCAGGCCGGCAGCGCCGACCACCAGCAGTGGCACCATGAACGGGCCGCCACTCCAATACCAGTTCAGGATCGTTCCCATCCCAGGCCGTCAGCGCAGAAGCTGTGCCCGCTCGGTGGCGCCACCGGCTCGGGGACGGGTATGTTTGTGCCATGAAGCGACTCGTTCTCCTGGCCCTCATGGTCGCCGCTTGTCGCCCTTCGGACGGCAACCGGAGTGCGCCAACCAAGGGTGGCGCGTCGGCTGCCGCAGCGGGCGTCGTCACCGGGCAGCAGGCCGATTCCGCGCAGCAGGATGCGCTGCTCGCGCGTGCGGACCGCGCGCGCATTCAGGGTGACACGAGCGCCTCGGTGTGGGTGGTGGAGATCAGCGACTTCGAATGCCCGTACTGCCGGCAGTGGCACGAGCAGACGTATCCGGCGCTCGAGCGCGATTTCATCCGAACGGGCCAGGTCCGGATGGCGTACGTGAACTTTCCGCTGGCGCAGCACAGGCACGCCGTCCCGGCCGCCGAGGCCGCGATGTGCGCCGCGGCCCAGGACAAGTTCTGGCCGATGCACGACGCGATCTTCAATACCCAGGAGAAATGGGTGCCGCTGCCCGACGCCGTGCCGTTGTACGACTCGCTCGTGGTCACCGTCGGCGCCAACCAGGCGCAGTGGCGCGACTGCATGCGGTCCGGTGTGATGAAGCGGCTCATCAGCGCTGACCGCGCGCGCGCGCTGCAGGCCAAGGTCGGATCGACGCCCACGTTCTTCGTCGGCAGCGAATCGCTGGCTGGCGCCGCTCCCATCGACGCCTTCCGGCAAGCGATCGAGCGGGCCCGGACCAAAGCAGGACAGCAACCGCGTTAGTGCGGTCCCTGCTGCGGGCGCTTTACGCGGTCGCCGCAAAGCTGGCCAGCGCAGCATCCCTCGTTCTTCCGCCGGGCAACAGCAAAGCCGTCATTGCCGTCCGTGCGCGCCGCGGGATCAGAAAACGCTATGCGACGTGGGCGCGGGCGCACCGCGACGAGTCGCGGCCGCTGCTGTGGATGCATGCACCGTCGGTTGGCGAAGGGCTCCAGGCCAGACCCGTGCTCACGCTCGTCCGAGCGCGTCGGCCGGACGTGCAGCTCGCCTACACGTTCTTCTCGCCCAGCGCCGAAGAGTTCTCGCGCACGCTCGACGTGGACTTCCGCGATTATCTCCCGTTCGACACCACGTCCGACATGGGCGCGGCGCTCGACGCGCTGCGTCCGCGCGCGGTGGTGTTCAGCAAGCTGGACGTCTGGCCGGAGCTGGTGCGTCAGGCAAAGAAACGCGGCATCCGGGTGGGCCTGATCAGCGCCACGCTGGGCGCGGTGTCCGGACGCCGCAGTCGCGCGGGAAACTTGCTGCTCCAGGACGCGTACGCGATGCTCGACAGCGTGGGTACCGTGGACGCCGAGGACGGCGATCGGCTCGTGGAGCTCGGCGTCCACAGGGATGTCGTCGAGCTCACGGGTGACACGCGCTTTGACCAGGTGTGGCAGCGCGCCGAGTCGGTGGACCGTGAGTCCGTATTGCAGAAGCGACTGGCATCGGACCGGCCGACGATCGTCGCGGGATCGACGTGGCCATCGGACGAGGCGCCGCTATTGGACGCGTTCCGCGGCGCGCGACGTCAGGTGCCGGACCTGCGGATCGTCATCGCGCCCCACGAGCTGACGCCGGCGCATCTCGAGGCGGTGGAGCGCTGGGCGTCCACCAGCCAGCTCGCGCTCGCGCGCGTGGACGGTGCAACGGCCCAGGCAGACGTCGTTCTCGTGGACCGGTTCGGCGTCCTCGGTGAGCTGTATGCGCTGGCCGACATTGCGTTCGTCGGCGGCGGCTTTCACGACGCCGGCCTGCACTCGGTGCTGGAGCCGGCGGCGTTCGGTACGCCGGTGCTCTTTGGGCCCAAACACCACAAGAGCCGCGATGCGCTGATCCTGCTGGCCGCGGGCGCTGCCGTTGGCGTCAACAGCGCGTCCGATCTCGAGCAGGTGCTCGCACGCTGGCTGCGCGATCCGGTGGCGCGCCGCGAGGCAGGCGCCGAAGCGCGCGCGGCCGTCGACCGTGGCCGCGGCGCGGCAGAGAGATCGCTGCGCATAGTTGAGCGCCTCTTGGGCGACTGATCCTCGCCCATCGGGCTTGCCCAGCTGCCCAATCAGGCTTTGGTCTGCCAAGGTCCGAGATCGCTTTCTCGGAGCATCAAATCACGGAGTGGGCGACGAGGCTCACGCGCTTTTGACTGTCGCCCGCTGAACGGATCTCGGAACCCGAATGGTGCTCGGCCGATGCAGGAAAAAGCCCTGCACGAGGTGGACGCCCAGATTCCGGACCGCGAGGAACTCCTCACGATTCTCCACGCCCTCGGCGATCACCATCGCGCCGTGATCGTTGGCGAACCGCACCATCGTCTGCACGAGGTTCTGCTTGATGAAGTTCGTGTCGATGGCGTTGATGAGCGAGATGTCGAGCTTGATGAAATCGGGCTCCAGGTTCGCGATCGAGCCCAGTCCGGCGTAGCCGCTGCCCGCGTCGTCCACGGCAAAGCGGCAGCCGTGCTCGCGGAACTCGCGCAGTCGCTCGCGGAATTTCGGGTAGTCCTTGATGGCTGTGCGTTCGGTGATCTCCAGCACCACGCGCTCCGGACTGCGGATGTCGTCCGCGGTGAACGCCGGGTCGCTGAAGTCGTGCGGATCGATGTTGATGAACAGCGACTCGCCGGGATGGAGATGCGTGTCCAGGCCCTCGAGCGCACGCGCGCGGCACAGGCGACTCAGCTCCCAGATCAGGTCCGCCTCTTCGGCGACGTCGAACATGACTTCCGGACTTCTCAGGCTGCGCAAGACACCGCGCGCCAGCGCTTCGTAGCCGAACACCTCTTCCGAATCGGCGTACACGATGGGATGGTAATCCACGTACACGCCGCCCTCGCGCAGACTGCTGCGCAGGTCCGCCACTTTCCTCGCGCGCTCGCGCTGCTCGATGCTTCGCGCCGCCTGCGCGGCCTCACGGATCCCGCGGTAGATCAGTCGCTCGAGCCTGATTTTGGGGTTGTAGTAGATGTGAGCGCGCCCAACATAGATGTCGAACAGCGCGGCGATCTCCTCGCCGTGCACGGATTCGATGCGCGACTGCACGTGGCGCTGAAGCCGCGACACCATCTCGGTGATCTCGCTGTCGGTTGCCGCGGCCACGCCCGCGGCTGGCACGTGGAAGAAGATGAAGTCGTCGTCATTCGTGAAACTCACCATCAGCCGCGAAGGGTTCGGTGAGGCATCATCCAGGAACTCGCGTACGGCGCTCGCGGTCGTCTCGAGTACGGCGTCCAGCTTCTCCCAGCCGTAGATCTCCTCGATCTTGGAGTAGCGGACGAAATTGAAGTACAGTACCACCAGCTCGCCGCGCTCCTTGAAACGCTGCCGGCTACGCTCGATCATCACGGGCAGCGTCGGCAGTCCCGTCAGCGAGTCGTACAGCATCCGCTCGTACTCCACGCGCTCCACGCGGTCGGCGATGCCTGACACGTTGGGCTGCCCACGCGACAGCGCCGAGCGAATGCGCGCGGCGGCCTCCTCCGGCGCGTCCGGACGTCCGCGCAGCAGCCATTCCTCGGCGTGCAGCTCGAGCGCACGGCGTCTGGCGGCGTCGTCCGCACACTCCACCACGACGGGCAGGCCCTTGTCGTGCGCGCCCTCCACGGTCTGGCGCAACAGGGACGGATCGTTGGTGGACACGTACACCAGGCGCGTGCCGGGTACCGTGCCGATGGCCGCGGGCAGGTCCGCCGCGGGACGGCGTTCCACGCGCCAGCCATCGAGTCGCTCGACAGCTCGAGCGAGTGACTCTTCGGTGGAATCAGTGAGCAGAACCGAACCGTCTTGCACGCCGCGCAGTAGTCCTCAGGACGCGAGCGCCGTCTTTCGCATTGCGAGGTTGCGCTGCACCGTCGCAGCCAGCGTCGCCAGGTCGAACGGCTTCTCGATGTAGTCGTCGGCGCCGGTCTGCAGCGCCTCCTGCTTGTCTTCCATTTCGTTGAGCGCGGTCACCATGATCACGCGCACTGTCTTGCCCAGTTGCGGATGCTGCTTCATCACGCGGCAGACGTCCCAGCCGTCACGACCGGGCATCATCACGTCCAGCAGCACGATCGCCGGCTTCACCGACTCGTACAGCGCCAGCGCTTCCTCGCCGGTGTGCGCGACGGTGACCGGATATCCGCGGATCTCCAGGTAGTGCCGGATGATCTCCGCGTTGTCCTTGTTGTCGTCCACCACGAGGATGGGCGGCAGCTTCCGTTTGGCCATTGCTACGACCTCCTCGGTGCAAACGAGATGGCGCCACCCACGACGCCCGGTGCGGCATAAGTCGAGGGGCCCAGGACCTGTCCCATCTCGCCGCCAAACGTCAGTCCGAAGGACGGCGAGAAAGCGAAGTCGAGGCCGAGCCCGACGCGGAACCTGCCGGTGGAAAAGGCAAAGCCGGCGCCCTCGTCCCAGTGCGTCCAGCGCCACATGGGGGACACGTACGCGGAGACGGCGCGTGAGGTACCCAGCATGCGCCGGTATCCGAGCGTTACCCCGGTGGGCACGGTGACCATCTTCGGGTTGTTCACGAAGCCGTCCAGCCGGGTGCGGTGTGCTCCGCCGACCCCAACGAAAGCCCCTGCCCCGAATGCCGACGGCCGGCTGGGGTCCGTGCTCATGCTGGCGGCAAGCCGCCCGCCGTACCCGCCCCGGTTCGATCCATTGATCCTCTGGGCGCCAGCCGCCCCGCTTATCATGAGTCCTCCGCTGGGCAGGACCCCGCCAATGCCCCATCCCCAGCCCACGGCGGCTCCGCCGAAGCTCTCAGACGCCCCGCCGGCAACGTTGGCGGCCAGCCCCAATCCGGGGCTGATGAAGGCATTCTGAAGGACCGGCGAGGCCGGCACCTGAGCGGTAGCGCTCGCCGCAACTGCTGGCAGGACAGCCATGACTCTCAACCACATCCGCCGTTGGTTCAGGGAATGCTGGCGGAAGAGCAAGCTCTGTGCGCCGGGGCCGGCTATGGTGTACCAGTGACGGTTCCTACCGCCTTTGTCGCATGGCGGCCTGAGGAGCCGAATGGTATCTTCGGCCTGAAATCGTGCCCTTTGGAGGTTTAATGCGGCGCCGTATCGGTAGTTCTTTCCGACCCGGAGTTTTCGGGTTGGCGGTGCTGCTGTGCCTGGGTACGGTCGAGGCTGGTGCACAGAAGGTCTCGGTCCGCGGGGTGGTCCACGACGCGGATGGCCGAGCGATCCCCGACGCCGACGTCGCCGTGGTGTCCGCGCGCCAGGTAACCCGCACCGACGGCCAGGGGCGATTCGCGCTCTCGAAGATTCCGGCCGGCCGGGTGCACATCACCGCGCGCCGTCTGGGGTATTCTCCTGGGAAAGCGGAATTCGTCGCCGAACAGGACGTCGATTCCATACGCTTGACGCTTACTATCCAGCCCGCGCTGATTGCGGCGATGGAAGTGTCGAGCAGCGAGCGACAGAAACGGCAGTGGATCGAGGACTTCTACCGGCGGCGTGCCCAAGGGTTGGGACAGTACGTGACTCGCGAAGAGATTCTGTCGCGCAATTCCTTCAGGCCGAGTGACATGTTCCGGAACACCCCGGGCGTGCAGATCGCCAGGGGCCGCGGCCTGCGCTTCAACTATGCCAAATCCCTCGACCCGCGGCGCGATTGTCCGCCGCTGATATGGGTGGACGGTCAGCGCGCACTGGGCATGGAGCTGGACGATCTGTCTCTCCCGGATATCGAAGGCATCGAGCTGTATAGCGGGCCCTCCACGACCCCGATGCAGTTCTCCTCGAACATCACTTCCGCCCAGACGTGCGGCACCATCGTCGTCTGGACGCGGCCGCCCAACTCGAAGACCCCGTAAGCGGCTTGCCGGCACCGCAGCAAGGCGGCGCGTCGCAGAGACGGCGCCAAACCTGGGAGTGGGCGCTTCCGGCGTTAATCGCGGTCGCGACGTTCATCGCGTTCCTGCCGGCGCTTCGCGCGGACTTCGTCGACTGGGACGACGAATCGAACTTTCTGGCGAATCCGTACTACCGCGGGCTGGGGCCGGCTCAGCTCCGCTGGATGTGGTCCACGACGCTGATGGGCCACTACATCCCCGTCTCGTGGATGACGCTGGGTCTGGACTACACGCTGTGGGGGATGAATCCGGCCGGCTACCACCTCACCAATCTGGTGCTCCACTGCGCCAATGCGGTCCTGTTCTATTTTCTCGCGCGGCGGCTGCTGAACGCCGCCAACCTGGCTGGCCAGAACGCCGACCAACGCTCTGTCGCGGTGGCTGCCGCGATCGCCGCGCTCCTCTTCGCGATTCACCCGCTTCGCGTAGAGTCGGTCGGGTGGGTCACCGAGCGGCGCGACATGCTGTCGATGCTGTTCTATCTCTCGGCGCTCATCCTGTATCTGCGTTACGTCGAGCAGTCCGCACATCGGCTTCGACCCTACCTCCTCGCGCTCGGCACGTTCGTGCTGTCGCTGTTGTCCAAAGGCACCGCCATCACGCTCGCTCCGCTTCTGCTGATTCTCAACGTCTATCCGCTCAGGCGCCTGGGAGGCAAGGCGGGTTGGTGGACAGCGTCGGCACGACGTGTCTATCTCGAAGTGCTGCCGATCGCGCTGCTGTCCGCCGCGATCTCGCTGCTTTCCATCATCGCGCTGAAACCCGGGCGACAACTGCCGTTCACCGGAAAGCTCGCGGTCTCCGCGTACAGCCTGGCGTTCTACCTCTGGAAAACAATCGCTCCGTCCGGCCTGGCGCCGCTCTACGACATGCCGAAGCAGGTGAATCCACTGGAGCCACGCTTCATCGCGAGCTACGCTGTGGTCGCGGTGCTGATCGCACTGGTCTTGGCGGTCCGCCGGCCATGGCCCGGCGTTGCCGCCGCGGCACTCGCGTACTTCGTGATTCTCTTCCCATTGCTCGGCGTCGTTCAGAACGGGCCACAGATCGCCGCCGACCGATACACGTACCACGCGAGTCCGGCGCTCGCGCTCGTCATCGGCAGCGTGCTCCTGCGACTCAAGCGGCCGCTCGCTCCGCCGGTCCTGGCGTTCGCATCGGCCTTGATCGTTGCATTCGGGGTTCTAACGTGGCGTCAGACGCGGTTCTGGAACAACACCGAAGTGTTGTGGACCCGCGTTTTGGAGGTCGACGAGACGTCGCCGGTCGGCAACTTCGCGATGGGCGCAATCCGGTTCAAACAGGACCGCGTTGCCGAGGCCATCCAGCACTACTCGACGGCACTCGCTGTGGATTCGCTGTATGGCGAGGGCCACAACAACCTCGGCGTAGCGCTGGCCAGACAGCGCAGGTTTCCCGAGGCGATCAGGGAGTATCAGCGCGCGATCGCGCTCAAACCCTCATTGGCTGACGCGCACAACAACCTCGGCACGGCCCTGGCCGCGGTTGGCGACCTGAATGGTGCGATCACGCAGTATTCGACAGCGCTGTCCTTCGACCCCGGTCGAACGGACGCCGAGATCAACTGGGGCAATGCGCTGGTGCGGCTGGACAGCGCACGACAGGCACTCCCGCACTACGCGCGCGCCGTGCAGCTGCGGCCGACGAGCGCCGACGCGCATCACAACTGGGGCGTCGCCCTCGCGCGTCTGGGTGATTTGCCCGCGGCCATCGAACAGTTTCGCGCGACGCTCGCCATCCAGCCCGATCACGCGGAAGCGGCGCGTTATCTGGAGATCGCCACGCGAATGCTCGCCCAAAAGCCGAACCACTAAACGCGGAGAGCGCGGAGTACGCGGAGAACTACAATCGAACCACAGAGCACACTGAGCACAGAGAAAAACCGGGTGGTTGAATCGCGCCTCGAGTCTCTCTCGCCAAGGACCAAAGAACTGGTCTTGTGATTTTCCCGAGTGCTCGGTCCGTCCGCGACCTCCGCGACCTCCGCGACCTCCGCGACCTCCGCGTTCAAAGCAGTTTCTCTGTGCCCTTTGTGGTTACGGATGGCTGGCGACCACCTCTCTGACACGTGAAGCCACCGGCACGCGCGTCTCGGTGCCGCCTGGCCAGCGCACCCATACGGCCGTCGGGGTCGCGGGCAATCCGAACACCTGCACCGCCCCATTCTCGGACCAGTATCCTGCCCCCGCCTGGACCTCGCGCACTGGTCCCATTCGCTCCCCGAACACCACGCGTACCTGCGCACCAATGCCATCCGGATTGGACGCTGGTCCGCGGAGTCGCACCCTCAAGCCCGGCTTCGCGCCACGGTTGTGCAGCAGCTTCGTCGCCGCCGCGTTCTGCGAGACGACGAGATCCAGTCGCCCATCCGCGTCGAAGTCGGCGTATGCCGCGCCGCGCTGGTCGCCGTAGACGAGGATCCCGGAGCGCGTTCCTGCCATCGCTTCGAGCGCACCCCTTCCGTCGCCCCTGAGCAGGAGGCCACGGCCGGCATCATAGCGCGGCAGGCCGGCCGTGGTGGGAGAGAAATTCTGGCCGAGAAACACGTCTTCGCTACCGTCGCCGTCGAAGTCCGCGATGCCAGCGTAGAACGCGGGCGCTTCCTGCGCCTCGGTCGGCAGGGACCGCGCCTCGAAGCGTCCACCACGGTTGAGGAACACCATGTGGTCCAGCGTGTTGATCGACGCGCGCGCCACTCGACTCTTCCAGGGCCCCAGCACAGTATCGACGGAGGCATCCGCGTATTCCGCGAACGTGCGTACCCTGCTCGGCAGCTCCGGCATCACCGTTCGCACGCGCGCGTAGCTGTTGAGCGGCGCAAGGCCGCCACGAATGCGGGGATCCCTGCGCGCGAGCAGCATCTCTTCTTCACCGCCGGAGCCGAACGCTCCGTGCAGCAACACCAGTGGCGACGCGCTATCAGCCGGGAACATCGTGTTGCGTCCCCAGCTGGTGGCCACGATGTCCATCCTCCCGTCGCCGTCCAGGTCTCCGGCGGCGACGCCGTTCCAGCGGCTCGTCCAGCGTCCCAGGCCCCAGCTGTCCGGAGCGGCCGCGAAATGTCCCCGCCCATCGTTGAGCAGCAGGAGCAGCGAGTCCCATTCGCGCGCGAGAACGAGGTCGGGATGCCCATCGCCGTTCATGTCCGCGAACATCGCGGCCGACACGAGACCGACGCGATCCAGGACATCCGCCTGTGACGCATCCAACATGAACTTGCCGCCGTCGTTGCGAAACAGCTGCGACGTCGCCTTCACCGGATAGCGGCCCGCGATTGCCCGGCCACCGATGAAGAGATCCAGGTCGCCGTCGCCGTCGTAGTCACCGAGCGCGAGCGGACCGCTGGCCGACTCGAGCGGCGGCGTGAGCGTCTGCGCGTCCGCGGATACTCGTCCGTTGGAGACCGACGCACTCGCCGCACTCGGCACCACCGTGCCGCCTGCCATCTGCCCTTCCCAGCTGGACACACCCATCAGAATCCGCGCGCCCCGCGGATCGGGAAGACCGAGAACCGTCGTGACGTCCGCTGGCGCAACCGGCCCAGCATCACCGCGGACTGGAACGAGACGGCCGCCGTCATTCCGGAATACCGCGAGCCTGCCACTTTTGCCGGCGCCAACGAACAGATCCTCGTCGCCGTCGCGGTCGTAGTCGAACCAGGCGACGCCCGGCCCAAGCTGCGAGAGCGAATTGGGAAGCAGGAACTGGCGCTGCCAGTCGTCGAACAGCGGGTCGACGTGGCGATGACCGCCGAGTTGTGCACTGGCATCGACGAACAGCGATGGCGCGTCCGCCGGTCGACCCGCGGCGCTGACGCCGCCTCTGTGCGCGCTCGTGTCCGTTCCTGTGTCCCGACTCTCGTCCGCCGTTTTCGGTTGCCTGATCTCGTAAACCCGATTCTTCACGACGGGCATCTGCGTGCGCGTCCCGTTCCGCCAACGCACCACCAGCGTCGCCGTATCCGACTTTCCCATCGCGAACGACGCTTCGGTATCACTGTGCGACAGGTAGAGGCCACCGACGGCGACTTCCCTCTGCTGCAGCGGCGTGGCGCCGCCGAGGAGCGTGATCGTTGCACCGATGGCCTGCGTATTCGGCGCGTCGCCCACGAGCCGCACAGCCACTCTCGGCGCTGGTGAGTCGTTGCGCAGAACGAGCGCCGGCGAGCCGAGGCGATTCACGACGACATCCAGGTCGCCATCGCCATCGAGATCGGCGGCAGCCATGGTGTGCGAGATGTCCTCTTCGGTGCCGAAGCGCCACTCGGAGCTGACATCCTCGAAGGTCAGGTCGCCTCGGTTGCGATACGCGACGTTTCTGAGACGCAGCGGAGGGAACTGCCAGCGAAAGCGCCGCCAGTCGGCGCTCGAGAAGCGGCTCTGGAGCCCCTCCTGGACGTCCGCGTCCATGATGTCCCACAAGTGCCCGTTCGCGATGAGAATGTCCTGCCAGCCGTCGAGGTCCACGTCGACGAGCATCGTTCCCCACGACCAGCCGCTCGCTTGCACGCCGGCGAGCATGGACACTTCGCTGAACGTGCCGTCACCGCGGTTCACGAACAGCGCATTGCGCTGCTGCTGCAGCTGCGTCTCGTTGTCGCCCGGCTGCTTGGGCAGTGGCGTGTGCGTCGGGATCTGCGTCTTGAGGCGACGCGAGTCGTTGCTGAGCATGTCGACCTCGAACAGGTCGGGCAGCCCATCGCCGTTCACGTCACCGACGTCCACACCCATCGCCGCGTTGCTGATCTGACGCTGCGAACGCCAGTCCGCGAGGCGGAAGTTGCCGCGGCCGTCGTTGAACCACATCTCGTCGGCGTCCTCGAAATCATTGGCGACGTAGAGATCCGGAGCGCCGTCGCCGTTCAGATCCGCGAACCGCGCATCGAGCGAGAAGGACTCCGGCGCCTGCGCCAGCGGCTTGTCGCTCGCGTCGCGGAATCGCGCCGACGCCAGCGGCACGCGCCGGAAGCGGCCGCCATCGTTGACATAGAACTCGTCCGGCTCGCCGCGTGTCGTGATGCGCAGCCCGCCCATGTCCGGCCGGTTGACCAGCTTGTAGTAGTCGCGGAATTCCGGCGTCACCTCGTACTTGTTCGGCCCCACCTGCCGCACCAGCTGATTGGGCCCGCGACGCTGCGGCGGAATGCTGTCGTCGATGTGGAACGACTTGTAATTGGCTACGTAGAGATCCAACCGGCCGTCGCCATCCACGTCCGCCATCGTCAGCGTGGTGCCGCCTTTGCCCAGCGTGTCCAGCCCCGTGTCGCGGTGCTCGGAGAAATGTCCCTTGCCGTCATTGACGAACACGGCGTTGGGACCGCGCGTCGCCAACTGCACGAGATCGACATCGCCATCGCCGTCGAAATCGGCGAACGCCACGCCGGTCGTATTTCGGCCGCACGCTCCGACGCCCGCGGTTTTCGTGACGTCTTCGAAACGCCATCCGCCCAGGTTGCGGTACAGCGCGCAGCAGCCCTCGGATCGGCCGAGGAAGACATCTACGAGCCCGTCACCGTCCACGTCGCCCAGCGCGATGCCGGCGCCCTGCCCGATGACCCGATTGGCCACCAGCGACGATTCGGCCACCGCGTTCTGGAATTCGATGCCCGAGCGGCGACCCTCCATGCGCGTGAAGCCGGGTTTGCCGCGTTCGACGACGAGCTCGCGCCACCGATAGCCGACCTCCTGATGCCATGGAGGAACTGGCGTCGGCCTGGAATCGCGCTCACACGCGGCTATCCCCGCGACAAGCGCGAGCAGTGCAACCGGAGCGCGGCGCGCCCACGGCGTTCGTCGCAGAGGAGGTATCAATGAGAAACGTCGGGAAGGACGTCAGGCCTTGGCGCCGCGGCGCTGCTTGAGCGCCACGGGCTGCGCGCCTGGCGCGGCCACCGGCCGCGGCTCAGCCGCTGACTTGCCGCGCGGCACGTGCGCGAAAAGCTCCTGGCGCACCTCGGGATTGCTGATGTGCCAGATGACGCCGTCGGTGAAGTAGTGGTGGATGTTGATGAACATGAGGATCAGGATCGGCGCCGCCTTCCCAGGCTCCTCACCGAAGATCTGGGCCACTACACCCATCGCCGGCCCGGGAACGATCTTCACCACGAGGTAGCTCACAACCAGCAGCCCGACGCCGTAAGCCGCCATGTGCGCCGCGAACTTGGCGCTCGATTTGGCCACCGTTTTCAGCGTGCGGTTCATCTCGACGCGCAGCGGGAACGCCAGGTACTGCAGCGCGTGCGCGATCTGAATCCAGAAGATCGCCTTGGGATCGCGCGCCATGGCCGCGTACCACACGAAGAGCGCGAACCACGCCACCAGTGCCCGCGTCGGCGGCAGCTTGCCGGTGCGCCGTCGCATGCGTATCAGTCCCGTGAGGCCGAGCGTGAAGGCCACGAGCGTGCCCGCGCTGACGACATAGTAGGCGGGCCGCACCAGATCGGGGTTGCGCAGCTGCGTGTAGAGGAACCACGTCACGTGCCACGCCAGCAGGATGCGAAGGCCTGTTCGAATCAGGAATCGCTCCCGGTCGTCGAAGCGCTGGCCCCCGAGGAAGGTGTAGGACGACATCATGCCCCACACCTGACCCGTGTAGTGCCAAGCCAGGTACGCGCTCGCGATCGACACCAGGACGATCACCATGATCGGCTTGGCGGACTGCGCTTCCCACAGCGCGACCACGATGTAGGCGAGCAGGATAGCCGGGATATAGATGGATGCCCACTTGTGCCGCAGGATCATTTCCTTGCTGCGGTACACCATGCGGTACGACGCCATGAAGTGCGGCATGTTGATGAGCGTCGCGATCCACGCCTGGGCGCCTGCGCCGATAATGACGAGGTCGGTTCTGCCGCTCAGCAGCAGCGGAACGAGCACCAGCACCGACAGCCCACCGACGAGCATGAGGTCAATGGCGGGCGACAGGATCGATGCGGGGCGTTTTTCGGTGGCGGGGTCCATCGACTTTCAAACTGGTGGCGTGCAGGCGTCAGGTGAAGTGGCTAACAAACGTCGAGCCCTTTGACATAGGGCCAGAACGCACGAGGCCGCCGAGCTCATGCCCGGCGGCCTCGAGTCAACACTGCGAAAGACCTTACGTACCAGCCGGGCGCGCCGGTCTGGCGTCGAACATGAACGAGAGCAAACGGCCGCGAAGGCCCGCGATGGTGCGGTTCGAGGTCGGGAACGGCTCGACGATGGTGGCCTTGTTCACCTGCAGCTCTCCATCCGTGATCAGCGTGCGGCCGGTCGCCGCCGCCTCGACGGCGGTGCCACTGGTCTTGGTAACGTCGATCGTTGTCGCGGTCACGGCAATGACGACGGAGCGGCCGTTGTTCGCGGCGGTAGCGAAGCCGCTTGCCGTAATCTCGTCACCGACCTGGATTCCGTTGGTGATGAACGAGCCGGTCGCGCGCGCGTAGCCCGTCGCCGTCGCGGAGAGCGAGACCGAACCGGTCGTGCGGCGCGGCAGGACCGCGGTGATCTGCGCCGGGCCGTTGTTGGCCGCATTCGTGAAGCCCGTGACGTTGATCTCCTGGCCGACGAAGAAGCCGTCAGCGGCGTAGTCACGCGGCGCTGCATAGCCCGTCAGGGTGGCCCGCTGCGGCGTTCCGCCCGTCGTGATGGTGAGCGTCGGAGCGGTCGAAACGGCCGGCGGGAAGATGAATGCGGTGACCGCGGAGCCAGCCTGGGTGGTGCCCGGCAGGCCCTCGAGGTCGCACTTCTGGCTGGCAGGATTGCACGCCGTTCCGCTGATCTGTGGCCAGGCGCCCTTCATTGCTATCTGGTTGGCATACACGACGCCGCCGCCGCCTGCCGGCTGGATGAGAACGCGGTACGGCTGAAGCGTATCGGCCGGTGGCGCATTCACATAGTTGGAGATGGACATCGGCGCGACGCCAGTGGCGATGCTGGTTCCCGGGGGTGCAGCGTTCGCTGCGAAGTAGCTCGCGTCCACCGTGAGATCCGACGTCGCGTTGACCACACGCAGCGCCACCTGACCGGCCGGCACCGCGACCGTCTCGTCGATCACGTTGAGCCGCATCGCGGCAGCGTTGGCCGGACGACCCGCGCCCGTGGGATTCATGTAACCCCACAGCAGCACGGTGTAGTTGTGGCCCGCCACCAGATCGACCGTCGTGTCCTTGATGACGATGGACGCGATCGCCGGATTGGTGCTGTTGAAGAAGATCTTGAAGTGCCGCTGGCTGCCGGCTTGCGCGTTCTTGAACTGAACGCCGAGCGAGTTGGTCTCGCCCGCCGTCGTCGACGGATTGTTGCGGTAGCCGATGTTCCAGTGCGAGCTGTTCTCGACGATGTCGACGAACCGGAAGTCCATCGCGCCCGTATCGGGCACTGCGTTGATGAAGCGAATACCGGCCGTTGGCACGGCCGCTGTCTCGGTGACCGTGTCAGGCGTGCAGGCGCCAAGAGCGCCGGCCGCTGCGCAGGCCACTGAGAGCTTGATGATACGTCGCATGAGAGTGGGATGCTCCATGTAAGGTTTTGAGGCCGCCGTAAAGGCGATCAGGGTCTCCGAGTGAATCCTTCGGGGGTGGGCTTGTTGTCGGTCCTGCCGTCGTCCGTGAGGATCCCGGCCACGGCGCTGATTCCAACCAGTGTCGCGAACGAGCCGACGGTGATCGCGGTCGCGGCAATCGTGCGCCCGCGCGAGAACTTGCGCTCGTACACCGTCGAGACGTATTCCGGCTTGATGTGCACCCGCTCGCCGGTCCAGACCTGCTCACCACCCCGAAGCGTCCTGACGGCCAGAACGGCGACGTGATAGTCGTCGCTAGTCCGTTCGATCAGACGTCCTTCGATCTGCATGATCTCAGCGCCCATCGACGGACCCAGCGCCACGCGACCGGCGTCGTTCACATCGAACGCCAACCGTTCGCCTGGCACGGGCGCGACCCCTCTGGCGGGAGTCAACGTGTAGCATCCCGCCAGTGTGACGCAGAGCGCCGCGCAGCCGATCGTTCGGACGAAACGCATGCTCAACTAGAAGCCGTAGGTGCCCTTGGCCGCCGCAGCGCCGCCCTGTGTTCCGAGGCCGGTGCTGTAGATGGCGGACTGCGGACGACCGCGTGCCTGGAGCTCCTGGTACGGAACGGCCCAGTGCAACGGTGTGCCCTCGGCCAGGTCACCCCAGCCGCGGCTGTCGTAGAACCACGCGAGGAAGTGGCCGTAGGCCGTTTCCATGCGCTTCTCCCACTTCATGGCTTCCATAAGGTTACCGCAGGCGATCGTGTTGAACGACGGACCCACGGGCACCTTCGGAACGCAGTCGTTCCCGCCGGGAACCGGCGTAGTGTTGTCGGCCGCCGTCAATGCCGGCAAGCCGGCCGTCGCACGCGACGTGTTCACGAGCGTGACCGCCGCGGCAAAGTTGTTCGTCCGGATCTGGCCTTCCGCCTCGAGCATCTTCAGCTCGGACAGCAGGAAGAACGGGAACGGACCGTTACGCGCCGTGCCGCCGGCCGCGCTGCCCGCCGTGCGCCACGTATAGTACCGGGCGAAGTCGTAGTTCGACGCGCCCCAGCCCTGCGCGGCCGTCACGTCCGAGCCGTTGGGCCGGTTCACGAAGTACCGCTTGCAGGTGGCGCCCGCGGTGCTGCATGACGACACCGCGAAGTCGGCCTGCTGCGCCGCGCGGCTGCCGCCCTGCGGGAAGCGCGTGTCCGGCGTGGTCATGAAGAATGCCCCAGCAGTTCCGCGCTGATCCAGCGGTTGGGCAATCCACGCGGCATAGGAGCCGGAATTGTCCGCCATGCCGATGATGAACGGCGGCATCTGGTGCCAAGTGCCGTACGAGAGCGTCTGCGACACCCAGTCGTTGAACGGACCATTCGTGCTGCTGGTGATGTTGATGTGGTCGGCTGTGATGCCGGCCTGCGCGTCACCGATCACCGCGTTCCAATCCACCGCGGCACGTTCGGCCGGCGTGCGCGCGACGTTCGCGCGGAACCGGGCCCGGTAGCTGCGGATGAGGCGCGTGAACTCGGCCTGTGACAGCACCGTGGGCGTCGGGATCCAGGTGATCGGGAACTGCGACGCAACCTGCGCATCGTTCGTGTAGGTGATCGCGCGGGCGAACGCCGCCAGGGCGGAGTCCATCACTTCCTGGTAGCCCACGAGCTCACCGGCTTCCTCCGCGCCCATCTGTACGGAGACGACGGCTGCGGAGTCATAGGTCATCGCGAGATACCCGAGCGACAGGCCGCGGAGGAACTCCGCGAACGCCTTGGCGCGGATGTCACGTGGAATGTTGCCCAGCGTGTACTTCGGATCCTCGAACTGCTTGAGGACGCTGGTTGCCACGCGCGTGACTTCGGACTCGATCTGATACACGCGCAACTGCTCGGGGCCGCAGCCGTTGCCAATCGAGTTGTCGTTGGCCGGACGCGGGATACCGACGCGCTGGCCCTGGCAGTTGTTCGAGAGGCTGGAGTAGTTCTCGAACGACTGCACGTTGGCCATGCCACGTACGTTCGAGAGACTGTTGCCGTAAATCGCCGTGTGCCACCGCAGGTAGTAGTTCGCCAGCAGCGACTCCACGTCGTTGGGGCTCGCGAGGGTACGCTCCGTCTCCGGCTGGTTGGGGTTCTGCACGTCGAGATTGCACGCGCCGATACCCGCCAGCCCGATGAGCGCCCCGCAGCGAAGAATATTTCTCAACATTTAGATACAGCTCCTTAGAAGCGGGTGGAGAGAGAGAGCGTGAAGGTGCGCAGCGTGGGGAATCCGAATGCGTCCACCTGATTGATGAAGGCCGAGTTGCCCGCGCCCTGGGTGTTGCTGCCGCCGCCGCCGCAGCCGCCGGCCAGCGTGACACCGCAACCAACTTCGGGATCGAGACCGGTGTAATTGGTGAACGTGAACAGATTGCGTCCGATGAGACCCACCGTCCAATCGCCCACGCCACGGACTGCGCCGACGCGGTAGCTCAAGCTCACTTCACGCAGCTTGGCGTACGAGGCGTCCTCGAGGACGTAGTTGTTCGGCTCCAGCAGGTCGTAGAACCCGCCGATTCCCGTGCTCTCGCTCGGGCCGCCGCGCCAGCTGTAACCCAGCGGCTTGGCGTTTTCGACCGATGCGCCGCGCTGGTCGAAGTGCGCGGAGCTGAGATCCAGAAGGCCCCAGCCCTCGCCCTGGTTGTACACGTCGTTTCCGATGGTACCGTCCAGCAGCGCGTACAGGTTGAACTTCTTGTACTGCACGTTGTTGCTGTAGCTGAAGCGGAAGTCCGGGAACACGTTGCCGAGGATCTGCTTGATACCGACGCCGGCTCCGTTTTCACCTGCCAGCGGGCGATCGATGATCGGCATGCCCCAGTACAGCGGAGCAGGACCGAAGGGCGACTGGCCAGCGGCCATGCACTTCTGGTAGTCCGGGTTGGCCACCGTGCAGTTGTCCAGCCTGGTGGTCCACAGGTTCTTGGTGATGCCGTCCTTCCAGCTGTTGCCGGCACCGACCCACACCAGGTAGCCCTGGTTGTTCACCTGAAAATCCTTTCCTTCGCCGCAGAACGGCTGCAGCTCGGAGCGGAGGTCCGAGCACTTCTTGTAGAACTTTCGGCCCCAGATGTTGCCGAAGCGGTTGCCCTGGAAGCCGTTGGTCACGTCACGACCGTTGAACGTCGGGTGCGGATCCGCCGTGATGCGGAAGAATGTCCCCGTGCCCTGCGCGGTGTTGGCGTCCTGCACGTACTCGGGCGCGAACAGCTCGCTCACGACCGTGCGAGTACGGTCCCACGTGCCGCGCATGCTCCACTGGAGATCGCGGGTGTTGATCACCGGCACCGTTACGCCCAGTTCCCACGTGCTGTTCTCGAGCGTTCCGGCGTTCTGCCACCGCTGCGCGAAACCAAGTGTCGCCGGCGTGTTGACGAGGAGGATCTGATCCTCGGTCTTGGAGATCGCGCGCGTCACCTCGAACCCGAAGCGGTTCAGCAGCGTGAAGTCCGTGCCGAACTCGTATTCCGTCGTCGTCTCGGGCTTGAGTGCATTGTTACCGGCCTGTCCAAGCCGAATGCCCGTCGCGTCAACGGTGAATGTCTCGTACTGGGCGTTGAAACGCGGCGTTGAGCCGGCCGTTCCGCGCGAGCCACGCAGACGGAAGTCGCTCACGTAGGGCACAGACGACCAGAAGCTCTCCTGCGAGACGCGCCACACGGCCGACACGCGGTTGAACGGCGCCCAACGGGTGTCCGCGCCGAACAGCGAGCTGCCATCGTACCGGAACGTGCCGTCGAAGATGTAGCGATCCTTGTAGTCCAGCGTGCCGCCGGCGAGGTAACCCGTGTTCTTGACCGTCTCAGACGACGACGTCGCGGTCTTGTTGGTGCTCAGGTTGCTGGTCGTGTAGACATCCTTCGTGAAGAACTGCTGACCGCCGCTGTTGTTCGCGATGAAGCTGCTCTGGTCGTACAGCGAGCGAACGATCAGCTTGCCATTCAGGTCGCTGCGCAACTGCTTGCGGAACGTCGCCGTGAGGCCCGCGTTGACCGACTCCTCCGTGCGGTTGCCGAACTGCATGTTGCCGTTGTTGTTCGCGGTGCTGATCGCGAAAGTGCGGTAGCCCTTCACGAGATACGACTTGTCCAGGCGGTCGCGGTTGTCATAGGCGAACACGCCTTCCAGCGTCATCCACGACACCGGGAAGTAGCTGCCCGTGATGTTGCCGAGGAAGCGGTTGGTGGTGCGGGTGTCGAGCGCGTTCTCGGAGTCGTAGAGGAACGTGCCACCGCCGTTACCGGTCGGGCTGCGGAGGCTCGCGCCGCCGCCGCGAACCAGGTAGCGGCCCAGCGTGTCGCGGGCGCTGTAGTCGGTGCCGATCGCGGCGCCGCGGAGCGCCTGGCCGAAGATGCTGCCGTTGGACGACCCACCGACGCGCTGGTCGGTGATGCCGTTGTCGAAGAGCGTGCTGACGGAGATCAACATGTCCGAGCGCGCGTCGTAGTCGATGTTCACGCGGCCGCGGCGCTGTTCGCTGCCGTTGAGGCCCTTGATGGCGCCCTGCTCGTTGGTGTACGAGCCGCTGACGTAGAAGCGGACGTTGCCCACCTTGCCGCTCGCGTCGACGGAGCTGAGCGTCGTGGGATTCGGCCGGAGAATCTGCGCCAGCATGTCGTAGTACCGACCGGGCCAGATCTGCGCCTGGAACACGTTCTGCAGCTCGCCGCCGCTTGCCGCCGGGTTGTTCCACTGCAGGCTCTGCGGATTGCGTGTCGTGTCGGCGTTGACGTTGTTGATGCGCATGATCTCGGTCATCCAGTCGACCGTGCGTGCGCAGCTCGGAATGTTGCCCGACGTCTGAACGCAGAAACGGGTGCCTGTCTCGTCCAGCTGGAGCTGGTGGTTGAGGGGCATGCCGTACGAGATGCTATTCAAGTCGCTGAGGCCGTACTCGGTGCGGACGTTGAACTTCACGCCATCGGTCGCCGCGCCGCGCTTGGTCTTGATCACGATGACGCCGTTCGCCGCGCGCGTACCGTAGAGGGAGGCTCCCGCGGCACCCTTCACGATCTCGATGGACTCGATGTCCATGGAACCCAAATCCTCGAGGCCGCCGCTGCCGCCGCCGTTCATGCCCCCCATGGAGGAGCTACCGACGTTCATGATCGCACCGTCCACGATGATCAGCGGACTCCGGTCACGGCCGGTGCCGTTGATCGACGTCGGACCACGCATCATGATCTCGGTGCCCGCGCCGGGGCGCCCGCTTCCCTTTCCGATTCGGACACCCGGCACCTTGCCCGCGAGCTGCATGATGGGATCGAGCGCCGGAACCGGCATCTCTTCCGTGGACAGTCGCGCGATCGCGAACGGCACCTTGGCGCGTTCGACACCCTCGACGACGCCGGTGACGACGATTTCATCGAGACGGTTCACGTCCTGCTTGAGCTGGAAGTTCACCGTCTGCGTCCCGGCCGTGATGCGAATGGGCCGAACGTCAGGCGTGTAGCCAATCGCGCGAACACGCAGGTTCACCTGCTGCCCTTGCACGCGCGCCTCGGGGATGGTGATGGTGAAGTTCCCCTGCGCGTTTGTCCCGACCGAGATCGCGAGGTCTGAGATATAGACGTTCGCTCCCTCGAGGGCTGTGCCGAAGTCACTGAGGACTCGGCCGGTGATGGTGGCCTGCTGCGCCTGTGCTTCGCCGGCTGCCGCCGTGAGTAACGCACTCACGACCGCAATCGCCACTGCACGCGCACGGGTAGTGATGTTTCGCATGACTCTCCCTATGAAGGATCCGAGGTGGTACGAGCTGCGCCAAAAAAATGCTGTACGACAGACAACTAACCCGCTCGAGGGTTCACTCACCCCGAACGATGGAAAAACAACTCGAAAACCTGGGTTGTCTTGAGACGCGGATGGGATGGAAACGGCCAGCCTGCCTCACTTTAGGGCCTACCCACGACCTACTAACTCCGGCATGCCGTTCCGCGGTCACCGGCTAGTCACGCTTTCTTGCCCGCTCGCCATGGCCGATAGGGGAGGCAACGTAGAAGGCGGTATTGAGCGGCGCAATATCCGACGTATAGTAGGTGCCCCGATCGGGAGTCGCGCCGATGGCGCACGTGACGGCACCTTGTGTTTGCACATTGACGAACTGTAACATCAAGCCATGAAAGCACTTCGACTCGCGGGGGCCATGATCATCACCGTGATCGCGGCGTCGTGCCTCGCGCACGGGAAGCGCCAGCCCTCCGAGAGGGACCCATACCTTATAGAAGCGGCCGAGTTGCTGAGCACGAGCCACAACAACCTGTATGACGCGATTCGACAGTTGCGGCCCAACTGGTTTACGCGGGATATCCGCGGTCTCAGCATGCCCGCCGACCGGGCCATCATGATCTACGTCAACGACCGCAGGACCGGCACCGCCAGTGAACTGCGCGGCTATCCGGTCACCTTCCCCGCCCGGGCGCGCTATCTCACGCCGACGGACGCCCAGGTTCGGTACGGCCAATTGAACGACATGCGCCCGGCCATCGTCCTTGAAACGGATCGCCCATAAGACCTGGCTGATCCCCCTCGCGGTCGCAGCACTCACCGTGCTGGCGTTCCTGCCTGCGCTGCACAACGGCTTCGTCAGCTGGGACGACGACAAGAACTTCCTCGCCAATCCGGACTACCGCGGACTGGCGTCTGCCAATCTGCGCTGGATGTGGAGCACGTTCCTGCTTGGCCACTACGTGCCCCTTTCCTGGATGTCGCTGGGGCTGGACTACGTCATCTGGGGCATGAACCCGGCGGGCTATCACCTGACGAACATCCTCCTGCACGCCGCGAACGCGGTGCTGGTCTATCTCATCGCGCAGCAAGTCCTGGCTCTTTCCCGCGACCGCAGTCATGACCGCAGTCATGACCGCAATGGTGACCACAGTGACGACCGCGGTAGTGCCGTTGCCGCACTGGCCGCCCTCCTCTTCGCGCTTCACCCGCTGCGTGTCGAATCGGTCGCGTGGGTCACCGAGCGCCGCGACGTCCTGTCCGCGTTTTTCTACTTCGCGGCCGTACTGGCGTACCTGCGGTACGCCACCAGCATGCGTCATGCGCCATCCGTCAGCATGCGTCATGCGCCATCCGTCAGCATGCGTCACGAGACACAATCGAGACGCGATTCCGGAGGCCGGGGCCGCACCACACGCTTCTACTATCTGTCCCTCGGGCTGTTCATCTGCGCCCTGCTCTCCAAGGGAACGAGCGTCACGCTGCCCGCGACGCTGCTGATTCTCAACGTCTTTCCGCTGCGTCGCATCGGCGGCCCTGCGGGCTGGTTCACTGAATCGGCGCGCCGCGTGTACCTCTCGCTGATTCCGTTCGCGCTGCTCTCGATCGCGATCACCATCCTTACGTTCGTGGCGCTCCAGCCAGTGCCGCAGCTGAGCACCGGCGGAAAGATCGCGGTGTCGTCGTACAGCATGGCGTTCTATCTCTGGAAGACGCTGCTGCCAGTGGGTCTCTCGCCGCTCTACTCGATGCCGGCGACGGTGGACCCGACGGCGGCGAAGTACCTCATCGGCTACGCCGTGGTCGTGGCGCTGGCCGCCGTCGCGTGGCTGACGCGCCGCAAAGCGCCCGGCGTGACCGCGGCATTGATCGCCTTCGCCGCGATCATCCTGCCGATGCTCGGCGTCCACCAGAACGGACCGCAGATCACCGCCGATCGGTACACGTATTTCGCCGCGCCGGCGCTCGCCATGCTGGTCGCCGCAGGTGTCTCGCGCCTAACGTCGCGCAACGCTGCTCGCGTCGGCGTCTCTGTCCTGGCACTCGCCGCGCTCGCCGCGCTCGGCGCGCTCACGTGGCGACAGACGCAGGTGTGGCACGACTCGCGTTCGCTCTGGGCACACGCGCTCGAGATCGACGCAGAGTCCCCCATCGCGCAGAACAACTGGGGCAACCTGCTCATGGAGCGGGACAGCGTCGACGAAGCCATCGTGCACTATCGCAAGGCGCTCTCGCTCGCGTCCGGGTTCGCGCAGGTGCACAACAGCCTGGGTATCGCGCTCAGCCGACGCGGTGAGCTCGCCGAGGCCATCGGCCATTATCGAACCGCACTGGACATTGAGCCCGGCTACGACGAGCCGGACGGAAACTGGGGCGTGGCTCTGGCGCACGAGGGCAAGTTCGACGACGCCATCCAGCACTACCGGCGCGCGCTGGAGCTCAACGTCAACAACGCCGATGCACACGTGAATTGGGGCAACGCGCTTGTCGCGCGGGAGAGATTCGACGAGGCCATACGGCACTATCAGGACGCCGTCCGAATCCGGCCAGACCACGCCGATGCGTATCTCAACTGGGGCGTGGCCCTCGCGCGTCTGGGCGACTACAGCGCCGCACTCGAACGGTTCCACATGGCGCTGGCGATCAAACCGGAGATGCCCGAGGCCAGGCTGTTCGTGGAGCGCGCCAGCCAGCTGCAGCGATACTCCAAGAACTGAACGCGGGACTGCTATCGCGCCAGCAACTGTGCCTGCGTGTGCACTCCGATCCGGATCTGTCCCGCGGGAACGTTGTTCGTCATCGCGCTATCCGCCACGTGTGCGAGCCACACCATGATCGGCGGCGCGCCGGCGCGCCTGATGACGTTCTGCGCCAGCGACTGGGCCTCGCGATAGTTGCCCGTCGCGATCAGCGCCGCCGCCAGCTCCGGATAGGCGTCCACCTGCCCGGGATGCTCCAGGATGCTCAATCGCAGTTCGACGACAGCCTCCTCGTCTCTGCCCAACGCGCGCAGGTGACGCGCCAGCGCGTTTTGCGGCCACCATGGCGACGGCGCAAGATCGATGGCGCGGTGATACGCCAGCACGCCGTCATCCGATTGCCCGTTGCGGAACATCGACTCGGCGTACGACTGCCACACGCGCCAGCTCTTCGGCGAATCCGCGATGCTGGCCAGCGACAGCGTATCGCTGCTGCGCCAGTCGGCCATGCGCCGCGCGCTGCGAGCTCCGCCCGCGATGACGAGCGCCAGACACGCGACGGCCAGCGCCGGCTTCAACACCGCGCGAGTCTCCAGCCGCTGCAGCCCGTACGCGACGGCGCCACCCACGGCCAGCAGGAATCCGATGCTTGGAAGAAACAGCGTGCGTTCCGCGATCAGGATACCCGTCGGGATGAACACGTTGCTCACGGGAAAGAGAGCCAGGCCCAGCCAGAGGAGCCCGAACGTCACCACCGGAGCGCGGCGGCGCGCGCGCCATCCCAGCGCGAGGAGTCCCAACAGGAGCGCGAGCCCGAACCACTCGGCCCTGCCGAAGTGAGACGACCCAACGAACTCGCGCGGTGAATAGTCGGCGCGCAGGTGCGCCGGCCACGCCAGAAGCCGCAGCCACTGCGGCACGATCTGCAGCATCGTTACCGCGCGGCCAGCGAGGGTCTTGGTCACGAGCGCTTCGGCGACGTTCGGTTGCACCGCGTGAGCGCCCAGCACCGCGAAGCGTGCGATCAGCACCGCGGCAGCGACGCAGCCAAGGACGACATAGCCTGGCCACTGGGACCGGAGACGCTGCCTCAGCGGGCGGCCCTGAACCAGGCACAACTCGGCTGCGACGAGGAACGCCGGCAGCATGAGGCCCTGCTCCTTGCTGAGCGATGCGACGGCGTACAGCGCGGCGAGAATCACCCACTCTCGCTTCTGCTTTGTGGTCGCGACCTCACCGCTTTCCTGATCGCGCCGCAGCCCCAGATAGCGGCGCACCATGAGCAGTCCCATGAGCGCGACGAGCAATTCGGCCTGACCCACGGCCAGCGTCAGCGCCTCGACGTGGACCGGATGCACGGCGAAAAGCAGCGCGATGCCCAGCGCAACCGTCAGTGGCAGCAGTTCCGACGCGAGCGCGAAGACCGCAACGCTGGCGGCCGCGTAAAGCGTATAACTGAAAACGCGGAACACCAGCGGTGACGGGCCGCCAATGGCGTATTGCAGCGCGAGGAACACCGACGTCACCGGCCGGTATTGATCGGACGTGTAGGGCGGCGGCCAGTACGGCGAGCTGACGATCTGCCCTATGCGGAAGAAGTCGTGGAGAACGTCGCTGTCACGAAGAATCGCGATGTCGTCCTGCGTGAACTCGTTGCGAATGCCGGTGAGACAAGCCGCGATCGCGACGACTGCAACGGCGACCGCGAACACACTTTTTCTGCTTGTTTTCGCCATCGCTTGAAGGGTAGCAACGGGACCGCGAGAGGTGCATTGCGCAGCGCCGACCGGAAATCCTTTCTCCGAAATTGTTCGACATGAAACCGACGCTGATGGTTGCGTGTGTCGTTTTGGGACTCCCCCTCCCCCTCGCAATCCACGCGCAGGGGCCGGACAGCACCCGATTGCGTGACCGCGCCGTCCAGACAGGGGTTGTCCGCGATACCGCCGGGAGGCCCCTCGCGGGCGCCGATGTCCTCATCCCAGCGCTGCAGCTGTCACATCGCACCGAAGCGGACGGCACGTTCGACCTCGCCCTGCAGACCGATGGTACATACGAGGTGTGGGTCCGTCGCGCAGCTGCTCGAATCCTACGGAGCCGCGTTGCTGACCCGGCCTGCGGGCGAACCGGACTGGCGCAGCACCCGCGCAATCGCCGCGATGTCGTCTGGCCCCGTTCGACAGCAGCCGCCCACCATGCGTGCTCCCGCCTCCACCCAGGATGGGGCGAGATCGGCGAGACGCGCTCCCGCCACGGCACCGCGCCACTCACGCGCCCGCGCATCCCACTGCTCACCAGAATTGGGGTAAACCACGATCGGCTTCGCCGTCCCGGTCTTGATCTCGGCGATCGCGCGCGACACCAGCGACGGGTGCAGGCAGTTGACGCCGATCGCGACGACATTGGGCACCCGATCGAGAAACCGACCGCATTCGGCGAGTGGCTCGCCGTGCGCGGTGTGGACGCCGTCCGGAGAGGTGAAGCTCACCCACGCGGGCGAATCCGAATGGTCGCGCAGCAGGTCAGCGACAGCACGCGCCTCGTCCAGCGAGGGAATCGTCTCGCAAGCCAGGACGTCGGCGCCGGCGCCCACGAGCACGCCCAGCCGCTCCGCGTGAAATTGTCGCAGCTGGGCGACTGACAGGCCGTAGTTCCCGTGATACTCCGAGCCGTCGTGGCGCGTCGCACCGAACGGGCCCACCGACGCCGCAACGAAACGTGGTGCCGCGGAGTTTCCGACGTCTGTCACCCAGCGCGCGCGGGCAGTCGCCGCCAGCTCGACGGATCGGCGAAACAGCCTGGCTGCTTCGGCACGACCGATTCCGATTCCAGCGAATCCGTCGAAGCTCGCCTGATAGCTCGCCGATGTCGCGCACTCGGCGCCCGCGCGAAAGTAGTCGTAGTGCAGCTGCTCGATGGCGTCCGGCGCGTCCACGAGCACGCGCGCCGACCAGAGCGCGCCCGAGATGTTCAGGCCGCGTCGCTCGAGCTCGGTCGCCAACCCGCCGTCCAGCAGGATCGCTCGAGAGTCGCGAAGGCGTTCGGTGATGTTTGTTGCCTTCGTCACAGTGCGCTCGTGGACATGGATGCTATCTCAGTGTAGCCTCGAAGACCTTACGATCGGCCGACGACAATGCGACGATTCGACTCAACGGCACTCTGGCGGGCGATGGACGAGCAACGCAATGCACGTGGTCAATCATGGAACGACGTTGCAACAGCGATCGGCGTCAGCGTCGCCACCATCACGCGCATGCGCAACGGCGGACGGATGGAGGTGGACGGGATGATCGCCATGGTCTCATGGCTTGGCGTCCCCGTGGAGACTTTCGTGCGCGAGATGCCCCGGTAGGCGACGCTTCTAGCCGGGCCACCCAAATGACGCCATCTTCGTCACTTGGCTGGCTCCTTGCAGCGCGAAGCACACGCCCCGTGATCCGAGGATCACCCAATGACAGCCTCCTTCTCTCGCAGCGCGTTCACGCCGCTCACGCTTGGATTTGTCGCATTCGTTGCTGCGTGTGGCGGGAGCCGGGCGTCGCGTCCCGCACCCGCGTCCCCGACGACCGTGACGTCGCAGGACCTCGAACGGAATCCCGGCAGCGAGTCCATCGAGACGGTGCTGCAAGCCAAGTCGCCCGGTGTGCTCGTGACGCGGACCTCTGACGGCATCGCCATCCAGATTCGCGGACCGTCGTCCTTCTCCGGCAACACTCAACCACTGTTCGTGATCGACGATGTGCCGATGGAAGCCGGTCCTGGTGGTGCGCTGCGAGGCATCAATCCGTACGACATCGAGTCCATCAAGGTGCTGAAGGACCCGGCCGAGACGGGCATTTACGGCATGCGCGGCGCCAACGGCGTGATCCTGATCAAGATGAAGAAGCCGGGACGGGCCAAGCCGTAGACCCGGTTGCGGACCGTCTAGTCGAATTCCGTAGTCAGGAAATACTCGATGGTCTTCTGGTTGTAGCGCTTCATCTCCATCTCCGCCTGGGCGAGAAACGCGTCCCACTGCGGTTTGTAGATCGTCTGGCATCCTTCGCTGCCGGTGGTATTGAGGCCGCCGCGGTGGATGTTGGCACCGAACCAGCCGCGCCATTTTCCGCCACCCAGGCAGCGGCCGAGCGACGCGTCGTTGGTGCCGGCCGGCGTAGCCTCGGTGTCCGGCCGGAAGACCGTCACCTCGCCCGCCTGAATCAGCGCGCGATACTGCCGGTCCACCGGCTTGCTGCGGTTGTGGATCCCCGGTTGGTACGTCCACCGCCCCGGCTGGAGGATGGCGACTCTCGGACGCTTGACGGACGGATCGGTGTTGGCGTTGTAGGTGATGAACGCAGTCGGGGAGACGAGGACGATGCCGTCGTCGTAGATGCCGAAATCGTTTCCCGGCGCGCCCATGTCGACAAAGAAACCTCGTCTGCCGAGCAGCACGGCCTTGTCGACCGCGGGCAGGCCGGCTTCGACGAGAAACGCAGTTGCCTGGTCGCGTGTGATCGCCGGGACTTTGGGAGGAACGACGGGCGGCATGAGGGTCTCCTGAGGATCGGGAACGACACTAGCATGATCCACCCGCGCAGCGATGGCCAGTGTCAGGAGCGATCAGGACCACTCGCCGGTGAGCCTTGTTCGCCGCTGCCCCCTTCGCGTGCGGTGCGCGATTCGAGGTACTCGCCGACGCGCCTCAGGTCGGCGCCAACCTGCTCCTGCCTGGATTCGTGCAGCGCGTATAGCGCTTCGACCATGTCCGTGCGAAGCGGTCGATACTGCAGCTCGATATTGACCCTGGTTTCCCCGGCGCCCACGGGCTCGAATCGCAGCACGCCGTTGCTGTCGACGTCGCCACCCGGGACGCTCTCCCAGCCGATCACCTGATTCGGAACGAACTTGGTGAGCACCGTCTCCCACTCGAGCGATCTCCCGGCAAACGTCTGCACGCGCCAGAGCGCTCGCCCGTCCTCGGTGTCCTCGACGGAGCTGAGGCCCCCGATCAGCGCCGGGAAGTTCGTGAAGTCCCTGAAGAACGCGAAAACTTCCGCCACCGGTCGCCTGATCACCAGCGATGTCCGCACGCCGACACTCCGCCGGGCCGCACCGAGTGGCAGTATCCGGAGCCCGAGCGCGACCCAGACAGCCGCGCCAAGCAACCCGAGCTCGACGAGCCTGGCGAGCGCCGCACGATCGCCCTTCTTCCCGTAACCCAGCACGGCGCCGCCGGCGAAACCGAATGCGATCAGCTGGGACGAGAGACTGAAACCTTCTCGTGTTTGTGCCACTGCTCCTCCGCCAGAGAAGTGGCGTGCGATGACACTGGCTCGAGTTGGCAAGACGCGTGCAGCTACATCGAAGTCCGTGAGCGCACGTTTTCCTTTCATCCTGGTTGTCGTCTCGCTGGTCGCCATCGCCATTCTGCCGCTGCCCGTGCAACGTCGCATCAAACGGCTGAATGCGGAGATCACGACGGTCGCGGAACCGGGGCGTCACGCCGTCACGGAGATTCAGAGTGCGCTCGCGCTCGAAGCCGCAGCCGAACGCGGGTTCCTGCTGACGGGCAACGAGCGGTACGCCATCCTGTCTCGCAAGGCCCGCGCGCAGCGGCAACTGGCGCAGTCGCGCCTCGAGCCACTTGCACAGCGCATCGACGGGGACGTGCAGGCGGGAACGACGAGACTGGCGACGGACGTTCGCCCTGGCGACGCCATGCTCGACTCACTGTTCGCCGGCGCGCTGTCGCGGAGAACGTACCTGCGTCGCCTGGACATGCAGCAGCTGCGGCTGGAGTCGATCGTCCATCTCGCGATGCTCGTCGACAATGCGCTCTGGCAAGCGGAGCTCATCCGGCAGGAGCAGATCGACAATACGCTCCTCGTGAGCGTCTTCATGGCCACCCTGTTCGTGCTCCTCGCCATGATCGCGGCAATACTCGTCAGGGAGCTCGGTGTCGAAGCCGAGCGGCGGCGCGTGGACCTGGAGCGGGTCACGGAAAGTCGAACACGTCTCGTGCGCGGATTCACGCACGACGTCAAGAACCCGCTCGGCGCGGCCGACGGCTTTCTGGCGTTGCTCGAGGATGGCGCCTACGGCGAGCTGACGCCGGAACAAAAGACCAGTCTTGGCAAGTCACGGCAATCGATTCACGCGGCGTTGGATCTCACCCGGCAGCTCGTCGAGCTCGCGCAGGCCGAGGCCGGTCGATTGAATATCCAGCCGGTCGTCATGGACCCGCGCGAGGCGGCGCGCGAGGTGGCGGAGGCCTTCCGGCCGCTCGCGCTGGCGTCGGGTTTGACCATCGAGTTCGAGTTGGTCGGCGACGTGCCGTTCGTGGAATCCGATCCCGCGCGCGTGCGTCAGGTGTTGGCGAACCTCGTCTCGAATGCGATCAAGTACACACCGGCCGGCGGCCATGTGACGATTCGCGTCGCAATGCGCCGCGCGCCAAAGGGGGAGGCGCGTGGACAGTGGGTCGTCACCGAAGTACACGACACCGGTCCGGGCATTCCGAGCGAGAAGCAGCGGCTTCTCTTCCTCGAATTCACTCGACTCGATCCGGAAGCCGCGCATGGCGCCGGACTCGGATTGGCGATCAGCCAGCGGATCGCCAGCGCGCTGGGCGGCAGCATTCAGGTCGAGAGCGCCGCGGGCACAGGGAGCACGTTCTCGCTGTGGCTACCTGTGTCGAGTTCAGTCCACAACGCTCAGTCCTAGCGACGCGACGCCTCGGCGCCGATCGCGAGCCTCACGTGCGGATCAACCTTCGGGGATCTTCACGATCTTTCCCATGAACAGGATGGTTCCCGAGAAACGCTCGCGAATGACGAAGAGGAACGGACGGTCCACACACAGGCAGGGGGGCAGGCTGGTGACGCCAATGCCGACATTCGTCACCGCGGCGGCCTCGGTGCCCTCCTCGTTGACGTCCACGAACGTCTTGTGCTTCACGAAAGCGATGAAGAGGTCCTTGCCTGCTGGCGACATCCGTGTGAAATCGGCGCCACCAGCCACGAACGGCAGCTGCATTCCGAGCGCCTTGAGGTCGTCCGCGAGCTCGCGTTCGTACGAAAGCCGAAGCTTGGGCAGCGACACGGCAAAGTCGTGTTCACGGACCGGCTCCAGCCATGAGGCCCACGTAGCGGTATCCAGTCCAGCCGCCAGAGTCGCCAGGCTGCCATTCTGGTTGGGTACGACCAGTGTCATGACGAACGCGCCATTCCCGTACGTCAACTCGCCGATGGTCGCCGTGGTCGTCGTCGCGAAGCCAATCGTACCGGCGCCGTCCTTTCGGTGCATCATCTTCACCGTCTGGTCGCCGCCGACGGAATGGAAAAGCGCATCGCGCGTCCCTGCAGGATCGAACTGGTTGCGCCACGAGCCTTTGAAATAGATGGCGTTGATCAGGAACATCACATCCTGGCTGCTGATGGCGTCGACAATCGTGGGAATCTTTCCCTTCGTCTTGGCGCTCACCCAGTCGTTCACCTGCTTGACCGTCGCGACATCGAACGGCGACGCGCGTACTTCGGCCTGGAACGCCTCGCGCACGCCGTCGATGAAGGACTGGTTGAACGCGAAGGTCTGGCGGTACCACACCGAGTTCGCGATCTGAAAGGTCGTGCTGGGATCGAGCGCACCCTCGAGGGACAACAGGCCGCGATAGCCTGCGTTGATCTCGGCCAGCTCCTGGGGACCAAAGCCGAGCGTGGAGCGCATCTGATCGAACGTCGTGGATGCCGCACCGTTCATCGCCATCCCGAGCGCGAAGCTCACACTCAAGGGCGAGACAAATACGTTCGCGTCCGGCTGCGCCTCGTTGAGGCGACGAAACAGCGTGAAGGCAAACTCGTTGGCGCTCCGCGAGACGCGCGTCTCGCTGACGGTCAGCTCCCGCGGCAGCTGCGTGAGCTGCTTCGGCGGTCCTTTCGGGTCCGTCACACCACAGCCAAGGATCGACAAAGTCAGCATCGGAATCGCGGCCTTCATGGACAATCCTCGTACGAGGTTCCTGCCTTGTGTAACCCCGCTGCCTGGGGCAAGGTCACTGTCCGCATGCCGAGCAACTCGCCGACCGTCTGGACCATCGGACACTCCACCAGGGGCATCGAGGAGTTTGTCAGCGTGTTGGCCGCCTATGACATCGAGACTCTGATCGACGTACGACGCTTCCCCGAATCCCGCCGTCAGCCGCAGTTCGGGCATGCGGCCCTCGACCGTTCACTGGCAGGACCCGGCATTGCCTACCGCTGGCTGCCCGCCCTGGGTGGCCGACGCTCACCGCAGCCGGACTCCGTCAATCTGGGCTGGCGCAACACCGCCTTCCGCGGCTACGCCGACCACGTGGCCAGCGAGGAGTTCGCGGAGGGGCTGTTCGAGTTGCTGACGCTGGCGAACGGGATGCGCACGGCGGTGATGTGCGCCGAGCTGCTGTGGTGGCGGTGCCACCGACGCATCATCGCCGACGTCCTCCTCTCGATCGGCATACCCGTGGTGCACATCTGGGACGCGGACAAGTCCGAGTTGCACCGCCTTACCGCGCCGGCGCGAGTCGCCCGCGGACGCCTGGTTTACACCGATACAAGCGGCTCGACGTAATCTCGCAAAGGCTCGCTATTCGGCGCGGAGCGCCTCGAGCGGATTTACACGCGAACGTCCTGCGACAGCTGCTCCAGCCAGCGCCAGGTCACTGCATCGCGCATCGCGTCCAGATGCTGCGCGGGGATGCCAAAGCCCCTCCTGGCCAGGGCAGCCGCCTGCGCCTGGCTCATGCCGTTGTCGACGTTGCGGGCAGTCTCGGCTTCCAGATGGAACTGCAGCTCTTCGTCCATCTCGCGCTCTTCGCGGCCGCGGAAGACGTGCGCGCGCAGTCGCACCACGAAGCCCGCCAGCGCAGCACGAGCGCTCATTCGTGCTCCAGGATGAGGCCGAGCGCACCGGCGAAGCGCTCCCAGGCCGCGCGTTCGATGGTCAGCTGCTTCCTGCCCGCGGCAGTGAGTGTGTAGTACCGCGCCCGGCGGTTGTTCTCCGACGCTGACCATTCAGCCGAGACGTAACCTGCCGCCTCGAGGCGCCGGAGCGCCGGGTAGAGCGAGCCGTAATTGACGTCGAGTGTGCCGCGGGACACGACCTGGATTGTGCGGGTAAGCTCCCAGCCATTGGCCGGTCCGGCGCGCAACAGCTTGAGCACGATGAGATCCAGGGTTCCCTGCAGGAGTTCGGCCTTCCTCGAAACGTCGGCCACGGCGTTCCTCTAGACAGGTAATAGGAGCAACATATGCCGACGCCCTCTAGATCGTCCATCGGAGGTCGGGACTCACCGTCAGTGCGCTGCGTCACCGACAGGGACTCGGCGGATCGAGGTGTCTGGCACACGGGTCTTTACGCGCGACATCGAGAGGCGTTCAGTCGTCTTTAGTCCATGCGGATCCAACGCGTGGTCGCGAGCGCGACGCTTCTCATTCCAGCAGTTCTGGCAGTCACCGTCGGATGCGCCGGTACGGTCGGGCACCCGCAGGCGGCGTGCGCCGCCAGCTCCGCCAAGGCAGCGCCTGCGACGCGCGAAGGTCCGAGCAAGTCCGGCTGTGCGTCCGAAAGTCACGACAAGGGTCCGCCCCTGCCGTACGAAGACCCCGCGCACGCCACTCGCAAGGGATGGATCTCAGGCCCCTGGGTCGCGCTCGACACGATGACCGTGCGCGTAGAACGCAGCGATGCAGCCGGCGTCGCGTTCCTGTTGAAGCCGGGTGATCGGGTCGACGTGGACACAGGAATCACGGTCACGACCCGCGCTGGCCAGACACGTTTTCGTATTCCCGTCAGCCTCGGTGAGTCGTCACCACTGCGCGTCGGCGTCGGCGACACCGTGCACGTGCTGGCGTACCTGGGTGAGGGATTCGCCACCGTCTGGTTCAAGGGTCGGCTCATGCGCGACGCCAATCTCAGCAGCGTCTGTAATGGCGGGCCTTCCCCCTGCGCCGGTGAGCTCCTGACGTATCCGGAGACACAGTGGTGGGTGCGGATCCGGAAGTCGAATGGCCAGACCGGCTGGACGCGGGAAGAAGCCAAGTTCCGCAGGAATGCCTGGCGGCAACGGAGCTAGAACAGCTCGTCGTTGACGGCGCCGCGCGGCGCAGCGGCCAGTGTGCTTTCGCGATGCTGACCTGGTGCGCCAGATTTCTCGCATGACGAAGCTTCGCCGCCTTTGCTTGCCCATGCTGCTGGCGCTAACGGCTCACGCCGCCAGGTCGACTGCATCCGCGCAGGCACCCCTCACGCCATACCAGTCCCTTGGTCGTGATATTCTGCGCGAGTTGGTGGAGACCAACACAGCGTATTCCGCGGGCAGCACCACGAAGGCCGCCGGGTTACTGGCCGCGCGGTTCCGCGCGGCTGGCTTCCCGCCCGCCGATATCGAGATCGTCGGGCCGGACACGGGCAGGGACGCAAAGGACCGGAACCTCATCGTCCGCTATCGAGGCGCTGGCAAACGGCGTCCCGTCCTGCTGATCGGCCACCTGGACGTCGTCGAAGCACGAGCGAGCGACTGGGTGCTGGATCCGTTCAAGCTCACGGAGAAGGACGGCCACTTTTACGGACGCGGCACGCTCGACATGAAGAATGGCGCAGCATCGTGGGTGGCCGCGCTGCTGCGCATGAAGCAGGAAGGCGTGGTGCCGGCGGGAGACTATGTCCTCGCGCTGACGGCTGGCGAAGAAGGCGGCGGCGGTTACAACGGCATCGACTGGCTGCTCGCCCATCGAAAGGACCTCGTCGACGTGCAGTACGTCCTCAACGCGGACGCGGGCGGGGGGGAGCTGCGGGATGGCAAACCCATAGCGTACGATGTTCAGGCGGCCGAAAAGGTGTATTACTCCGTGGCGGTCACGGCGCGAAACCCCGGCGGCCACAGCTCACTGCCTCGGAAGGACAATGCGATCTACGCGCTTGCCGCTGCGCTGGGCCGCGTGGCCGGTTACGAGTTTCCCGTCCAGACCAACGCGGTGACGCGCGGCTACTTTGCGCGTACGGCCAGCCTGATGTCCGGAGAGCTCGCCGCTGACATGCGCGCCGTGAGCGCGTCCGACAAGCCCGATTCCGCCGCGGCCGCGCGCCTCGCAGCCCGCTCGGCATTCTACAACGCCCAGCTGCACACCACGTGCGTTGCCACGCTGCTCGAAGGTGGGCACGCCGAGAACGCGTTGCCGCAGCGAGCCCAGGCCACAGTGAACTGCCGAATGATGCCCGGGAGCGATCCGGAGCACGTGCGCGAGACGCTTCAACGCGTCGTCGCGGACACGTCCATCGTGGTCACGACGCTCTTTCCGGCAGTCGCGAGTCCCCCTTCTCCGCTCCGGGGAGACGTCGAGCGTGTCATCGAACAGGTGACCCGCTCCATCTGGGGTCCGTTGCCGATCATCCCGAACATGGAGACCGGCGCCACCGACGGGCTGTTCCTGCGTAACGCCGGGCTGCTCGTCTGGGGCGTCAGCGGTTTGTTCAACGACCCGAACATCGACGAAGACAATCGCGCGCACGGGCTCAACGAGCGCATCGGCGTGAAGGCGTACTACGACCAGCTCGAGTTCACATATCGATTGTTGAAGTCGCTGTGACCTGGGGAGGGACAGAACATGAGTTCGGCACTGCTCGTCATCGACGTCCAGCAAGGGATGTGTGCTGGGCCGTACGCGGCGTTCGACATCGATGGCGTCATCGATCGAATCAATATCGTGTCGGCCAAGGCACGTGCCGCCGGGGTCCCGGTGATTTTCATTCAGCACGAGGATGACGGACCGCTCAAGCACGGCACCGCCGACTGGCAGCTGGGCGAGCGGCTCGATGTGCAGCCGGACGATCTGCGCCTGCGCAAGACGGCGTCTGACTCGTTCCACCGGACCGAGCTGCAGGCGCTGCTGCGGTCGCGTGGCGTTGACAGGCTGATCGTCTGCGGGTTGCAGAGCGACTTCTGCGTGGACTCGACCACGCGGAGAGCGCTGGCGCTGGGGTATCCCGTTGTCCTCGTCTCGGACGCCCATTCAACGCTGGACAACGGCATCCTCTCTGCCGCACAGATCTCCGCGCACCATACTACCACCCTCGCAAACCTGGAGAGTTTTGGTCCGAGAGTCACCCCGACCGCGGCCGCCGAGTTGAGCATCAGGCCCTGATCCGGGCTCACGAGCGAGACTCATCCTCGCGCTTCGTTCGAGAACAGCTTGTACCTTTTCAGACCGTGAACACGTTTCGGACTCACTGCATTGTCTTGCTGGTCCTGGTTCCCGCGCTGGCCTCCGGCCGCGCGCACTGCCAGAAGCCTGAGAAACCTCCAGCGCCTGGCGCGCACGAGCACCATGCCATGCCCGGCGCGTCGACGCCGGTCGTCATTCCCAAGGGAGCGCTGTACACCGAGGCGGACGTGCGCTTCATGCAGGGCATGATCGCGCACCATGCGCAGGCCATCTACATGTCCCGGATGGCGGCCGCGCACGGCGCCAACCCGCGCGTCGTCAAGCTGGCGAACAAGATCGACCAGTCTCAGATCGCCGAGATCCGCCTGATGCAGGAGTGGCTCCGTGCAAATGGGCAGGCCGCGCCGGATACATCGTCATGGCATACGATGCAGATGCCGGGCATGCTCACGGCACAACAGCTGGCGCAGCTCGACGCCGCGAAGGGCGTCGGGTTCGACCGACAGTTCCTCGAGCTCATGATTCAGCACCACAACGGCGCGCTCAGGATGGTTGCAGAGCTGTTCGCCGCGCCGCTCGCGGCGCAGGACGTGGACGTCAGCGTGTTCGCCAACGACGTCCAGAGCGTGCAGACCGCCGAGATCGGGATCATGCAGCAGATGTTGGACGAATTGTGACTCACAACCACCCCTACCCCCCACCCATCACCGGAGCTTGAAGTGATCGGAACCGCTCGCGCGCCGCGCGCGCTCGTCGCTGCGCTGGCCGCTGTCTTATTCGCATTCGCGACGCCTGCGCTGGACGCGCAGACCTATCCCACCGGCAACGATCCGCGGAACGGGCTCAAGTACGGCTATCTCGACGCGGGCATCGCGGCGAGCGGCATGCGACTGGTGTCGTTCACGCCCAAGCCGACGGAGCTCGACTCGCTGCGCGGCCTGACGTTCATCAACTCCGATCTGGCGTTCCGTGACAAGTACGTCTACCAGGGCAACTTCTCCGGCTTCTCCATCTGGGACATCAGCAATCCGGCCAGGCCGGTGATGATGTCCGTCGTCTCGTGCGTCACGTCGCAGGGTGACCCATCCATCATCGGCAACCTGCTGTTCATCTCCGCCGAGGGCGGAGGCAACCGCAACGACTGCGCGAAGGGCGGCGTGCTGGATCCCAGGGATCACATGGCGGGCGTGCGCATCTACGACGTCTCCGACCCGCGCAGCCCGAAGCTCGTCAGGAACGTGCAGACGTGCAAAGGCTCGCACACACACACGGTCATTCCGAGTCCCACCGACAAGGGCGTCGTCTACATCTACGTGTCAGGCAACCAGAACGCCCGGCCCGACACGGAGCTGGCGGGTTGCAACAACGGGATTGATCCCGCGGACGAGAGCAACTCGCTCTTTCGCCTGGACGTCATCAAGGTGCCGCTCGCGCATCCCGAGCAGGCCGAGGTCGTGACGGGTGCGCGCATCTTCACCGGACTGGAGCCCGCGCCGATGCGCGCCGGCCAAACCGCTCGGCGTCGCCGCGGAGCGGACACCACGCAGCCGCCACCGGCGCCGACCGGTCCGCGGAACTGCCACGACGTGACGGCGTATCCGGCGATCGGCCTCATGGCCGGCGCGTGCGCCAGCTACGGCCTGCTGGTGGACATCACCAACCCGGAGAAGCCGGTGCGGCTCGATGCCAGGGCGGACACGAACTTCTCCCTCTGGCACACGGCCGTGTTCAGCAACGACGGATCGAAGGTGGTCTTCACGGACGAATGGGGTGGAGGCACGGCGCCCAACTGCCAGGCGACGAGCATGATGGAGATGGGCGGCAACACGGTGCTCACCATCAGCAAGGACAGGAAGTTCACGCAGCACGCGTACTTCAAGATTCCCACGGCCCAGACCGCGCAGGAGAACTGCGTGTCGCACAACGGCGGTCTGGTTCCCGTACCGGGCCGCGACATCATGGTGCAGGGTTGGTATCAGGGCGGCGTGGATGTGATCGACTTCACCGACCCGGACCATCCGTACGAGCTGGCGTTCTTCGATCGCGGACCGGTGGACGCTCCGCCGGCGCCGGGTGACACCAGCGTCGCCGTTAGTCGCCAGCGCGGCACCATCGGCGGCTCGTGGGGCGCCTACTACTGGAATGGCCTGGTCTACTCCTCCGAGCTGGCGCGCGGGCTGGACATACTGGAGCTGCTGCCGTCGGACAAACTGTCGGCCAATGAGTTGGCTGCAGCCAAGCTCGTGACGATGACGGAGTACAATCCGCAGAGCCAGCCGAAGATTGTCTGGCCCGCCGCGTTCCCTGTCGTGCGGTCGTACCTCGATCAGCTGGTGCGCAACGATGGGCTATCGAAGGCACGCACCACCGCCATCTCCAATGCGCTGGCCACCGCCGAGAAGCAGCCGCGTGCGGCTCGCAGCGCGTCGCTCACGCGGCTCGCGCGTCAGGTCGACGCCGACGTGGCCGGCGCGAAGGATCCGGCTCGTGTGCGAGCGATGTCGGCGGCGATCAAAGCACTGGCGGCGCTGGGCGCGGCGTCGAGATAACAGCGGCACGCATGAGCGTTCGGGTTTTCGTGACCGGTGGGACATTCGACAAGGAGTACGACGAGCTCACCGGTCAGCTGTTCTTTCGCGCCACGCACGTGGACGAGATGCTGCGCCGAGGCCGATGCGCCCTCGACGTGGATGTGGAGACGCTCATGATGGTGGACAGCCTCGAGATGACGGACGCGCAGCGCGCCGCCATCGTGCAGGCGTGCCGGGACTGTGCCGAGGATCAAATCGTCATCACACACGGCACCGACACGATGGTCGAGACCGCGCGCGCGATCGCCGAGGGCGTCACGGGCAAGACCGTCGTGCTCACCGGCGCGATGGTGCCGTACGCCTTCGGCAGCTCCGACGGCCTGTTCAACCTGGGCAGCGCGTTTTCGTTCGTTCAGTCTCTGCCGCGCGGAGTGTACATCGCGATGAACGGCCGGAGCTTTCCGTGGGACGACGTGCGGAAGAATCGCGAGGCGGGCGTCTTCGAGCGATCGAGAAGATGAGCGGACGCGTTCGTTGCGTCTCAGCCACCCCTGCGGAACCTGCGCGGTGAGTGCAACGACTGACGTCTGGGCTGTCGGGAACGCATACGAACCGTACATCGGCCGGTGGAGCCGCCTGGTCGCGCACGAATTCATCGATTGGCTTTCTCCGGCGCGCGGCGACAGTTGGCTCGACGTCGGGTGCGGGACTGGCGCAATGACCGCGACGGTGCTCGCCACGGGTGCGCCAGCCCACGTGTGCAGCGTCGATGCCTCCGCCGCGTTCGTCGCATTCGCACGTGGGCAGATCTCCGACAGTCGCGCAACCTTCGTCGTCGCGGATGCCCGACGCCTTCCGCTGCCCGCTGCGAGCGCCGACGTTGTCGTCTCGGGACTGGTGCTGAATTTCGTTCCGCAGCCCGAGCTGGCGCTGGCCGAGATGGCCCGTATCGTTCGACCCGCGGGTACAGTAGCGATCTATGTGTGGGAT
>DASTVV010000068.1:0-52778 GCA_035758925.1 Gemmatimonadaceae bacterium
GAAACGCTGGACCAGCACGTAGTTCACGATCCCGATGGGCACGTTGATGTAGAAGATCCACGGCCACGAGTACTTGTCGGTAAGCCAGCCGCCCAGCGTGGGTCCGAAAGCCGGCGCCAGCACGACGCCCATGCCGAAGATGCCCATCGCGAGTCCCTGCTCCTTGGGCGGGAAGGTCTCGCGCAGAATGGCCTGGGCGACGGTCATGAGTACGCCGCCGCCGATGCCCTGGAATGCGCGCACCAGCACCATGGTCTCCAGCGAACGCGCCAGTCCGCAGAGCATGGACGCGACGGTGAAGATCGCGAGGCTCACGAGATACAGGTTCTTCCGGCCGAAACGCGTGCTGAGCATGCCGATGATCGGCATGACGAGCACGTTGGACAGCATGTAGCCGGTGACGACCCATGTGATCTGTTCGATCGTGGCGCCGAGCGTGCCGCTCATGTCCGCCAGCGCCACGTTCACGATGCTCGTGTCGAGCACCGCCATGATGGTGCCGAGCATGACCGAGCCGGCGATGAGCCATTTGTGTGGCGGCTCGCGCTCCGCAGGCACCGCCGCCGCTGGCGGCGGCAACGCCGCTTCTCTGGGAATCGTTGCGGTCGCCATATCAGCCTGTCTTTACGTGCGCGGTTACCGACATGCCGGGACGCAGCGGACGGTCCTGCCCGCAACCCTTGTTGACCTGGATGCGCACCGGAATGCGCTGCACGACCTTGGTGAAGTTGCCCGTGGCGTTGTCGGGCGGCAGGAGCGCGAACTTGGCCCCGGTCGCGGAGCTGATGCTCTGCACCGTGCCGTCGACGTGACAGCCCTTGTACGCGTCCACCTCGAGATCCACCGGCTGACCGGTGTGCATCGACGAGAGTTGCGTCTCCTTGAAGTTTGCCGTCACCCACGTTCCCGTGTCGGCGACGATCCACATCAGTGGCTGCCCCGCCTGCACGAGTTGCCCGACCTCCACTTGCTTGCGCGAGACGATGCCTGCCTCCGGCGTGGACACGTGCGTGTACTGCAGTTGGAGCGCCGCGTTCTCCCTGAGCGCCTTCGCCGCGTTGACTCGCGCCGCCGCCACACGAACTCCAGCCTGAGCGTTCGTGACCGATGCGCCGGCCGCGGCCGCCTGCCGCTCGAGCGCGGTCACGTTTGCCTGGGCCGTTTCAGCGCCCGTGCGCGCGGCATCCAACTGCGCGCGGGAAATGATCTGTTGTTTCGCGAGGTCCTCGGCGCGACTCAGGTCCGTGAGCGCGCGCTGCGCGGTGGCCCGGGCCGCGATGATCTGCGCCTCCAGCGCCGCATGCGTGCCCGTCGCTGACATGACCTGGGCTTCCGCCTGACCCGTGTTGCCGTTGACGCCGGAACCTGCCAGCGCCGCCTGGAGGTCGGCGTCCGCCTGGGCCAGTCGGCTGCGGTATTCGGTTTCGTCGATCCGGACCAGTAGATCTCCGGCGCGGACCGGCTGGTTCTCGACGACACCTACCAGCTGGACGTAGCCACCGACCTTGGCAAGCACTGGCACGATGTGTCCATCCACTTGTGCGTTGTCGGTGCTCTCGTGCGTCCGGGCGAACTGCCATTTGCGAAACGCCCAGACGAGCGCGAAAACGGCAACGAGTCCCGTGACGGCGAGCGTGATCTTGCGGCGGTTCATGGCATCTCCAGCAGGTGACCCTGCGCGCGCGCGAGTGAGACCCGCGCGAGTTCATGAGCGGCGAGCGCGTCGATGTACTGGCTGCGCGCCGCGTCGAGGTTCAATTGGGCGGTGATGACGTCGGCATTGCCGGCCACGCCGGCGCGAAAACGTTCGCGGGACTGGGCCAGCTCCTGCTCACCAAGCATCACGCGCTCGCGCGCGGCGCCGACCTGCTCCCTGCTCGACGAGAGGTCCAGGAGCGCGCCACGCACGTCCGTTGCGACCTGCAGCTCCACGTCGTGCCGCCGCGCCTCGGCGTCACGCAGCCCGGCGACCTGTTGCTGGACATGCGCGGAGATCCGCGATCCTTCGAACACAGGGACCTGCAGCTGCACGCCCCAGGTGTACGTACCGAGAAGATTCGGATACGTGTTGCTGGTGGTGCCGTTGTCGCCGAAAACGCCGAGTTTCGGTAGACGCTCCGAGCGCGCGGCTTTGACGGCGCTGCGTGCGGTCTGGGTGGCGACCGCGGCCGCTCTGAGGTCCGGCCGGTCATTCAGTGCAGCGGCGATCGCCGCATCCTCGCTGGGCACCCCAGCCGAGTCGGTGGTGACGAGCGAGTCGCGCAGGATCAGACCGACTGTCGGCGACAATCCAAGCGCCCTTGCCAGATCGAGCCGCGACCGATCACGCTCGCTGCGGGCCGCGATCAGCTGTGCCCGTGTGGTGGCCAGCTGTGCTCGAGCGCGAGTGACGTCGAGCGCCACTCCCACGCCGGCGCTCAGCTGCCGTTGTGCAATTCCGAGCAGGTCCGCCGCAAGCGACGAATCCGCGGCGCGCGCGCCAACCTGGGCCTCGGCTCGCAAGGCACGGACATAGGAATTCGCGGCCGCCGCGGCAACCTGGTTGGTGGCGACACTGACCTCCGCCACCGCTCCGGACGCCGCCGACCGCGCGGTGCGGTAGCGGCCGACGCCCGCGGGATCGATCAGCTGCGCGAGGAAACGTGCCCGAACGTCGATGGTCCGAACCGGTCCGATGATCTCGCCGTTCGGGTCGAATCCAGGCAGTGGCAGGCCGAAGCTGGCCGTATTGAACGTCCGCTGCCCATCCGAATAGATGGCGGTGACCTCGGGGAGCAGCGCGGAGCGTACCTCGGTGGCGCGCGCCCTGGCCTGATCGACTCGATAAGTCGCGGCGACTGCCGGATAGCTCTGCTTGGCGGCCAGACGCATCGCGTCGCCGAGCGACAGCGGTGGAATGGAATCGGCCTGCGCATGCGCGCGTGAGGCAATGGCAAGCGCGAAGGCGGCCGCGATCGTTCGTTGATTCATCGTGCTCGTGATGGCGATGGGGTTGACGCGCGGCGCGTGCGCCATTCGTCCAGCGCTCGCTCCGTCACTTCGATGAGGTGGTTGTGCGCCCGCTCCATGTTCTCGAGTCGCGCGCAGACGATGTCGTGCTCCGTGGCACACGCGGCGCGCGCGACGGTAATGGCCTGGTTGAAGCGACGTATTCTCGCGATGCGCTGCTCGAGCGTGCGCTCGAGGATGTCGTCCGCGATGCGATAGTAGTCGCGCCGATCGGCCTGTCGGCCGACGCGCTCGACGACGCCTTTGTCCTCGAGCATGCGCGCGTTGACGCTGATGCTGGCCTTGCTAACGCCCAGCTGGGACGCGAGCGCGTCGAGGGACAGCGGTTCGGCCGAGAGCAGGAGCAGCCCGAAGAGACGTCCGGCCACGCGCGGCATGCCGTCGGCTTCGAGCAGGACCGCGATCCGTTCGACGACTTCGTCGGTCCTGGAGTGTTTGCTGCGGGCAGCCACAGTTAGGTAGCGTTTAGAATCTTGTTAACGATATTAACGCTAATCCCGTTCCGGCCTCTCTGCAACTCGAGCCGTACTCGGCGCCTACGGCGTAAACGTCGGCAGGAATTTCGGCGGCTGCCGCACCTTCGTGGCTTGCTCGAAGCCATACGCCAGACGCAGCAGCGTCGGCTCGCTCCACGCGCTGCCGATGAAGGACAACCCCACCGGCAGTCCATGGATGAACCCGGCGGGTACCGTGATGCTCGCATAGCCCGCCACGGCGGCCGGGGTCGAGCTGCCGCCGGTGAAATGATCGCCGTTCAGCAGATCGATGACCCACGCCGGCCCGCCCGTGGGCGCCACGAACGCGTCGAGCCGATGCTTCGCCAGCAGGGCATCGATCCCAAGCGTTCGCGACTGCTGCCGGCACTTGGCGAGCGCCGCCGCGTAGGCCGGGCTCGTCAGCGGACCCTTCTTTTCCGACATCTCGAATATCTCCTGGCCGAAGTACGGCATCTCGCGATCACGATTCTGCGCGTTGAACTGGATCAGCGCGGCGAGCGTCTTGTGCGGCGACGCGGAGCGGGCCAGGTACGCGTTGAGGTCCGCCTTGAACTCGAACAGGAGGACGTCGAACTCCGCGTCGTCGAACTTTCCCTTGGTGGCGAGGTTGGCGGGATCGACGATGACGGCACCGGCGCTCCTCATGGCGGCGATGCCGTCGTCCATGATGCGATCCACCTGCGCGTTGAAGCCGAAGTAGTTCCGCCCGACACCGATGCGCGCACCGCGCAAGCCATCCGCCTTGAGGAACTGCCGGTAATCCGCCACGCCATGCGACCGACTGGGAGCAGTGGCGGCATCGTCGGCATCGGCGCCAGCGAGCGCTCCGAGCAGGATTGCCGCGTCCGTCACCGTGCGCGCCATTGGTCCGGCCGTATCCTGCGTGTGCGAGATGGGCACGATGCCGGATCGGCTTACGAGGCCGACGGTCGGCTTGATGCCCACGAGCCCATTCGCGGAAGACGGGCACACGATGGAGCCATCGGTCTCGGTACCGACACCGACGGTCGCGAGATTGGCTGCGATCGCCGCGCCGGTTCCCGAGCTGGAGCCACAGGGATTGCGATCGAGGATGTACGGGTTGCGCGTCTGTCCGCCACGGCCGCTCCAGCCGCTCACGGAATGCGTCGAGCGGAAATTCGCCCACTCACTGAGGTTGGTTTTGCCGATGATCACGGCGCCGGCGGCGCGGAGTCGTCTGACGATGAAGGCGTCGCGTGGTGCGACCGCCTCCGCGAGCGCGAGGGATCCGGCGCTCGTCCTCATGCGATCCGCGGTATCGATATTGTCCTTGATGAGGACGGGAATCCCGTGCAGCGGCCCGCGCGGTCCACGGTCACGACGCTCGCGATCGAGCGCGTCTGCGATGGCCAGGGCTTCGGGGTTGGTTTCGATCACCGAGTTCACGGATGTCCCTCGACGGTCGATGTCCTCGATTCGCGCGAGGTACAGCTCGACGAGGGAGCGCGACGTGTGCTTGCCGGACGTCATGTCGTCCTGCAGCTGCGCGATAGTCACCTCGTCGAGCTCGAACGCGCTCGACGTCGCGGACCGCGTCGGCCGGGCGGGCGATGTCGTGACGATGCGAGACGCGTCACCGGTGAGCGCGAGGGTGCCCGCGGCGGCGCCAAGCCGGACGAATTGCCGGCGGTCGATGCTGGATGACATGAGTGGGGTCGCGATGAGTGGGGCATCAACGATGCGGGCTCACGGCCCTCCAAGCCAGTTCGGCGCGGCTATCGCGGATCGACCGGGGTCGGGATCTCGTACCAGATCTCGATGAGATAGCCGTCGGGGTCGCGCGCGAATGCGAGCGCGAGGTCGCGTACACCCAGCGCGACGTGCGTGAGTCCGTGGGTGGCAACCGGCTCGTCGGCCATCCGGCTAACCTCCGACCGTCCGGAGCCAGGACGCGCTTGCATCCGCGACCTCCTTCAGTACGTCGGCATCGGTGCGACCCGAGGACTTGAGGACGTGAAAGCTGTGGTCCGCCCCCTCGAGCCAATGCATCGTCCAGTTCCGTCCCACTTTCTCGAGCGCGGCCTCCATCAGGTCCTGACGGCACAGCGGATCGCGAGTGCCGCTGAAGCATATGGCCGGCATCCTGATCGCCGGCAGATGCTGGTCGCGCAGTTTCTCAGGGCGACCGGCCGGGTGGAGCGGGTACGCCAGCAACAGCAGGCCGCCGGCGTCGAAGCCTTCGCTCGCCAGCATCGATGCCGCGCGTCCACCCATCGACCGGCCCCCGATCACCAGTGTGCCCTTCCCGAGCTCCCGACGCGTGTGCTCGACCACGGCACTCACGCACTCCATCAGCCGCGGCATCGGGTCGGGCCGGGCCGACTTCTTCTCACGATAGAGAAAATTGAAGCGCACGACGCCCAGGCCGACCGAGCGAAGGGCCTGAGTCACGCGCTGGAGCCCGCGATCGTGCATGTTGCCGCCGGCACCGTGGGCGCAGACGAAGACCGCCGATTGCGCGCCCTCTGCGGGCTCGTAAACAGCCGAGGTGGACTCGCCTTCAACTGGAACGCGCCACTCTTGAACTGGGGACATGGAACAGGGGACAAGGGACAGGCCCAAAGACAACAGCGGGAATGGATAAGGGGAACGGTTGTGGGGACCAGCCCCCAACGGTTCCCCTTCACCATTCCCCTCCGCCGGTCCCGCCTCTGGGGTTGGGGGCATGTGCCCCGTCCCCTGTCCCTCGTCCCTGCTTTATCCCGCCGCGTTCACCATGTCGAAGATCGGCAGGTACATCGCGACGACCATGCCGCCGACGACGACGCCAAGGACGACGATCATGACGGGCTCCATGAGGGCCAGCAATCCGGACACCGCCGCATCGACCTCTTCGTCGTAGAAGTCCGCGATCTTGCCCAGCATCTCGTCGAGACCGCCGGTCTGCTCACCGACGTTGATCATCGAGATCACCATCGGCGGGAAGACCTGCGATTTCTTGAGCGGCGCGGAGATCGTTTCACCGCCCGCGATGGACGTGCGTGACTCCATGATGGCGTCCTGGATCACGCGGTTGCCCGACGTCTTGGCCGTGATCTCGAGGCCGTCGAGGATGCTGACGCCGGACGCGATGAGCGTGCCGAGCGTTCGCGTGAATCGCGACACGGCCGATTTGCGCAAGACGTCGCCAAGGACGGGGGCCTTCAGCATCAGCCGGTCGATGGCCAGCTTGCCGCCATCGGTGGCGTAGTACTTCCTGAGCGAAAAGACGCCACCACCAGCCGCGGCGAGCACGATCCACCAGTACGCCTGCAGGAACTGCGACATCCCAATCACGATGCGCGTCGGCAGGGGGAGCGGGATGCCGGCTTCCCGGAACATCCGCTCGAACGTCGGGATCACGAAGATCAGCAGCACGGTGATGGCACCGACGGCGACGGTCGTGATGACGCCGGGGTAGATCATCGCGCCTTTCACCTTGCGCACGAGGGCGTCGTTCTTTTCCATGAACACGGCCAGGCGCATCAGGATCGTGTCGAGAATACCGCCCGCCTCACCAGCGGCCACCATGTTCACGTACAGGTCGCTGAACGCGTTCGGATGCTTGCGCAGGGCATCGGCCACGGTGTTACCGGACTCGACGTCGAACACGACCTGCTTCGTCACTTCGCGCAGGCTGGGATTCTCGCTCTGCTCCGCGAGAATGCCGAGCGCCTGCACGAGCGGCAGACCGGCGTTGATCATCGTCGAGAACTGGCGGGTGAAGATCACGATGTCGCGCATCGAGACCTTGCCCGCCTTCTTCTTCTTCGCCGCCTCGTCGATCTTGATGACGTTCAGTCGCTGCCGCTTGAGCTGACTGATCGCTTCTTCGCGACTCGGCGCGTCGACCGTCGCGCTCTTCAGCGCGCCCTTGGCATCGCGAGCCGTGTAGGTGAATGAGGCCATGATTCAGCTCCTCCGTCGTCTCGTGAGCTACTTCTTTCCCGGGCTCGGAGCGTCTGCGCCCTCGAGTTGCATACCGCACATACGTGCGAGCTCCACCGGATCGTGGGATGCCCGCGCGCATTCCTCCCACGCGACTTCGCGCGCCATGTACAGCTGATACAGCGAGTCGTTCATCGTCTGCATGCCGTGCTTCTTGCCCGACTGCATCATCGAGTAGATCTGGTGGATCTTGTCGTCGCGGATCAGGGCGCGAATCGCGGGTGTGCACACGAGGATCTCCGCCGCCATCGAGCGTCCACGGCCCTTGGCCTTGGGCAACAGCGTCTGCGTGATGATGCCCTCGAGCGAAAACGCGAGCTGCGCGCGCACCTGCGACTGCTGGTGCGACGGAAAGACGTCGATGATGCGGTTGATGGCCTCTGCGGCGGAATTGGTGTGCAGCGTCGCAAAGGCCAGGTGGCCGGTCTCGGCGATGGTCAGGCCCGCCGCGATGGTCTCGTGATCGCGCATCTCACCGATGAGCACGACGTCGGGATCCTGACGCAGCGCGTACTTGAGCGCGGCGCCGAAGCTCTTCGTGTCGGACCCCACCTCGCGCTGATTGACGATGCACGCCTGATGCTTGTGAATGAACTCGATCGGGTCCTCGATCGTGATGATGTGACCCTTGATCGTCTTGTTGATGCGGTCGAGCATCGCGGCCAGCGTCGTCGACTTGCCGGAGCCCGTCGGGCCGGTGACGAGGATCAGCCCCCGAGGCCGGTCGGACAGGTCCGCGATGACCTTCGGCAGCTTGAGCTCCTCGAAGCTCTTGATGTTGAACGGAATCTGCCGGATGACCATCGAGACACAGCCGCGCTGCTTGAAGCAGTTGCCGCGGAACCGCGCCAGATTCTGGATGCCGAACGAGAAGTCCAGCTCGTCCTCCATCTCGAAGCGCTTCTTCTGATTCTCGGTGAGCACCGAATAGGCCAGCTGCATCGTGTCCTTCGGCTGCATCACGTAGTCGACGCTCGACGACACGATGTCACCGTCCACGCGCAGCTTGGGCCGCTCGCCAGCGGTGATGTGCAGGTCGGACGCGTTCTTCGCGATCACTTCCTCGAGCAGCACCTTGAGGTTCAGGCTCTGCGGAGCGGACGGCGTCGGCGTCGAAACGAGTGGAAGGGTCATCTATGCGCTGGTCTCCCGGAACATCTGCTCGGTGGTGGTGATCCCCTTCATGACCTTCATCCACGCGTCCATGCGAAGCGTCAGCATCCCGTCTTCGATGGCCGTGTCCTTGATCTCGGTCGCGCCGGCGTTCTGCATCACGGCTTTGCGGACGCGCGGCGTCATGGCCATGACCTCATAGACGCCCTGGCGTCCCTTGAGTCCCGTGCCGCCGCATTTGTCGCAACCCTGACCCTTGAAGACCGGCAACTGTCCGATGGTGGAATCGAGCGTGATCTTGGCGAGCAACGGCTTCGCCTCGGGAGTAGCCCGCTCCTTCGCGCTCTCGATCGCGTCGTCGGTGAACCGGAGGTCTCGGAGCTTGGTGTTTCGCTTCACCTTCGCGGCATCGAGCTCTTCGTCCGTGATGTCGTAGTGGACCTTGCAGTTCGAGCAGATGCGACGCAGCAGGCGCTGCGCCAGTACCAGGTTGAGCGCGGACGCGACGTTGAACGGTTCCAGCCCCATGTCCAGCAGACGCGTCACCGTTTCCGGGGCCGAGTTGGTATGCAGCGTGGACAGCACCAGGTGGCCCGTGAGCGCGGCCTTGATCGCGATGCCGCCGGTCTCCAGGTCGCGGATCTCTCCCACCATGATGATGTTCGGATCCTGACGGAGGAACGCCTTCAGCGCGGCGGCGAACGTCATGCCCACTTCGTTGCGCACCAGCACCTGGTTGACCCCGTACATGTTGTACTCGACGGGGTCTTCCGCCGTCATGATGTTCGTGTCGATGCTGTTGACCTTCGAGATGCAGCTGTAGAGCGTCGTCGTCTTGCCCGAGCCGGTAGGACCCGTCACCAGCACCATGCCGTACGGGTTCATCACCGCTTCCATCAGATCCTTCTCGGCCTTCGCCTCGATGCCGAATTTCTCGAGGTCGAGCGTCAGGTTGCCCTTGTCGAGGATTCGGAGCACGACCTTCTCGCCGAAGATCGTGGGCAAGGTGGACACGCGGTAATCGATGACCTTGTTGCCCACCTTGAGCTTGATGCGGCCGTCCTGGGGCACGCGACGCTCGGCGATGTTCAGCTGCGACATGATCTTGAAGCGCGAGATCAGCGCCGCCTTGAGCTTCATCGGCGGCTTCATGATCTCCATGAGCGCGCCATCGATGCGGTAGCGAACGCGCAGCTCGTGCTCGAAGCACTCGAAGTGGATGTCGGAGGCTCCACGCTTCACGGCATCCGTCAGGATGCCGTTGAGCAGCTTCACGACTGGCGCATCGTCGACGGCGGCCGCGAGCGCGGCGGCCGACATCTCCTCTTCCTTGGTTTCGACGATCTCGACTTCGGCGTCGTCCTCGGCTTCGATGCCCTTGAGGATCTGACCCAGCTGCGCTTCGGTGGACTCGAAGATCTTCTCGAGCACGTTGCGGATCGTGAACTCGCCCGCGATCACCGGGGCGATGTCGTATCGCGTGATGAACTTCAGGTCCTCGACGACGCCCATGTTGGTGGGATCTGCCATCGCGACCGTGAGGAGCCGGCCGTCGCGCTTGAGCGGAAGCACCAGGTTCTTGATGGCCATTTCGCCGGGGATCAGCTTGGCGATCCTGGGATCGACCTCGAATCGCGACAGATCGACCGCGGGCATCTTGAACTGCTTCGCGAGCGTCTTGACCAGCTCGAGCTCCGGCACGAAGCCGAGCTTCACGAGGTTGTACCCGACGCGCGTGCCGTTCTGTCTTTGCTCCTGCAGCGCCTTGTCGAGCTGTTCCTTGGTGATCATGCCCTCACGGATGAGGAGATCACCTATGCGCATACTGGTGGCGGCTGGTGCGGCCATGGTGGCGAGAACGTTGGGCTGGGGAACTGAGGCGGACGGCGGTGAATCCGGGCCTGGCAGCGGGCCAAAGTGGGTGAACGTCACCCCACGTAAGCCCTCTGTCAAGAACAGCTTAGCGGGCCTGCCGCGCCTGCGCGCTGCGTGTCCTGCGAGGCCTTTTCGAGGCATCGCCACACCCGGCATCTAGAGGACGGTGGGGGCCGCTGAAGGTCACCAATGGGAGGAGCTTCTTGACCAGCGCCGGACCGACACCGCTGACCGCGCACAGGCCCTCCATTCCACCGAATCCTCCAGCCGAATCGCGCGCGGCGACGATCCGTCTGGACAGGGCCGGACCGATGCCCGGGAGGACCTCGATTTCCTCAGCGCTGGCGCGATCCAGATCGACCAGGCGATGAACGGAGTCCGTTGACGTGGCCGCGCCTCGCCTGGCCGCTTTCGCGTGGCGCTCGGATCGAACGGAGTCCACTCGACCGATCTGTCGATCCAGTGCCGCGGCGTCCGCGATGACCGGGGGCGGCTGGTTGGCCCGCCAGAGGCGAACGGCGCTGCCGGATAGCGCGACGACGGCCAGGAACCACAGTGCTTTTTTCTCGTTGGCGGTCGGCATCCGGAACGATGAGTCCCGGAGGCAGGCCGCCCGCACCGAATTCCTTCTCTAGTAACGAATCCTGCGCGTGCCTGGACTCCAACCGTCGGACACGAACACCTACTTCGTCACGAGCGTCAGCGCGACATCTCCAACAACCTGCAGACTCTGCGCGCTGACGTGTTCGATATTGTCCTGCATCGTGTGATGCAGGTTCCGCTCGTCCTGCGCGCAGTCTGTTCCCTCGGTGCAGTAGTCGATATCGAGGACGTCGATCACCCGCAGGCCCTTCGAGATCAGCGGCAGGTGGTCGTCCGTGATGCCGCCGTGGACCTCGGGGATGAAGTACTTGGCATACCCGAGGTCTTTCGCGACGCCCCACACCCGTGCCACAACCTCGGGCGCAGCCTCGACGGAGTTCGTCTCCTGGTAGATCTGGAGTGACTTGTCGCCGATCATGTCCCAGAGCACGCCGAACATCGGCTTGTAACCCGCCGGCAGGTGGTTGGCGAAATACTGGGAGCCGATCAGCACGTCCCTGTTCTGCGTCGTGTCGCCCCACGTGCCGAACTCGCCGTAGTCCTCGCCGTCCACGAACAGCAGGTCCAACCCGACGTTTGGCGGCAATGACGATTTCTTGAGCGCGTCCGCGAGGGCGATGAACAGCGCGACACCGGAGGCACCGTCGTTGGCGCCGGGGAATGGACGCTGCTTGGCTCCGAGATTCCGGTCCTGGTCCGCCGTCGGCCTCGTGTCCCAGTGCGTCACGTAGAGCACGCGCTGGGTAGCCGCCGGACGGAATCGCGCGATGATGTTCCGCAACGGAAGTGTGTCGCCCTTCTCGGTGACGTGCTTCCATGCTTGCACTTCCACCGAATCGGCGCGCGAGCGCATCTGGGCGGTGATCCAGTCGCCGGTGCGCCGGTGACCATCTGTCCCCGGGACGCGCGGCCCGAACTGTAGCTGAGTCCGCACGTAGGCGAGCGCGCTGTCACCGCTGAAGGCGGTCTGCGGCCCGCTGAAGCGTTTCAGGCTGTCGCATCCAGTCAGCGCTGCAAGCAGCAGCAGCGACGTACCGAGCATTCGAAGGGAATGGGGCACGGGCAGGAACTTGCCGGGTATATTCACGCCTAGCTACGGGTTGGGGGGTTGCGGCGTCTGATAGCGGGAACGAGTCAGCCCGCCGTTCGGACCCACCCACAAGACCGCATTGCGCGTGAAGATAATCGGCAGATACGTCCTCAAGGAGCACGTCGGTCCGTTCGTGTTTGCATCGACGGCGCTGACGTCGCTCATGCTGCTCCAGTACATCGCCAAGAAGTTCGGCGAGCTGGTGGGGCGTGGCCTGCCCAAGGGCGTGATCGCCGAGTTCATGGCGCTGTCCATTCCCTTCACCGTCGCGATGACGATGCCGATGGCAGTGCTCGTCGCGGTGCTCTACGCGTTCAGCCGGCTCGCCGCCGAGAATGAGATCACCGCGATGAAGGCCAGCGGGATCGGCATGCGGAGCGTGCTCGTGCCGGTGCTGCTGGGCGGGCTGGGCATGTCCGTCGTGATGCTGGGCTTCAACGACCAGGTGCTGCCGCGTGCCAATCATCGCCTGGCGGTGCTGCAACTGGACATCTTCAGGACGAAGCCCACCTTCGCGCTCCGCGAGCAGGTGATCAACGAGGTGAAGCCGGGCCAGCTGTACCTGCGCGCCAACGACATCGACGAAGGGACGTCGCGCATGAAGGACGTCACCATCTACGATCTCTCCGATCCGGCGCGCCGGCGCACCATCTATGCGGACAGCGGGACGTTGAGCTCGCCCAACAACTCCGACCTCGATCTCACGCTGTTCCACGGCGAGATGCGCGAGGTGCCGAACACCAACAGCGCCGAGCTGACGCGGATGTTCTACCGACGCGATCGGCTCCGCGTGAAGAACATTTTCAGCTCCTATCAGCAGTCCAGCTCGGGGACGGTCTCCAAGGGCGATCGCGAGATGTCCATCTGCGAGATGCACCGCGAGATGCAGAAGGGCGACTTCCGGGTGCGCGATGCGAACTACGACATCGCTCAGGCAAAATGGGAGCGGGCCGGTAGGAAGGGCGCCAGGCCCCGGCCCCCGAAGTTCGGTGAGGGATACAGCCTGTCCAAGGTGTACTGCGGCCTGCTGAGTCTCGCTGCGCCCAAGGAGACAAAAGCACAGGCCCCCGGTCCTGCCCGACAGTTGCAGCGACTCCCGTCGGATTCTGCCCGGCAGCTGCAGGAGGACAACGCGAGCGGGTATCAGTCGCGGGTCCAGGAGGCGCAGTTCCGCCGGACGGAGGCGCAGCGCGAGCGCAACCGCTACGACGTCGAGATCCAGAAGAAGTTCTCGCTGGCGGCTGCATGCACGATCTTCGTCCTCGTTGGCGCGCCGATCGCGCTGCGATTCCCGCGCGGCGGTGTCGGTCTCGTGATCGGCGTGAGCTTCGCGATCTTCGGGCTGTACTACGTGGGACTCATCGGCGGAGAGACGCTGGCGGACAAGGGCTATCTGCCGCCCTGGGTAGCGATGTGGGCCGCCAATCTCCTGCTCCTCATCGCGGGTCTGGCGCTCGCGTCACGCATGGGACGTGAATCCAGCACGTCGCGCGGCGGCGATTTCCGTGAGCTCCTCGCGGCGGCGCGCGCGCGGGTGTTCGGTTGGCTCAGGCCCCTTGGCCTCCCCGTGGAGCGACGTCGCGCGTGAGCTCGCGCCGCACGAGAATCGGCGGTCCGCTCGACCGCTACGTTCTCACCGAGTTTTCCAAGATCCTCGTCAGCACGGCGCTCGGGTTCCCGCTGCTGCTGGTCGTGATCGACCTGACCGACAATCTCGAGAAGTTCCTCGCGCGCAACTTGCCGCGGAAGGACATCGCGCTCAGCTACCTGTTCTGGATTCCCGAGTCGATGTTCCTGGTCCTGCCCGCCGCGGTCCTTTTCGCGACGGTCTTTTCCATCGGCGCCTTCACGCGGCACTCGGAGATCACTGCCGCCAAGGCCTCCGGCATCAGCTTCTATCGCATCGCGCTGCCCATTTTCGTGGGAGCGATGCTCGCGGCCGGTCTTGATCTGGTGCTGGGCGAGCTCGTCCCCGTGGCCAACGCGCGCCGCAACGACCTCCTGGCGGAGGACAAGTTTCGCGGCACCACGACGCGTTTCAATTTCGCGTTCGCGGGCGACGGCGGGCGCGTCTACAAGATTCAGACGCTCAGCGTTCCCGACCGGCGGCTGGACCATGTCCAGATCGAACGCCGGGGATCGGGCAGGGACTATCCCACGATGATCGTGGCCGCGGAGCGTGCAAACTGGACGCCTCCCGGCTGGACGTTCACGAAGGGCGAGATGAAGCTCGTCACGGATTCGACTCCCGATTTCGCACTCGCGTTCGCCAGCATGCGGGACAAGCGCTTCGTGGAGCAGCCCACCGACATGATGGCCAAGCCACGCAGCCCACAGGAAATGCGGTATCGCGAGCTGACGCGCTTCATCACGGCGCTCGAGCGATCGGGCGGGGACGCCAATCAGCTCCGGGTGGAGCGCGCGCTCAAGATCGCGATCCCCATCACGTGCATCATCATCGCGCTCTTCGGCGCTCCGCTCGCCACCAGCACGCAGCGCGGTGGCGCCGCGTACGGCGTCGGGATCAGTCTCGCAGTCACCGTCGTGTTTCTGATGCTCGTGAACCTCACCAAGGCCATCGGGGGCAAAGGGCTCATGCCACCGGACCTCGCGGCCTGGGTGCCAAGCGCCGTCTTCGCGGTCCTCGGCGTCGTCCTCCTCTCTCGCGTTCGCACGTGAGCTATTCGTACCGCTATCAACACGCTCCTGAAAGCCGCGCGACCGAGACGTACCCCGTAGTGCAGCGGGCCAGCATCCGCTTCTTCCGGCGGATGACGCGGTTCTGGCGGAACCTGTTCCAGGAGATCGGCACGCGCGGCTTCTACATGCGCGACACGCTGCGCGGCATCCGCGAGTTCGGCACGGTGGCGCCCGAGAGCATCCGACAGATGCGCGTCATCGGCGTCGACTCGGTGCCCATCACCGTCATCGTGGCGGCATTCATCGGCGGTGTCATGGCCCTCCAGACGCGGTATCAGCTCTTCGCCGGCGTCGAGCTGTCGCTGGTGGGGCTCGCCACGCGACAGGTCATCATCCTGGAGCTCGGGCCGCTCATCACCGCGCTGGTGCTTACCGGACGGGTCGGTGCGCGCATGACAGCGGAGATCGGTACCATGCGCGTCACGGAGCAGATCGACGCACTGGAGACGCTCGCCTACGACCCGCTGGCGTTCCTGGTCGTGCCGCGGCTCATCGCGGCGACCATCATGCTCCCCGTTCTCACCGTGCTCGCGGACGCCGTCGGTGTCGGCATGGGCTACTTCGTCGCGGTGACCGCCACGGACATCACGTCGGCGGACTTCCGCGAAGGCGTGCGCCTCGCGTTCGGGACGTTTCAGGTGGTCTACAGCCTGATGAAAGCGACACTCTTCGGAATCGCAATCGCTTTCGTTTGCACATACGAGGGCTACATTACTGGCGCTGGCGCGGAGGGAGTCGGTCGCTCGACGGCACGCGCCGTCGTCATTTCTTCAGTGGCCATTCTCGTGCTGGACGCGATAACCGCCTTCCTGTTCGCTCCGTTCCTTCAGGCATGAAAAGACGTGACGAGGTGACCGTCGGCATTCTGCTCACGGTCGCCGTGATAGTGTTGATCACGGGAACTCTGTGGCTCGTCCGCGGCGGTTTGCGCCGTGGCTACACGCTCTACACGGTCTTTCCCTGGGGCCAGAACCTGAAGCAGGGACAGGCGGTTCTGCTGTCCGGTGTGACCGTTGGCTACGTGAGCGATGTGCGCCTGAAGGACACGGGCGTCCTCGACGTGGACATGGTCATCCAGAACAAGTACCGGATTCCCTCGAACGCGCACGCCGAGGTGTATCCCGTCGGCATTTTCGGCGACGTCGCCGTCGCGCTCAAGACGCCGGGTCCGAGTCCCGTCTCGTTCGCACCCGGCGACACCGTGCCTTCCAGCCCGTCCACCAGCGGACTCGACGCGCTGCAGGCGAGGGCGGATTCCGTCATGGCGTCGCTCCACCGGATCACGGCTGCGGTCGAGACTGAAGTGGTGAAGGCGGGTGCGCTGCGGGATCTCCGGAGCACGGCTGGCTCGCTCAAGCAGCTGACCGCCCAGATACGGGACGTGGTGGGGGACATCCAGGGAGTCGTGGCCGTTCAGAACCGCAACCTCACGGCGACGCTCGCGTCGTTCCGGCACGCCACCAGTGCGGTGGATTCCGCGCAGATCGCATCGATTCTCAAGAACGTGAACGAGACGAGCGCCAATGCGGACTCGCTGCTGCTGCGGCTGTCGTCGAACACCACGCAGCTCCAGGCGATCCTCGCCCGCTTCGAGCGCGGCGAGGGCACGGCCGGCAAGCTGATGACGGATACCCTGCTCTATCGCGACGCGCGCAACCTGCTGGGACGCGTCGACTCGCTCCTGGCCGATTTCCAGCGAAACCCCAAGCGGTACATCAACCTTCGGATTTTCTAGTGAGCGCCGTCGTCGTCTTCGTCCTCTGCGCGGTCTGCTGTCTCGTCGGGCATTTCGCGATCCTGCAATCGGTCATCCGGAAGCGGTTCGTGCCCTCGGAGCCCGGCGTCCCGCGTCCCCGCGTCGTCGCGGAAGTGCTCTGGGCGCTGGTACCCGCGATCGCGCTCGCGTTTGTGCTGACCGCCACGTGGCAGCGCGTTCGCGAGCATGCGACGCCGAAGCCACCCGAGATGATGAAGGTGGCGCGATGAACACGCTGCGTCGGATCGCGACCGGCGCGCTGGTCGTGACGTATCTGCACCTGGTGTTCGGCGGCATCGTCCGCATCACCGGGTCCGGAATGGGATGCGGAGATCACTGGCCGCGCTGCAACGGCAGCTGGATTCCGCCGTTCGACAATCCGCCGGTGATGATCGAGTACACCCACCGCCTGCTGGCGCTGCTCGTGATCCTCTCGATCTCCTGGCTCGCGATCGCCGCCTATCGGCGTCGCGGTGAACCCGGCGTCGCCGGCCCTGGCGGCGTGCTGCGTCCCGCCGTCACTGCGCTGTGCCTCGTGGTTGCGGTCGCCCTGCTCGGGATGGTCACGGTGAAGCTTGGCAATCGTCCGTCGGCGACGATCGCTCACTGGACGCTCGCCATGGCGCTGCTGGCGGTCGTCGCGATGGCTGCCGTGAACGCGGGTGGATTGGGTGGGGCTGCCGCCCTGGCCCAGGGTGGTACATCGCGGGCCGCGCGTTCGCTTGGCGCCGGCGCCGCGCTCGCGTTCATCACCGTCGTCATGGGCGGTCTCGTCGCCAAGTATCCCGGCGCGTCGTTCGCCTGCCCCAGCTTCCCACTCTGCGGCGCGACGCCAACCGGCATCCCGCCAGGCGCAGCCCACATCCAGCTCACCCATCGCGGCCTCGCCTACGTTCTGTTCCTTCACGTGCTGGGTGTGACGACGGCAGTCACTCGGCGTCGGACCGAGGCCGCGGTCGTCAAAGGCGCGGCCAGCTTTGCGACGGGCCTGGTGCTGTTTCAGCTCGCGTTGGGCGCAGCCATGGTGCTCTCGGCCTTGCCGCCGGTGCTGCGCTCGGCGCACCAGGCCGTCGGCATCGGCGTCTGGCTGGCGCTGTTCGTGGCCACGTACCTGGCCCGGACCGCCGCCAAGGAGCGCGTGCGATGAGCGACGCGGTCATGTCCGAAGCAAGCGTGCGCAAGCTGCTGCGCGATTTCGTCACCCTTACCAAGCCGCGAATCATCTCGCTGCTCCTCGTGACGACCATCGCGCCCATGTTCGTGGCTGGTCGTCCGGGCTGGGATCTTGTGCTGGTCGTGTTCATCGGCGGCTACATGATGGCCGGTGGCGCGAACGCGGTGAACATGTACCTCGATCGCGACATCGACGACCGGATGGCGCGGACGCGCTTGCGTCCGATCCCCAGCGGACGCATGCAGCCGCGCGAGGTCCTGGCGTTCGGTCTCATGTTGGCGACGGCCGCGACGTTCCTGCTCGCGCGCTTCGCCAATGTCCTCACCGCGGCGCTCGCCCTCGGCGGCTTCTACAGCTACGTCTTCCTTTATACACGGTGGCTCAAGCGCAGCACGCCGCAGAACATCGTCATCGGCGGCGCGGCAGGCGCGTTTCCGCCGCTGGTGGGGTGGGCCGCCGTCACGGGCACGATCGATCTCATGGCGCTGTACCTCTTCCTGATCGTGTTCTACTGGACGCCGCCGCACTTCTGGGCGCTGGCCCTCAACAAGCAGCGCGACTACGGCCGCGCCGGCGTCCCGATGGCACCGCTGGTGTGGGGCGAAGCGGAGACCAAGCGCCAGATGCTGTGGTACACGGTGATCCTGCTCGCGCTCACCGTCCTTCCGTGGGCGATGGGAACACTGGGGTACGTCTACCTCGCCAGCGCGGTCGTGCTGGGCGCGCTGCTGTTGCGCGGAGTGGTTCGCGTGCTGCGAGCATCGGACTACGTCGCGCCCGCGTGGTCGGTCTACAAGTTCTCGCTGCTGTACCTGGCGCTGCTGTTCACGGCCATGGCCGTGGATCGCCTGCTAGCGTAGCGCCAACGACGCGTCCAGGCGCGCGGTTCCACCCGGGCCCACGACCACCCGCTGCACGACCGGCTTCTCGAGCCGTTCGTGCCACACCCTCACGTTGTACGTGCCCGGCGGCAGTCCGTCGATCGTGAACTGGCCGTTCGCGTCCGTGATGGCAAAATAGGGGTGGTCGAAGACGGCGATGTATGCGCGCGCGAACGGGTGCAGTTTGCATCGCGCTTCGATGAAGCCCGACTGGCGGGCGATCTTCTCGCTCGGGATCACCTGCCCGTCGTCCACCGTGTGCATCTGATCCACCGGCTGGCCGTTGCCTTCGCGGTAGAACACCGGGCTGTGCGCCACCTGGTCACGCGAAAAGACGTTCACGGTCGAGCCCCTCACGACGGCCATGATTCGCGGCGCGAAGCGACAGCGCTCGATGGTGAGCGTCTCGCGGCGGATTTCCGGGAGCGGCTTCCCGGTGGCAATGCTGTCCACCCACACGAGCGCGTTGGCCAGCGTGCTGCCATTCGAGGCGACTTCGCTCACGACCGCGCTGTCCCCGCAGAGTTTCGCGTCCCTGCCGACGGCAACCACGGAGTCCTGCAACACGACCCCACCCCGCAGCGCGATGGTGCCGCCGATACTGCCCGCGCCGCCGTTCACGGCGGCGCCGTTCGGTCGGTACCTGGACGGCTCGATGCCGAGAGCGACCGTACCGCTGGCCGAATCCTTGACCGCTCGGCGCTTGAACGGAACCGCGGCGTCGCTGTTCTCGGTATTGCAGGCGGGAAGCGGGCTGAGGAACGCGAGCGCGAGGAGCAACCGGCACTTCATGCCCCCGACAAGGGCAAGCGGTGCGCCAGCCGACTACTCCGCGATGATCAGCTCCCGCTGATACTCATCCGGCGTCACGACGGCCGCGCCGGGCGTCAGATAGACGTTCACTTCGCTTCGCATGCCGATGTCGCCAGCGATGTAGACGCCGGGCTCGATGGAGAACGCGACGCCGGGGATCAGGAGACGCTCCTCGCGCGTCTCGAGATTGTCGATGTGCGGGCCGCTGCCGTGCAGGTCGCGCGGATCGATGCTGTGTCCCGTGCGATGCGTGAAGTATTCGCCGAAGCCGCGCGACCGAATCACGTCGCGGGCGGCGTCGTCCACTTCCCCGCCACGCAGCGTGGCGCCCTGGGCGACCCGATTGCGCACCAGCGCGATCGCCGCGTCCCGTCCGTCGCGCACGGCGTTCCAGACTTCTATGGCTCTGGCGGACGGCTTGCCCAGGGACGCCATCCAGGTCTGATCGGCGTAGACGCCCGTCTCGGTGGGCTCCTTGGCCCACAGGTCGATCAGGAGCGTGTCGCCTCGATTGATGGGCCGTGGCGACGCCGCCGAGGGTTCGTAGTGTGGATTCGCCGCGTTGGCGCCCGCCGCCACGATGGGACCGTGGTCGCAGAACAACTTCAGCTCGGCGAACCGGTCCAGGATCCATCCGGCCAACTCGTGCTCGGCGATGGGTGACCCACTACGAGCGCGCTGGCCTGCATGCGCGAACGCATCCTTGGCCACCTGGGCGATGGCCAGGGCCGCGCGACGGTGTGACGCCACGTGCTCCGCGGACCAACCCGCGTAGAACCGCGTGACGAGCTCACCGGACGAAACGACGCTCGCGCCGGCATTCCTCACCATTTCCAGCACGCCGGCCGGCACGCGGTCGAGGTATGGCACCGCATCGCCGGGCGAATACTCCATGGCCACCTTCTTTCCCTTCACCAGCTTGCCGAGATGCTCCTCGAGCGAGCGCCAGGAGCTGTAACGCTCGCGCGGCCACTCCGATGGCCAGCGTTTCCACGGCCCCTGCTCGATCGCGTGCGAGATGCCGATGGGCGTTCCCTCGCGCGGGACCAGCGCGAAGATCCTGCGGCTGAGCAGTCCCTCCATGCCCAGCATGCCGGTCGCAACCGGGTTCAAGCCGTGGAAGTCGAATAGCAGCCAGCCGTCCAGCTGCATCTCCTTCAGGGCCGCCTGAATGGCGGGCAACGACCGTTGATCAAGCACTGGCTTTGGCCTCGAAGGTCTTCCAGTCCGCGCGCCACTCGCACGTGCCCTCGGAGCGCCCGGCGCAATGGACGTGGTCCACCGACCCGACGCCCCCGACCATCAGCGCGAGGGTCTCGCGCAGCATGGCCTCGTAGTACGCGCAGCCGATGGAGCCCGGAGCCGTGTTGAGGGTGACCGACCGCGGGACCTCCATGAGCACATAACCACCCACCCGTCGCACCATTCCGTTCGCATAGCGCGCCGCGATCGCGCGCGTTTTTCGCAGGGCGATGGGGCGAGCGATGACGGATGGCATCATCAGTATGAGCCGGCGCGACAACGGGTTGATCGTTTTATACGCTTCCCGCGCGAGGTAGCGTCCCGCCGCGCGAAACACCGCTTCGGCGTCCGGGCGTCGCCCGATGAGTCGCGCGAGCGCAACCGACTCCTCTTGCGCCGTGCGCTGACGCTTCCGCACGGCGTCAGCGTATCGTTTGATCTGCAGGTACACCGTCTCGCTCAAGCCAAGACGCTTGTTCCGCAGCTCATCAACGAATTCCGAGTCGAGGTCTCCGGGCGTATCGACGTTGCGTACGGCTTCCAGGAGACTGAGGGGGAGGAGGGCATCGACTGTCGCGAGCATTAAAGAAAGGTGGCAAGCTGACACGGCCTTTTCCAGAGAGCGTTATCCTTGGGTCGTGTCCGGAATTCAGGGCTTGACGATCGCGGTCGGCCTCGCCACGACCGTTGCGCTGGTTGCGCGCCAGGCGGGCGCATTGAACGCCTCGGGCGCGCTCGCGGCCGCCATCGTCGGTACGTGCGCGATGGTCGCCGGGTGGGGCTGGGGAGTAGTCCTCGTAGCCTACTTCGTGAGCTCGTCGGCGCTGTCGCGCGTGGGTGAACAGGACAGAGCGCTGGCGACCGCGGATCGCGTGGACAAGCACGGGCCACGGGACGCGGCCCAGGTCGTGGCGAACGGTGGCATGTTTGCGCTCGCGGCCGTCGGATATCGTCTTCATCCCCATCCATTGTGGCAGGCACTCGGAATCGGCGCGCTCGCCGCATCCGCGGCCGACACGTGGGCCACGGAGCTCGGGACGCTGGCGCGAGCCACGCCTCGGTCCATTCTGACCTGGCGCCCGGTCCCCGTCGGCACGTCGGGTGGCGTCACCATGCAGGGTTTCGGTGCAGGCATCGCGGGCGCGGCACTCCTGGCCACCCTCGTATGGGCCCTGCGGTGGCCGGCATCCACCGTCGTCGCGGCGATGATCGGCGGAATCGCCGGGTGTCTTCTGGATTCCGTGGTCGGCGCCAGCCTGCAGGCGCGTCGCTGGTGTGCAACCTGCCGGACTGCCACCGAGCAGCGCCTGCATCGCTGTGGTACGATGACCGACGTGACCGGAGGCATCTCGTGGCTGAACAACGACGGCGTGAACGTCATCGGCACGATCGGCGGCGCGTTGTTCGGGGCAGCCGGCTCCGGCTACTTCTGACGCCCACCCCATGGCTTTCGACGTCATTGTCGTAGGCGGCGGACCCGCCGGGGCGAGTACCGCGTTCCAGCTCGCGCGCCGCGGAGTACGCGTTCAGCTATTGGAGCGCAGCCGGTTCCCGCGCCCCAAGCCGTGCGCGGAATGTCTCAGCCCCCAGGCGTCGCGGATACTCGGCGACATGGGCGCCCTCGCGGAGCTCGAGCCTGGAGCCGCGCACCTGAAGGGCATGCTCGTTCGGGCACCGAACGGCATCACGGCCCGCGGAGACTACCTCGCATCGCCGCCGCACGGATTCCGCGGGTTTCGGGATCGCGGACTGGCGGTGCGACGCGAGGTGCTGGACGACGTACTGCTCCGTCGAGCGCGGGCGAGGGGTGTGCACGTCGACCACCAGGCCCGGGTCACCGACGTCCTGCGCGACACACGCGGAAGAGTTGTCGGAGTCGCCGTGTTGCGTCCCGGTGGCGAGCGCGAGGAGCTTCGTAGTGCCTTCGTCGTGGCGGCGGACGGCCTGCGCTCCGTGGTCGCGCGGCGCCTCCGCCTCGCCCGTACGCTGACCTGGCCGCAGCGGATTGCGCTCGTCGCGCACTATCGTGGCGTAGGCGGCGTGAGCGACTATGTGGAGATGCACATCGAACGCGATGGATTCGTGGGCATCGCCGATGTTGGGGATGGCGTCACGACTGTGGCGGCGGTTTTTCCGATTCGCCGGGCGCGCGAGATCTCCGGCAATCAGGCAGAGTTCCTTCGCGGCTGGCTGGCGTCCAAGCCACACCTCGCGGGCCGATTCTCGCCAGCGACGCGTGACGGCGATGTGGTTGCCGTCGGTCCCTTCGCATCGCATGCTCGCCATGCCACGAATCCCGGCGGTGGCGCGCTGCTCGTTGGTGATGCCGCGGATTTCTACGATCCCTTCACGGGCGAAGGCATCTACGCCGCCTTGCGCGGTGGCGAGATGGCCGCCGACACCGTCGTTCGCGCGCTTGGCGTGGATGCGCGGCGCCAGGCGTCCGCCATGAAGGACTACGAGCTGGCGCGCCGCCGCGAGTTCGCGGGCAAGTGGCGCGTGGAACGCCTCATCGGGATGGGCGTCGCGCTGGCGCCTGTTGCGAACCGTGCGGTACGGGCGCTCGCGGCGAACAAGCCGCTGGCGGACCTTCTCGTTGGAGTCACCGGCGACTTCGTCCCGGCGCACCGGGTGCTTCGTGCCGATTACCTTGCTCGCCTCCTGGTTCTTCCGTGCTGATTCCTTCGCCCGCACACGCGTCGCGGCCATGGCGCTAGACCCGGACCGATTTCGCGCGGTGCTCGGACGGTTCGCGTCCGGCGTCACGATCCTCACCGTGCGCGACGCCGACGGTACGGATCACGGCATGACCGTCAGCGCGTTCTGTTCGGTAAGCCTGTCGCCGCCTCTCGTGCTGGCCTGCATCGACAAGACCGCCGACATGTACGATCTGCTCGAGCGCGCGTCGTATTTCGGCATCAGCATCCTCGCCGAGGGACAGGAGGCGCTGTCGCGCCGTTTCGCGGAACCGTCGCCCGAGACGGAGGGGGGACGGTTCGAGGGCGTGGGATTCTCGCGCGGCGACAGTGGTGTCGCGTTGCTGGACGACGCGCTGGCGCACATGGAGTGTCGCCGCCTGAAGCGTCACGACGCAGGCGACCACGGCGTCTACTTGGGCGAGGTGGAAACAGCGACCTATGGCACGGACCGACCGCTGCTCTATTACCGCGGTGGCTACGCGCAGATGGAGCGCTGATCGGTGCCGCTGTTGACGCCCGCGCGGCAACGCGGGATAGAGATTCTTGACGATCCCGCCACGCCCGCGCAGATCCGCGAGCGGTCGATGGCGGACCTAGCCCTGTCCAATGCGCTGTTCGGCGGGAGGCGCGTGGCGATGCACGCACTGCGTCCAGTCATCACGACCTTGCCGTCGCGCGCCCTGCTGCTGGATGTGGGAACGGGCCTGGCCGACATCCCGTCGCGGGCCGCGCGCGAGGCGGCCACGCTGGGCAAGCGCCTCACGACGATCGGAATCGACACCGCCGACTCCCTGATGCGGCGGGCTTCGCAGCGCCTGACCGGAGGCGCCCTAGTGGCAAACGCGCTTCGGCTCCCGCTGTCGGATCGGAGCGTGGACGTCGTGCTTTGTTCGCAGTTGCTGCATCACTTCGAGGAGCGCGACGCCGTGCGCCTGATCGCGGAGTTGCACCGCGTAACCCGGCGGTACGTCGTCGTGTGCGACCTGCAGCGAAGCTGGTTCGCGGCCGCAGGCTGGTGGCTGGCCAGCCGCGCACTCCACTTCCACAAAGTCTCGCAACGGGACGGCGTCACCTCGGTGATGCGGGGTTTCACGGTAGAAGAATTACGGTCGCTCGTCCTTCGTGGCGCTGGAGTGGAACCAATCGTGCGACGGGGGCTCTTCTGGCGTCTCAGCGCCACGTGGCGGAAGGATCAAACGCGCGGGGGGCGCTCGGATTCCACAGACGCCCGGTAGTGCTACTCTTATCCGCATGATCCCGCACGACGCGAGCTTGCTCGGCTCCATGCCGGCCATTGCCCGGATGCGCACCGTGGACGAGCGGATCGTGCGCGCGCCCGCCGGGCGCATGTTCGAGATCGCGGCGAACGTGGAACAGTGGCCTGCGTTGTTGCCGCACTATCGCTACGTGCGGTTTCGCGAACGGACGGGGGACTTGGCCGGCATCGTGGAGATGTCGGCAAACCGCCCGTTCGGCGTAGTGGACTGGCCCACCTGGTGGGTTTCGTTGATGGAAATTCAGCACGCGTCCGGCGCGCCGTCGCCGTCCATCCGATTTCGGCACGTGGGTGGCATCACCACACGGATGGAAGTGGAATGGTCGTTCGCGCCGATCGATGCAAGTGGCGCGGCCACGCGCGTCATGGTGCTGCACTTGTGGGACGGACCGTCGTGGCCGCTCATCGGCGGGTTGGCCGCGCGCATGGTGATCGGCCCGGTGTTCGTGCATGGCATAGCGTCCCGAACGCTGGAAGGTCTCGCGCGAGTGGCAGAGCGCGGCCAAACTTCACGAGCAATTTCTCGGCAGCAGTAGCGAGGGGGGAATGCAGAATCGTCGCAGAGTGGCCATCACGGGCATCGGAGCCATCACGCCGATCGGAATCACGGTCGGCGGGATGTGGGCTGGGTTGCGGGAGCAGCGTTCCGCCATCCGCAGCATCACGCGGTTCGATCCGACGCCGTTCCGCAGTCATAACGCAGCCGAGGTGCGGGACTTCGCACCGACCGATTTTCTCGACCGCAAGCGCGCCAAGCGGCTCGACCGGTTCGGGCACTTTTGCGTTGCGTGCGCGCGGCTCGCGCTCGACGACGCCGGGCTGGATCTCGCGCGCGAGGATCGCGAGCGCTTCGGCGCCACGATGGGCTCCGCGCTGGGTGGGATCGGCTACGCCGAGGAACAGTTCGGGATCTTTCTCCAGCAAGGTATCGGCCAGGTGGAACCGCAGCTGGCGCTGAACGTTTTCGTCGGCGCCGCCAGCTGCAACGTGGCCATCGAGTTTGGCCTGCAGGGACCGAACAGCACGAACGGCATGAGTTGCGCGTCGGGCACGATCGGTGTCGGTGACGCGTTCCGGCTGATTCGCGATGACTACGCGGACGCCATGCTGTGCGGCGGCGTCGAGGCGCCACTGATGCCGCTGTGCTTTGGAGCGTTCACGATCATCCGGGCAATGTCCACCCGAAACGACGATCCCGAACACGCGTCGCGGCCGTTCGACCGCCAGCGCGATGGCTTCGTCATGGGTGAGGGCGGCACGGTGCTGGTGCTCGAGGAGTACGAGCGGGCGCGCGCCCGCGGCGCCCACATCTACGCAGAGGTCGTCGGCTTCGGCAACTCGAACGACGCGCACCACATGACCGCCCCTCGCCCGGACGCATCGCAGGCCGCGCGCGCGATGCGACTCGCCTTGGCCGACGGGCATGTGCAACCGGCGGACGTGTCGTACGTCAACGCGCACGGCAGCTCGACGCCGCTGAACGACCCAACCGAGACGGCCGCCATCCGGCAGGTGTTCGGCAATCACGCCGAAAAACTCCAGGTGAGCAGCACGAAGGCATACTACGGCCACGCCCTGGGCGCGTCCGGCGCTTTCGAGCTCGCCATCTCGGCGCTGGCGCTCGATCGGAAGTGGCTGCCGCCCACGCTCAACCTCGAGGAGCCGGGGGACGGGTGCGATCTCGACTACATCCCGAAGGTCGGGCGGGCGGCGGACGCGGAGTATGTGCTGAGCAATTCCTTCGGGTTCGGCGGGATCAACGCGGCCGTCGTCCTCAAGCGGGCTGACTAACAACCGGAAACCACATGCGAGACAGCTTTCGGCATTTCGTCGCTGAATTCGTGGGCACGTTCGCGCTCGTGTTTGTCGGTGGTGGAGCGATTGCGTCGGGCACCGGGCTTCTCGGAGTGGCGCTCGCGCATGGAATCATTCTCGCCGTGATGGTGAGCGCGCTGATGCGCATCTCGGGGCACTTCAATCCCGCGGTCACCGTCGGCTTTCTCGCCGCGCGCCGGATCGAGCCGATGATGGCGGGGGTGTACATCGCCGCCCAGCTCATCGGGGCCATTCTCGCGGCGTATGCGCTCAAGGGCCTGTTGCCATCGCAGCTCGCCACGGCGACTCGTTTGGGTGGTCAATCCATCTCGCTGGAAGTGACCGCGGGTCAGGCGCTCGGACTCGAGGCCATAGCGACCTTCTTTCTGGCGTTCGTCATTTTCGGAACCGCGGTCGACCCCAAGGCACCGCGAATCGGCGGGCTGGCCATTGGACTGACGATCGCGGCGGACATTCTCGCCATCGGTCCGCTGACGGGCGGGTCCATGAACCCGGCGCGGTCGTTCGGACCCGCCGTCGCGAGCGGCATTTTCGAGGGACAGGCCATCTACTGGATCGGTCCGGTCGTCGGCGCCGTCGCCGCGGCCCTGCTGTACGACACGCTGTTCATTCGGCGCGAACGAGAACCCGTGGATCATGGCGCCGTCCGTCCCTGACGGGGGAGGCCCGCTCGTCTCGATCGAGCGTGAACGCGAACGCACGATCGAGCTTCTTGGAGAGCATTTTGCCCACGACAACCTGTCGCTCGATGAGCTCGAGCGGCGGATGGAGCAGGTCTACCGGGCGACGTCTGTGCCCGCGCTACGCGACCTGACCAAGGACCTGCCGGTCCACGTCCCGGACACCCCGGCGCGCGAGCGTGAGGTGGTCGCCGTCCAGGATGTCTTCGCGCGCGAGCACGATCGCATCGTCTCGGTGATGGCGGAGACCAAGCGTCGCGGGCTGTGGCGGCCGGCGCGGAACCTGGACGTCTGGTGCATCATGTCGGACACGAGGCTGGACCTCACCGAGGCTCAGCTGAATGACGGCGTGACGGAGATACACCTGCGGGCGGTGATGGCGTCCGTGCGCATCATCGTTCCACCCGGCGTGCGCGTCGTGGTGCAGCCCAGCGGCTTCATGTCGTCCGTCACGGACGACCTGCCCGATCAGCCGCCGCTGGGGTCCGGCGCCCCCGTCATCCGGATCACGGGTCCGGTCATCATGGCGGAACTGAAAGTCGTGGTGCGCCGGCGCGAGATCGTCTAGCGGAAGAATGCGCCCGCGATCGCGAAGAACGTGACGAGGGCGGCGGGAAACAGCGTCAGGCCCACCGAAAAGACGAGGCCGTGACGGAAGAGCGCCGGGCCGAGCCCGTACGCAGGCCGGTCGAGCCACCGCTCGAGGACGTTCTCCAGGACCCATCCCAACGTATAGAACGCGTTCGCCGCGACGCCGTAGAGCACGATGAGCTGCCATGGCACCCGCAGCCACTCGCCGCGCGCGAGCAGCGACACCGCGTTCACGTAGATCAACGTTCCGACGCCCGTGGTGCCCACCACGAGGTTGTACATCGGACGCCGCCGCTCCCACCAATGCACCACGCGGAGCGGCGACCGAACCAACGTCGGCTCGAACAACAGCCGGGTGAGCGTCATGGCGGAAAACATGATCCGTCTCGCCACCATCCGTCAAGTACTTTGTACTGTAAAGCCCGTTGCCCGCATCCCAGCGACCTCAGGGGCCGAGGTGGAGATAGGTCTTGTCATACAGCGCGATGGACTCCCGGATGACTTCCATCGCCACGTCGCTCTTTTCCCAGCCCACGATCTGCACCCGCTTGCCCTCGAGATCCTTGTACCGCTCGAAGAAGTGCTCGATCTCCTTGAGGAGGTGCTGGGGAATGTCCGCGATGTCGAAGAACTCCTCGTAGAACGGGTCCTTGAGCGGAACGGCCAGGATCTTGTCGTCCGGCTCGCCGCGATCGCTCATGCGCAGCACGCCGAGCGGGCGCGCGTCGATCAGGCAGCCCGGAAAGGTCTCTTCCTTCACGAGGACGACCACGTCCATCGGATCGCCGTCGAGGTACAGCGTGCGCGGGATGAACCCGTAGTCGCCGGGATAATGCATCGACGAATACAACACCCGATCGAGACGAATGAGACCGGTATTCTTGTCCAGCTCGTACTTGTTGCGCGTGCCGAACGGAATCTCGATGACCGCGGTGATCTCTTCCGGCGGATGCCGACCCGGCGGCAGGTCGCGCCACAGATTGGCGATCACGACCGCACGCTCAGCGACGAGGGCGGGAGCGCCACCACAGCGAAAGCACGTACCCCGCGTACAGCATGCCCGCGACGACGTAGGCGGCGTGATAGTAGCTGGTCGTGTCCGGAGCGCCCTGGGGAGTCATTCGACCTCGGCGCGTTCGCGCAGCAGTGCGAGCCGGTACCGCGAGCGGATCAGCATCAGGCAGAACAAGAAGAACGCGCAACATGACAGCGTGAACGTGATCAGCATCTCCGTCGGAAGCGACGGCCGCGATGGCTTGAGCACGATCGGCATGGGGTGCAGCGTGCGAAACAGGTAGACGCTCAGGTGAATGAACGGGATGAGCAGCGCCGCGAGCACCGCGAGCACCGCGGAATATCGTCCACGCGCCGTAGGGTCCTCGATGGCGCCGCGCAGGACGAGATACGCGGCCGTCACGAACCAGAGGAACAGCGTGAGCGTCAGTCGCGCGTCCCAGGTCCACCAGGCGCCCCAGATCGGCTTGCCCCACAGTGGTCCGGTCAGCAGGACGCCGGAGGTGAACACGAGTGCGACCTCGCCGGCGCTGGCGGCAAGCCGGTCGGCCCGCTCGTCGTGCAGCCAGAGGAACACGATGGACATCAGCGCCGCTAGGGTAAGGGCCGTGTAAGCACTGATCGCTGCGGGCACGTGGATGTAGTAGATCTTCTGCGCCGCTCCCTGCGTCGCTTCGATGGGCGTGAAGGCGACGATCCGGACCACCGCCGCCAACATCAGCACGACGGAAAGCCCGAAGAGCCAGTCGAACACCGGCTGGCTGGACGCTTCCGAGGCGCTCGTGAGCGTCGGGGCGCGTGACTGTGCGGTGCTTGTCATTCCTCGAGTGTATGTGAGAACGCCACCGTGCACGCCACGGCGAACACGATGTCGAAAGCGATCAGGATCCTCAACCAAGGTAAGGCCTCTGCAAGCGGCCGTCCGGCAAGCAGCCTCGTGGAAGCCTGGCCCGACGTGAGCACGATCGGGACGAAGAACGGCAGGCTCAGCATCGGCAGGAGGAGCTCCGCCATCCGCGTGTTCACGGTCATCGCGCTGAACAAGGTGCCGACGGCAACCAGCCCGATCGCCGCCAGCAGCGCCACGCTTCCCAACCCCACGATCGAGCGACCCAGCGGCAGGTTGTAAAACAGCGCCACCGCCGGCACGGCGACCAGCAGGACCGCGGAGACGAAGATCAGGTTCGCGATCGCCTTGCCAAGGTAAATGGCCTCACGATCGACCGGACTCACAAGCAGCGCGTCGAACGCGCGGTCCTGCACTTCCACGCCGAACGATCGATGCAGCCCCAGCAGCCCGGCGAACGTGAACGTGACCCAGAGGACGCCGGGCGCGAGATCCAGCGCCGACACCGCGGTCGAGTCCCACGCAAAGAAGAAGATCACGAGCCCAAGTACCGCGAAGACGACCACCGAGAGAAACGCACTGCGTGTGCGCAGCTCGATCGCGAGATCCTTTTGCGCGACGATCCACGCGGCGCGCAGCAGCCCGGGTGGCGACGACCGCGTCGGGCGGACCGGAGGCGCGTCAGCTGGCACGACTCACCAGCGTGCGATAGTCAGCGGCGTACCGCTGCGCATCGAACGGACGGCCGTCCCGGCCCTGCTCGAAGCGCGCGAAGCGTCCCCCCGTCATGATCGCGGCGTGCGTTGCGAGCGCCAGACCTTCGCTGACGTTGTGCGTCACGAGAATGAGTGCCGCGCCGCTGGCCCGCAGCGTTTGGAGCAGTGACGTGAGCGCGGACGCGCCGGCTTCATCCAGTCCGGCGTATGGCTCGTCCAACAGGACGACCGCCGGACCGTGCACCGTGGCGCGCGCGATGGACACGCGCTGCTGCAACCCGCGGCTCAATGTGCGCACGGGCGCGCTGGCCCGGTCGCCGATCTTGATCGCCTCGAGCGCCGCGAGCGCCGCGCCCCGAGGATCGGGCAGGCCGTAGAGGCGAGCGGTGAATTCGACGTTCTCGAGTGCCGTCAGCGGCGCGTACAGCATGCTCTGGTGCGAGATGAGTCCAACGCTCGAGCGGCCGATCGGATCGCGACGCGGGTCGGCCCCAAGCACGCGCACCGAGCCGGACGTCGGCTTGAGCAGTCCGGCAATCAGCCGGAGGAGCGTGGTCTTCCCGGCGCCATTCGGACCGAACAGCGCAAGGCACTCCGCCGCGCCGAGCGTGAAGTCGACGCCAGCGACCGCAACGCGACGGCCGAAGCGCTTCTCGAGTCCGGAAACCTCGATCGTGGGGACTGTGCCCGACATGGCGAAGTAAGATAGTCCCCGCGACGGAGATCACGCGCTCATGGCACCACGCCGCCGCCCGCCTGCACCGTGCTTTGCTTGAGGTAGCGGTCGTACCACGCGAGGTAGCGCTGCAGCCTGTCGACGCGATAACTCGGAATCGTGATCCCGTGGAACTGATTGGGATAGATCACGAGCTGCGTTGGTACACCGAGCGTGCGCAGCGCCTGATACATCTGCTCGCCGCCGACGATCGGGACGTTGAAGTCGCTCTGGCCGCCCATGAATAGCGTTGGCGTCTTGATCCGGTCGGCGTGGAGGAACGGGTACGACACCTTGATCCAGGGCTCCAGGTTCTTCCACGGAAGACCCAGCTCGATCTCGTACTGGTTGACGTACTGATCGACGCCATACATCGAGAGCTGAAGCGCGCTGCCGGCGCCGCTGACCGCCGCGGCGAATCGCGGCGTCGTCGCGATGGTATAGTCGGTGAGGATGCCGCCGTAGCTCCACCCGCCGATCCCCAGCCGATTCGGATCCGCGACGCCCTGCTTCACCGCCTCATCGACGGCACCCAACAGGTCGACGACTTCTTTGTTGCCCCAGTCGGCGAAGATGGCTTTCTGGTACGTCGAGCCACGGCCCGTGGAACCGCGATAGTTCACGGCGAGCACCGCGTACCCGTTCGCCGCGAAGAACTCGCGGTCGAAAGAGAACGCGTACTGATCCTGCGCGTTCGGCCCGCCGTGGATGTACAGAATCAGCGGAAGGCGCCCGCCGGGAACGGCGTTCGCGGGACGCACGAGCAGGCCATGCGCCTCCGTGCCGTCCTTGCCGCGCGAGGAGAAGTCCTCGGTGGAACCCAACTGCAGCTGCGCGAAGAGCGAGTCGTTCTGATGGGTGAGCGCTCGCAGCGCACCGTTCTCCCAGGCAAAAATCTCGGGCGCGCGCTCGGGCGTCGCCGCGAGGACCGCGACCTTGCCCGACGCACCGATGCTGTAACCCGAAATGACGCGCTTGCCGGAGATGATGCGCTCGATGTTCCCGGACGCGACCTGAACCCGGATGAAATGCTGCGCGCGATCATCCGCCGTCGTCGCGTAGACCCAGTTGCCATCCGCGGAGAAGCGTGGCGCCGAGATCTCGCGGTCGAAGGCGCCGGTGATCACGCGCGCGGCCGCGCTGCCGTCGCTCCGGACGATCGCCAGCTTGCTCTGGTTGTACGCGTAGTACCTGGGTTCGTCGCCACGCGTGAACGCGATCCAGCGTCCGTCGGGACTCCAGGACAGCCGTCCGTCGTCGGGACCAGCGAAATCCGTGAGCCGCTTCGGCGCCGCCCCCGCGCGGGCCTCCACCACGTAGACATCGCTGTTCTCCACCTGCGAAGGCTCGCGCGTCGGCGTGCGAACGAACGCGATCCAATTGCCGTCCGGCGACCACGCGGCGGCGTTGTCGTCATCGAGGCCGCTCGTGATGGACTCGAGCTTCCGCCCTTCCACGTCGTAGACGGAGAGATGGCTGCGTTTCGTTTCCAGGTAGCCCGTGATGTCGCGTTTGAACTGATAGCGGTCGATCACGATGGGCTTTGGTATCTTCTTTTCGGCAGTGTCCTGCTTCGCGACGGAATCGGTTTCTTCATCCACGACGACGGCGAGCCGCTTCGAGTCCGGCGACCACTGGTACTCGGACACGCCGCCGCGAATCTGCGTGATGCGCTGTGCTTCGCCGCCGCGCCGGTCCAGGAGCCAGATCTGGCCACCCTTGCCCTCCTGCCGACCCGAGACGAAGGCCAGATAGCGTCCATCAGGACTCCAGCGCGGCGTCGACTCACCGTCCGCGGTGGACGTCAGCCGGATATTCTCCTTGCCATCCCAGCTCGCCATCCAGACGTCGGTGTCGCCCTTGTCCTTCGTCGAATCGATCGTCGAAACGGTGTAGGCGACCCAGGCGCCGTCAGGCGAGATCTGCGGATCGTTGACGTTCCGCAGGTGATAGATGTCTCCGGCGCGAAGCGGACGCCGCGTGGCTGGGGTCGTCTGCGCTGCCAACGATGCAGCAGGCACGGCAAGGACAAGTGCGGCGGCGAGTCGGCGCATTGTGAATGCTGGCTGATGGTAGACCTCAAGTGTAGCTTCGCGCCGAGCGGGCCCGATAGTGGGTCCGGCGCGCGCGGACACGTACCGCGCGATTCTACGTTTGCCAGGTTAACGCGCATGTCAGAGATCGACGCTCTGCTCCAGGAGAATCGGAAATTTCCGCCGCCGAAAGGCTTCCGCGACGCTGCCGTTGTGAAGGATCGCGCGATCTACGAGCGCGCCGCGAAGGATCCCGAGGGCTTCTGGGCCGAACAGGCCGAGCAGCTCCACTGGTTCAGGAAGTGGAAGACCGTCTGCGACTGGAAGCCGCCGCATGCCCAGTGGTTCGTGGGTGGCAAGCTCAATGTCTCCGACAACTGCGTGGACCGGCACATCGATACGCCGCGGCGCAACAAGGCCGCTCTGGTATGGGAAGGCGAGCCCGGTGACCGGCGAACGCTCACGTACTGGGATCTGTACGTCGAGGTTCGGAAGTTCGCCAACGTGATGAAGTCGCTGGGCGTGAAGCGCGGCGACCGCGTCGCGATCTACATGCCGCTCATCCCCGAAGCCGCGATTGCGATGCTGGCGTGTACGCGCATCGGCGCGATTCACTCGGTGGTGTTCGGTGGATTCTCACCCGAATCGCTGCGCGACCGGATCAACGACTCGCAGTGCACGCTGCTGATCACCGCGGACGGCGGGTACCGGCGCGGGCAGGTGGTTCCGCTCAAACGCAACTCGGACAAGGCGCTCGAAGACTGCCCCTCGATCGAGAACGTCGTGGTGGTCCAACGCCGCGTGGGATCCGGCGGCGACGAGTCGTTCGCGGAAATGAAGGAAGGCCGCGACCACTGGTGGCATCGCCTCATGCACAAAGCGCGGCCGGAATGCGACCCGGAAGAGATGGACGCAGAGGACGTGCTGTACATCCTCTACACGTCCGGCACGACCGGGAAGCCGAAAGGCATCGTACACACGACGGGCGGCTACCTCACGGGCGTCACCTACACGTCGAAAGCCGTCTTCGACCTGAAGGACAGCGACGTCTTCTGGTGCACCGCCGACATCGGATGGGTCACCGGGCATTCCTACGTCGTCTACGGACCGCTTGCCGCGGGGGCCACCGTCGTGATCTACGAGGGTGCGCCTGACTGGCCGGACAAGGACCGCTTCTGGGACATGTGCGATCGGCATGGCGTGACGGTGTTCTACACCGCGCCCACCGCGATTCGCGCGTTCATGAAGTGGGGCGACCAGTATCCCGCGAAGCACGACTTGTCGCGACTGCGTCTTCTCGGATCCGTGGGCGAGCCGATCAACCCGGAAGCATGGATCTGGTATCACGAGCGGATCGGAAAGGGACGCTGCCCGATCGTCGACACATGGTGGCAGACGGAGACCGGGGCGATCGCCATCTCTCCCCTGCCCGGCCTGACGGAGACGAAACCCGGCAGTGCCACCACCCCTCTGCCGGGTTTCTCGGCGGCCCTGCTCGACGCGAAGGGCAACGAGATCAGGGTGGGCGGAGGGCTGCTCGCACTCACTCGCCCATGGCCCTCGATGTTGAGAACGATCTGGGGCGACGATGAGCGATACGTCGAGACGTATTTCTCGAAATGGCCCGGCCGGAAGGATCTCTACTTCCCGGGCGACGGCGCGAAGCGCGACGAAGACGGCTACTACTGGATCCTTGGACGCGTGGACGATGTGCTCAACGTCGCCGGGCACCGCATCGGCACGATGGAAGTGGAGTCCGCGCTCGTCGAGCATCCCGCGGTCGCGGAAGCCGCCGTCGTGGGCAAGGCACACGAGCTCAAGGGACAAGCACTCGCCGCCTTCGTCACGCTGCGGGAGGGCCGCAATCCGAGCCCGGCACTGCGGGACGAGCTGCGCGAGTTCGTCTCCGAGAAGATCGGTGCGATCGCCCGGCCGGACGACGTGCTCTTTTCAGCCGACCTGCCCAAGACGCGCTCGGGCAAGATCATGCGACGGTTGCTGCGCGACATCGCGGAGGGTCGCGCCCTGGGCGACACGACCACGCTCGCGGATCCAAATGTCGTTAACGCCTTGAAAGACCAATACGAAGCGACGGAATCGTGACCCGCGACACACAGGCGCTGGAGAGGCTGGTATGCGTCGTGCCGTACAGCCAGGCGTCGGAGTCCCAGGTCTCGCCATGTTCATCAAGAGCTGGTTCAGGAAGTTCTTTCCGGAGTCCATCTTCAAGCGAAAGATGGATCCTGCCGTCGAGCGCCGGCTGAGGCTGGCACTCGCCCGCTCGGATGAGGCCCTGATCCGGACGCACGTCGACAACGCGCTGATGTTCGTGGACGTGCTGGCCGAGAATCTGTCGTTCGATCGCGCCATCGACGCGTATGTGCGCGAGATGCAGATCCCGGAGCCACTGGCGAGCACGGTGGCGACTCGCACGCTCGTGGTGCTCGGGCACGAGTTGGTGCCGTATCGACGGCGCGCACAGGAGGCGGAGGCGGAGCAGCCTCGCCTGAGGCTCAACGAAGCCAGCGACGGCCGTCAGAGATCAGTCAAGCGCGCCTGAGCTCTCCAGTCGAGCAGGGCCAGCACCCACAGGACCACTGCCAGGCAGGCGGAAACGACGCACCAGCGGCAGATGGCATGGATCACGAACAGTTCCAGGTACGTGAGCCACGCCGAAAAGATGACGCCCCACGTCGTCACGACCAGAAGCGCGAGCGACAGGCGTCGGGAATAGGCCCAGCGGTCCTGCAGGCTTGCCAGCACGAGACCCAGGATGAACGCGTAGTAGCCCGCTCCCCAGGCTGCGACGGGAAGGCCCATGAAGGTAGCCCAGCGGCTCAGCTGGACCGTCTCGCAGCTTCCCGTGCCGCACGCGAGCGTGCCGATGACGCCCGCCTTGTAAAGAGCCAGGTACAGCGCAACGAACAGCCCGACGAGCGCTACGACCGCCGCAAGCATGCGGCGGGTCATTTCACCTTGGTTGTCGTCCGGGAAGCGGCGAGCGCATCGTCCACGTAACGCTTGAACTCATCGTACGATACGGCGGTGGTCACCTTCTTGTTGCCGATCACGAATGTCGGCGTGGACTGGACCTGCCGCCGCATGCCCTCATCCACGTTGGCCCGGATCTGTGCATCATACTTTCTCGCGCCGACGCAGCTGTTGAACAGGTCCATGTCGAGGCCGAGTGGCCTGGCCAACTCCGCGATGACCCGATCGGGGCGGCTCGTGGCTTCGCCGTTCCAGCGGTCCTGGTTGAAGAAGAGGATGTCGTGCATCTCCCAGAACTTGTTCTGTTCGGCGGCGCACCAGGCAGCACGATGCGCCGGCCACGTGTTCCGGTGCATCGACAGCGGGAAGTCCATGAAGCGGAAGCGCACCAGACCGGTGTTCACCAGGCGCTTGCGGACGTCCGGTTCCGTTAGTGTCGCGAAACTGCCGCAAGCCGGACACTCGAAGTCGGCGAATTCCACAACCTCGACCGGCGCGCTGTCGCTGCCAACTACGTGACCCTGATTGGGAACCGGTGGGATCGTGGAGTCGATCTGACTGACCGTCTGTTTCGGCCGGCTCGCCATGTACGACAGCGCCGTGATTCCAAAGACCAGCAGGAGAACCAGGAGGATGTAGAACCAGCGCTTGCCGCCTCCGGACGCGCCGGAGCCGCCACGCGACTTCACCACTCCTTGTCCTTGTCTTCTTCCTCCTCCGGCTCCCACTCGGTCTTTTCCCATGTCGTGTCCTTGGATTTCTCGGCGTCGGCGACGATGCGCCGATTCTCCGCGATCTCTGGTGTGTCGTAGGTAATACGCACTTCGTAATGGAACAGTTCGCTTCTCACGTCGCCAATGAGCTTGGTCAGCTCGCCGGCCGCCTCGAGCAGTCGACCTTCACGGTCCAGCTCGAGAATGCGGTTCGCGAGCGCCCGGAGAAGGGCCTCGAGATTGCGCGCCCGCCCTTCGTCGTACGTCTGGTCCGGCTGCGACATGGAGGGAACGATCAGTCCTGGGGAAAAACTCGGTGCGCTGGCCAAAAGCTAGCGGTATCGAGGTTGCGCAAGCAATGCGCCTTGCAGCCACCTGACTCCCGCGGAGGACAGTACCATCGACGCTGATCTGCTACGCGTGCCAATCGGCCCGGGGTCGCTTCACGTGGATCGCTACGGCGTGGGCGGACCTGCGGTGCTGCTGGTACACGGATTCGGGACGTGCAGTTTCGTCTGGCGCAACATCGGGCCGCCCCTCGCGCTCGCGAACCTCACCGCATTCGCCATCGATCTGTTTGGTTATGGCGAGTCCGACCGGCCATTCGACGCTGATTACGGCATTGCCGCACAGGCAGAGTATCTCGACCGCGGCCTGACTGCACTGCGCGTCGCGCGCGCCACGGTTGTGGGGCTCGACCTTGGCGGGGCGGTTGCGCTGCGCTTCGCGGCTGCGCATCCGGAACGAGTGGAGCGGCTTGTCCTGGTCAATCCAGTCGCGCTCGACGAGATCCCCGGTGAGGACGTCAAGTCATTGCAGAAGAACACCGCGCGACACGCATTTCGCCTGTCGCGCGGACTGCTCGGTGCCGCGCCGCTCTTGCGAGACCTGTTGCGCAAGAGCGTCAGTGATCCCGAGAAGATGCCCGAGCCGCTCGTGGCGCGGTACCTGGCGCCGTATGTCGGCCGCGACGGCGTCGATCATCTGTTGCGCGTCGCGCGTTTCGTTGCTCGCGCGGACATGGACGAGATCGACCTGCGAGCCCTGCCTCACCCGACGCTCGTGATCTGGGGCGAGCGCGACCCCTGGGTCAGCGCCAAAGTCGGCGTGCAGCTGTCGGAAGCCATTGGGGGCAGCAGGCTGGTGCGACTTCCCACCGCCGGCCGGCTCGTCCCCGAGGACAACCCGGAAATGTTGACTAGCCTGGTTCTCGACTTCGTTGGCGTGAAGACAACGGAAGGCACAGTTTGAGCGTTGTCTAGTCAGGGAAACTGTGTGCGAGCCCAAGCGCTCGTTACATTTGTCGGGTCTTTCTTCCTCCTACCAGGTACATGGCCAAGCCGAAGTCCAAAAGAAGCGTTGCAGCGAGTCCAACGCCGTTCGAGCAGGCAAGAGACGAGTTGTTCCAGCATATCATGACGTGTGGTGTCGTCGGCGCGGATACCGAGCACCAGCATGAGTGGTTCGACGACACGATGAAGTACTTCGTTGAGCGTTTTCCGGAGCTGGGCGAGACTCAACTGAAGGAGCTGCGCAAGCTTGGTGAGCGATTCGCGCAGCCGCCCAAGGCCCGAGCAAGCGCCTAAAAGTCCCCAGTCCGTAGCAGTCACGCCGCCGCCCTGGCGGTGTCAGCGACGCCCCCGCACGGCCCGACGTAGCACGAGCCCCGCCCGAAACCCGCCGCTCACGCCTACTTGAAGCGCCGGGATGAATCCTCTCGTCTCCGGACCCTCGAGATCCAGGATGGCTGCGAGGTAGGTCTGCCGACGGAAGCTCAGACCGCCGCCGACGGAAAGCCCCCAGCGCTGCTGTCGAAACGGATCGAAGACGAAGCGTGCGAGCAGGTCGCCGCGCCAGTGGTCGTCCGCAAAGCGCTCATCGGCGGCGGGCGCATATCCGACTCCGGCGGATACCCTCGCATAGTAGCCGAGGGCCAGGTTGGCCCCCCCGCCAGGGGCGGTGGTGTACCGGCTGGGGCCCTGGACGTCCACACGCACCTCGGGCTGGAGGCGCTGTCCGCCCGCGTTTGAAGGCATTCCCGCGAGCGTCGCGAGGCAGCCTACCGACGTGACAAGGATCCCTAGCATTCGGCGCGCGAGTCGGCGCCGTCGGTGCGCACAGCTCACCGGACGCGCGCCCGGTGAAGTGCCCACGTGTAATCGGCGATGGCCCAGAGCGAAGCGATGGCCACCACCACGATCATCGGCGTGGTAGACGCAGGCTTGAGCAGAATGGCAATGAACGTGGCCAGCTGCAGAACGGTCACCAGCTTGCCCGGGAACCGCGCGTGAAAGGCCACTGGCCGCAGCGAAGGGACGGCGCGCGCGACGAGGAAGCCAAAAGCCGTCATGAGGTCGCGCGAGATCATCACGAAGTACTCGAACGTGGTGATCGTGCCCTCGAACAGGAAGACGGATACGCCCACCAGCACGAACACCCGATCCGCGAAGGGATCGACGAACGCGCCGGTGCGCGTCATGGAGCGCGCGCGCCGCGCCAACCACCCGTCGAGATAGTCGGTCGCGAGCGCGAGCATCACCAGGACGATCCGGACGTCGGTGCGACCGATGAGAACGAATGCCGCCGCGAGCGCCAGCCTGGACATCGAGATGAGATTCGGCAGGCTGCGCAGCTCGGAGAGTGCGCGCATGGCGCCAAAGGTAGTCGGCGCGCGAAACGCTTGCTACGGATTCCCGCGCGGCCTAGCATACCCTGATGCCTTCCGTCCCCGAGCTGCTCAAGAACGTGGCGATCTTCAAGGACCTCGACGACAGCGAGCTGGCCGAGGTTGCCGAGAAGTGCAAGGAGGAGAAGTACAACTCGGGTGAGTACATCTTTCGCGAAGGCGAAGCCGGCAACCGCCTCTATCTGATCGTGTCGGGCGAGGTGCGCATCAGCCGTGACGTCCCCGGCAGCGGAGAGGAGGCGCTGGCCGTACTCAAGCCGGGCGCCCTCTTCGGCGAGATGTCGGTATTCGACCGCAGCGAGCGCTCGACGCACGCGATCTCCAATGGCGGGTGCGCGCTGCTCACGATCACCCGGCCGGACTTCGAGATGATCCTCGATTTCAACCGCGAGATCGCGTACAAGGTGCTGTGGGCGTGCGTGCGGCTGCTGTCGGGCCGCCTGCGGCAGACGAACGACTCGCTGCGCTCGTTCCTCGCCATGAGCATGTTCTGACCTGAGCTGAGCCCACACAACTGACGTCTTTCAGTTCATTCCTCGGCGTCGCGGAGACTCCACCTGCCATGCGCTTTTCCCCCTGTCGTAACCTCGCCCCTGCCCTGTGCGCCATAGCTCTTCTCGGCACGTCGGCCGCCGCCCAGGAACCGGCGCCCTCGAGCGACACCCTCAACGATCCGGTTCGCATCCTGGTGGCGCGATTGGATCTCGAGAAGTACAAGGCGACGATCAAGGGTCTGACACAGTTCGGGGATCGGCGTCAGGGGACGGACCGCAATCGCGCCGCCGTGGACTGGATCGAAGCGCAACTGAAGTCGTACGGCTGCGCCAACACGGAGCGCATCAAGTACGTGTACGAACCGCCGGTCCGCGCTGCCGGAGCAGCGGGGGGCAACGCCGCGCCGGCCACGCCTCGCCCTCAGTCGAACGTGGCACAGGGTGGCGGACGGTATCGGGGCACGCGGACGCGCACCGGAGTGAACACGGACTCGCTGCGACAGCCCGACCCAACGCTTCGCGCATTGAATGCGCAGCCGACCACACCAGGTCCCCGCGAGGAGGTGTACTGCACCAAGGTGGGCACGACCCGGCCCGACGAGATGTACATCGTCGGTGGGCACATGGACGGTCACGGGTGGGGTGAGGCCGCGAACGACGACGGCTCCGGCACCGCGCTCGTGATGGAGCTGGCGCGTGTATTCAGCATGCCCGGCGTCACGACGGATCGCTCGATCCGCTTTGTCCTCTGGAACAACGAGGAGACTGGGCTCAACGGCGCGCGCGCGTATGTCGCCCAGCGCCAGGCGCTTCAGGGCAAGGAGGAGCCGGCCGGCTCGGGCAAGTATCCGGAACCCAAGTGGCTGGGCATGATCCAGCATGACATGATGCTCTTCGATCATGGCATGCCGCGCGAGGACGGCACGATGAGCAAGGAGCAGCGTCCCGAGGCCGACGTGAACATCGAGTTCCAGGTGAACTCGAAGTTCGCCGCCGAGTCCCAGAAGCTCGCCTCGTTCTTCCAGCTCTCGAACGAGAAGTATGCGACCGATTACCCGGCGAACGTCGGCCAGCACATGACGAACACGGACTCGGCGCCGTTCCAGGACCTCATCGCCGCGATTTCGTTGCGGGAGAACGAGCGGGGAGCCCATATCGGCGCCGGTTGGGACCCGCAGTGGCATCAACCGACGGACGTGTACACCACGTACAGCGACAAGGATTTCCGGCTGGGTCTGAACGCGGCACAGACGACGCTCAGCGCCATCGCGCAGCTCACCGGCGCGCGCGTCAAGCAATAGCAGAGGTGAGTCAGACTCACCTGCTCGCGGATCTGATCGGCATCGCGCCCGACCTGCTGGGCGACACCGACATGCTGCGCGGGTTGCTCATCGCGGGCGCGAGCGCCGCGGCGCTGACGGCCAACGGCATTCCGGCTGTGAGCGCCTCAAGCGGGCTCGAGCGTTCGTTGGTGCTCGTCGTCACAGGCGGCCATATCGCGGCACACACCTTTCCACAGCGACAGCTGTTGCTGCTGGACGTGCTGTGCGACGGAAGACACGATCCGAAGCGCGTGCTGGATGTGTTTGCCCGACGGCTGCCCACGCGCGACATCCGTTCGGAGACGCGGTCGAGGTCGTAAGGACCTGAACTGAGAACAACGTGAGGCAATGGCTCGCGCCAGCACATCTGGCGCTGACGCTGGTCATCGTCGTCTGGGATGTGGTGCTGGCGGGGCGCATCGCGCAGCTGCGCCAGGCCTCGCGACCGTTCGCGATCATCAACGGGCTCGCCGGCCTCCTCGTGATCCCGGCGTTCATCGTGGCCGTCGCCACCACGACCGTGATCACCGGACGCGCCATCGCGTCCATCGACTGGCTCTGGCCCGCCGTCATTCTGCTGTTCGCCGTTCAATCGGTGTACGCGCTGGTGCGGCGCAGCGTGAATCCGGTGTGGGGCTACCCGATCGCGTTCTACAACGTGCTGCTCGCCGTGGCCTCCCTGGCTCGCTTCGTCACGGCGCACGGCGGCGACCTCCCGCGACCGTTGCTCATCATCATGGCCGCGCAGGTCGACGCGCTCGCGCTCGTCACCACGGAGAACGCCATCGCGTCTCCGTTCTTCCTGCACGCGCCGCTGATCTCGCCGGCGCTGCCGGTGCTGCGCGGGCTCACGGCGGTGTTCCGCACCGGCATGGCGCTCGTGGCGCTCGCATGGTTCGCCATGATCGTCGCCGCGGTCCCGCGGGCAGACGTCGCCCTCGCGAGCTACGACGCGCATGCCGGCGATCGCCTGCGCGAGCGACCGACCGGGTTCGCGGTTGGCGTGAAGATTTTCCCCGACGTCGAGAAACCGCCGTCCGCCACTGCGGTGCGGACGGACCTCGAGACAACGGAGTGGCTGGGCGTGAGCGTCGTAGGCGTCGTGATCACGCCGGGCGCTTCCCTCGCGGCGATCGACTCGGTGACCCACGCCATCGATCTCATGCAGCGCGATTCACTCACGGTGGTCGCCACGATCGGATATCACGGCAAGTTGCTGCCCGAAGTGAAACGAGGCAGGCTCGACGTCGACGAGCGTCTGGCCACGATCCGACGCGTGCTGTCGCGCTTGCGGCCGGACGTGCTCGTGCCGGCCCAGGATCCATATCGTGAGGGCGCCCGCGTGCTCGGACGGCTGCCGGTCCGGACCTGGGAGGACTACTTCACGCGCGCAGCCGCCGTCACGAAGGAGGTTCGGCCTCGCACGCGAGTGGGACTGTCGGCATCGTCGTACGACCCACGTGACAGCACGCTGTATGCGTGGGCCGCGAGCCAGGCCTCGCCCATCGACATCGTGGGGTTTTCGTTCTTTCCGTCACGACAGGGTGGCAAGACACTGGACGCGAGTTTTCGCGCGGCGGACCGATGGATGCGCGCCAATCCGCCGTCCAAGCCGCATTGGGTGTTCGCGGCCGCGGGGTACCCCCTGGCCCACGGCGACGTGAGTCAGGATCGCGCGCTGTGGGCGGCGCTGTCCTGGGCGACGGCACACGACCCCGTGCGCGCGCTGATCGTCTCCGAGTCCAACGACTACGGACAGGCGATCGGCGTGCGCGCACCGAGCGGGCGGTTCCGCCGCGCCGGTGACACCATCCGGCGGTCCGTCAAAGGGATTCGGGAATCCGCGGTGCAGCCCGAGCCGTTGCTCGCGCGCTGAACGTGAAGCGCTAGACCTGCTTGCCCACGCCGCGCACGATGCCTTCGACGCGGCGCAGCGGCTCGAAGTACCGCTTCGCGGTTTCACGCATGCTGGCCGCCGTGACAGCCCGGATGCGATCATCGTGTTCGTCCAGCTCGGCGAGCGACCCGAACATCCAGGCGTCGACCACCTCGCCCAGTACGGCGCCTCCACTCTGTTGTCGGATGGCGTGAACGCCGATGGCATACGTCTGAGCGCGTCGCAGCTCTTCGTCCGTCACCGGCTCGTTACGCAGCTTTTCCAGCTCCGACAGCAGGCCGTCGCGCGCCACTTCCTCCTTTTCGGGTGAGGTGGCGATGTAGGCGTTGAACGTCCCCGCGGCCCGCCGCTCGCTTCCGAACGCGTGCACGGTATAACAGAGGGACTGCTTGTCGCGCAGCTCCTCGAACAGTCGGCCGCCCAGACCGCTCGCGACACCCGAGAGAATGGCGACGTCGAAGCGCGCCAGGTCCGTCCGCCCCGGCGCCGGCCATGAGATCACGAGCGCCGTCTGCGCCTTGTCCCGTTCCTCGACCAGCTCCGTGATGGACGGCGGCCACGCCGGTGTCGGGAGCGCGGCTGCGGCTCGATAACGAAGGTCGCGAAAGTGCCGTCCGGCGATTGCCGCCAGCTCGTCCGGCTCGCCGTCTCCCACGATTGCCACCACACTCGGCGCGTCGAGCAGCTGCGACCCGTGCCACATGGCGAGGTCCTCTCGCGTATGCACGCGGAGCGAGTTCTCGGTTCCCAACGACGGTACTCCGTACGGATGCCCCGGAAACGCCGCCTGGATGGCCAGCCGCATCGGATAGCGGTACATGTCGTCACGAAGCGCCGCGAGATCCGCAAGCGCGATAGCCCGCTCGGTCTCGACCGCCGCCACCTCGAACACTGGATGCTGCGCGACATCCGCGAGGAGCTCGACCGCCGCGGCGCTATGTGGAGCGGGCACGGAGATGGTCCATCCAACGCTGTCCGCACCGACCATCGCTCCGACGCTGCCACCGAGCAACTCGCCGTCTTCCGCAATCTGGACGGCCGAGCGACGTCGCGTCCCCTTGAGCGCCGTCCGGGCCATCAGGAGGGTCCGGCCGCCGATGTCCGAGTGTTCCGCGCTCGCGCCGCCGAGCGCGAAGACGCCGGCGTATGTGATGGGGGAGCCTGGCCGCCGTCGAACCAGCACCGGAACCCCTGACGGCAAGCGGTAGACGTGGACGCCCGATACCTCGCGCTCGCGCTCGGGAGCGCCTCCGTTCTGAGCGACGGCCTGTTGCTCGACACGAGCGGCAGCCTCGAGAGGTTCCGCCTTTGCCTGATCGAGACGTTCACGCATGGCTTCGGCCGCGGTCGCTACGCTGGCGGCTCGCTCGGGCCGGTACACGAGCAACGAAGTCTGGTCGTCGCGCAGGTAGCGCAGCTGCACGTCGCGAAGGTCGTCCGCGCTGGCCGCCAGCATCCGCTCGAAGTAGCGCTCGCCCAGCTCCCAGTTGCCGAGCGCTTCCCACTCGGCGAGATACGTCGCCTGCCCTTCCATGTCCTCGAGACGGCGCACCCAGCGCGACTGGGTGATGCGTCTGGCGCGTTCCAGCTCGAGGGTGCCGGCGCCTTCGTCGCGCAGGCGGCGCAGCTGGTCCCACGTCGCATCGATCGCCGCGGGCGCCTTCTCGGGTGGTGCCTCTGCCTGGATCGCGAACACGCCGATGTCTCGCGGTGTGTAATTGAACGCGGCAATGCCGGACACGAGCTTGCGCTCGCGCGTCGCCCGGTACAGGCGCGACGCGCGTCCCGAGCCAAGGACGGTCGCGAGCATGTCGAGCGTGGCGGAGTCCGCGTGCAACGTTCCGGGCGTGCGCCAGCCGAACGCCAGTTGCGTCTGCGCGATGTCTCCCGACAGCTCACGATAGCGGAATCCGGGATCGCGATCTTCGTCCGGCCCGGGCGTTCGCTGCGGCACGATGGCCGGGATGTCGCCATAGAGGCGCTGCACCTGGTCGAACGTGTCCGCCGGCTCCACGTCGCCGACGACGACGAGAATCGTATCCGACGGCGCGTAGAAGTTGCGATAGAACTTCATGAGGTGGTCGCGCCCAAGACGCCGCAGTCCTTCCTCGCGCCCGATGCGCCACCGACGAATGCGATGCCGGTCGTGCAGCAGCTCGTACATGGTCTCGATGGAGACCGCGGCCGGGTTGTCTACCTTGCGCTTGGCTTCCTGGATGATGACTTCCAGCTCGCGCGCCAGCTCGTCGCCATCGATCAGGGAATTCCTGTACGCGTCGGCCTGGATCTCCAGGGCGGATACGAAGCCACTGGACGGCACGACCGCGTAGTACAGCGTGTGATCGTAGATCGTGGCGGCGTTGAGATATCCGCCCACCGCCTTCGTTTGTCGCGCGATCTCGCCCACGCCGCGCGTCGGCGTGCCCTTGAAGAACATGTGCTCGAGCACGTGCGCGATACCAATCACATCGTCCGTCTCGTCGAAGTAGCCCGCGCTCACGTGGGTCACGATCGCGACGACTGGGGCGGTGGTGTCCCGGCGTACCAGCACGCGCAGCCCATTTGGCAGCGTGCGCCTGTAAACCGTTTCGGGAGAGATGAGTGTCACGCAACCCCCAGAGGCCGGCGTCGAATTACGACCATCGCCAACAGGAAGCACGCCACGCCGTAGCCGGCCAGCCACCCGATCGACTGCCATGGAATGGAGCGGCCTTCCCCGGCGACCATCATGTACAGATCCGATGTGCGGTGCACCGGGGGCAGCGCGTACAACAGCCAGTGGAGGGGCCCTGAGCCGTTGCCGCCAAGAGCCCACGCCACGTTCGCCACGAGAAGCACCGCGACCAGGGAGACCCAGTCGAATCGAAACGCGGCCGAGCACAGGAGCCCGATGCCGCCGTACGCCACGTACATGATCGCGACGACCGCGACGAGCGCCGGCGTGAACATTGGACGTACGGTTGCCGCCCAGATTCCCATCAGTGCGAGCGTGGCGATCACGAGTCCGATACCGTGCACGATGAACGTCATCGCGTAGTACAGCGTGGGACTGATCGGCTTGGCGAACAGGAATCGGAAGTAGCCGTGCTTGCGATCGTTCGCAACGATTCCGTTGGTCGCGAAGATCGTCCCGAACAGGACGAGCTGCGGCAGAATCGCGAGAAGTATGCTCGTCGCGGTCGCGAGCGGAACCTGGCGCAGGCGGACCGGCGCGCCGCCGAGTCCGCGAAACAGCGGCATGGTGGACAGGAAACCGATGAGCAGGATCACGATCACCGTCGCCGCGCCCTGGTTCGACGCGTAATCGCGCAGCGCAATTGGCGCGTATCTGCCGAGCGCGCTGGCCTGACGCGCGCGCGCGTCGTTCGGGTGGTTCGCGTCGTTCATGGACCTCTCCCGGTTCCGCCGACGGCCTCCCGGAAATGCTGCTCGAGCACCGAGTGAGACGGCCTCAGGCTGCTCACCAACGCTCCAGCGCTCAGGAGCACGGCGACACCCGCATTGAGCGCGGCGAGATCGATGGCGGGCAGCTCGTATTCGCCGTCGCCACGAAGGTGCGCCTGCGGAAACGCCGAGAGGACTAGTGCCGGATCACCGACGACAGTGATGATGTATGGGTTGGCCCCCGAGCGGCTTGCACCGCGTGGCGCCACCACCCGCTGCAACCGGCCGTGGTCGATGATGGCCACCCGATCCGCGAGCCGCTGGAGCTCATCGAGGTTGTGGGATGCGATGAAGATCGCCCGCCCCGGGCGTCGTAGCGCTTGTACGATGTCGCGGAATCGCTGCGTCCACACCGGGTCCAGCCCGTGCGTCGGCTCGTCGAGGATGATCACGCGCTCCTCGCGAAGCAGCGCCTGGGCCAGTCCGAGTCGCTGGAGATTGCCTTTGGACAGCTGTTTCACGCGCTTGCCGCGCTGTTCCTCGAGACCCAGCAGCTCGATCACGGACGCTATGCGAGCGGTGAGTTGCTCGACGGGGACGCCAGCAAGAATCCCGTAGCGCTTCAGAGCCTCATCGAGCGTCCAGCGCGGCGGGATGGCGACGAGCTCCGACAAGTACCCGATCCCATGCCGCTCCACGAAGTCACGCGGCCGCAGTCCGGCGATGCGAATGCTTCCGTCGGTCGGCGCGAGGTATCCGAGCAGCAACGAGATCAGCGTGCTCTTACCTGCTCCGTTCGGGCCCGCCAACCCGAATACTTCGCTCTCCTCGATCTCGAGCGAAAAGCCGTCCACGGCGCGCACGGTCCGCCCGAAGGCCGACGTGTAGGTGTACCCGACTTGTCGGAGCTCGATCAGCGCGGGATGGCTGGATTCGGTCCTGGCGTCATTCCCGGAGGCATGACGCGCTGAGCGCAACTGCTCCAGCTGCCCTGTCCCGCGCGATTCATCCATCGCATGCCCTCGTCGATCCGTCCCAACTTGATGAGCGCACAGCCGAGGAAGCCCTGCGACGCGTGGTCTTCCGGATTTGCCTGCAGCGCGCGGACGTAGAATCTCCGGGCCAGCTCGTCGTTGCCGACCGCCAGCAGATACGAACCCATCTCCCGCAGAGCCACCGCGTTCGTGGGCTCGGCCTGAACTGCCAGCGTCGCTTCCTGTTGCGCGAGCGTCATGTTGCCCACTTCGCGCGCCATGCGCGAAAGATAAACGTGCGGTAACGCATCCTTCGGATTGTCGCGAGCCGCGCGGTTGAACTCGGACATCGCAAGCTCACGTTGTCCCCGCTGCCAGTACTCGACACCCCGATCGATCGCGGCTCCGCTGCTGCCGCGTGCGAACAGGTACCAGCCACCCGCTGCCAGGCCGGCGATCACGATGACACCGAGCGCGAGGAACCACCACGGCTGTCCCGTCCGCGGGGGCGGGACAGGGGCCGACGGTCCGATGGGCGACATGCGCAGTCCCTTCGTGGACAACGATTCGCCGGGCGAAGGTGCGTTCTCAGCCGGCGCCGGCGTCATGAGGGAGGCCTCGAGCTTGAGGAATCCCTCACGCGCCGCGTTGATGTCCGCGTCGGTCGGATGGTACGTGGTGTCCTGCGCGCGTTCGCGAGCCGCGTGAAACTCGGCCAGCGCGTTCGCCTGGTCGAGCGTGATCAAGTGGCGGTTCCGCGCCTCGCGAATGAGCTGCTGGCCCGCCAGTGGCGTCCCGCCCACCAGGGAGCGAAGCCCCGTCTCCACTCCGGCCCACGCTTCGATGAGATCAGCCGCCAATTCTTCCGCGTGGCGGGAGCGATCCAGCCGCGCGATCGCTGGCCGTGCGGCGTCGAGTGCAGCGAGGGCTTGCCGTTGCATTGTCTTTAAGGGAACAGGGACAAGGGACCGGGGACAAGGTCAACCGACTGGGGAACGGTTCAGGGGACTGGTTCAGGGGAATGGTTGGGGATATGAAGGGGGGTAGGAGCCTTTACCAGTCCCCTACCCCATTCCCCGAGCCCCTTCCCTAGTCAGTGCCCTTGTCCCAGGTCCCTTGTCCCTGTTCCCCGCTCTACCGTACGATGCGCAACAACCCTGCCCGCGCGCTCGCCCTGATGAAGCTCTCCGCATCATGGCTCGGCAGCGTGATGCCGGTGGCCGTCAGCACGCGGCGCGCGGTGCGTTGCATGTACTCCTCGACGGTGTAACCCGCGACTTCGGCGTCGGCGTCGCGCATGCTGGTCACGATCTCGTCCCAGGAGCCGCGATGCGCTGCTCCGTCGGACGCGACGATGTGATGCGGTTCGTCCTCCTTCCGCTCGACGAGACCCGTCAGCAGTGAGCCGAAGAGCTCGAGCTGGTTGCGCGCCATCTCCGGGTCGTCGCCCTTCTGGAGCGCGGACTTGGCCGGCTCGAGCTCCATGAGCAACTCATCGATGTCGTCCAGCCCCTCGCTGAGCTCGGCAAGGCGCTCGTCCCACGGCTTCAGCTCGGGATCGTTCTCCTCGAGCTTATAAACCGCGCGCTTCAGCTCGATGAGCCGCCAGATTCCGAGCTCATCCCAGTGATCCACCGGCTGAGTGCGCTCGAAGTGGTAGAGCGCGCCCTCGAATTCTCCACGGTCGTACAGGAGGTTCGCGAGATAGATGCGAGCCTCGCTGTGGTCGGAGTCGAGCTGCAGCGCCTTGCGCAGGGACGCAATACTCCCCTCGTCGTCGCCAAGACGGTGCTTGGCGTAACCGACGCACGCGATCGCCTCGGCCGACTCTCCCGTCTGTTCGGCTGCGGCCTCGAAGAAATGCAGCGCTTCGCCGAAAAGCTTGGGTTGGTCGCGCAACGACGCTTCGCGGAACAGCGAGCGCCCTACCTGCAGGACCAGATCGGTGTCGTCCGTGTATCCCAGCTCGAGGATGCGGTGGAAGCAGCGCAGCGCCGCTTCTTCGAGACCGAACTTGAGCAGGGTCTCGCCCAGCCCAGCCAGACCGTCCTCGTGCTCGGGCTCGAGTACGAGAGCCTCTTCGAACGCCCGGCGGGCCCAGGCGTACTCTTCACGCGCGAGCCGCGCGTACCCCACCCCAACATGGAGCTCTACCGAACTTGGATAGAGCGTGAGTCCTTCCCGAAGTACCGTCAGCGCTTCGTCGTACTGGCCCTCGTTGTACAACTGGTGGGCGCGTTCGTCGTACTCCTCAGAACTCAGGAACGGGGTGGGCATAAAGCGGACGCCTCCGGCTCGTGAGGTTATGCCTATAGTACCACGATGCAACGACTAAGTTCAACCATTGACGAAAGCAAGTCTGTGATTCACGTATCACGGTCGCGGGCGATTCTCGACCAGGCAACCGCGATCGAGGCCGCTTGCCGAGCGTTGGCCTCCAGAAGCCCGAGATTGGTTTGCAGCGTGCGACCGCCCGTTTCCTGCGAGACCGCTGCGAGGACATAAGGCGTTACGTCGCTTCCCCGAACGTTTTCGGACGCCGCGCGCTGCAGCGCTGCCTGCACAGCCCGCTCGACGAGCTCGGCATCGAGCGCAACCTCCGCTGGCGGTGGCTGGACCACCAGAACCGCCTGGGCTCGGCCGAGACCAAAATGCGCGGTCGCGATCTCGGCGACTTCTTCTGCGGATGCGGCGCTGATTGAGAGCCGGATACCGCTGGTGGCCGAGAAGAAACCCGGGAATTCCCTGGTTCCCATGCCGATCACGGGAATTCCCAGCGTGTCCAGACGCTCCCACGTCGCTCGAAGGTCGAGAATGGACTTTGCGCCGGCGCACACGACCACCATCGGCGTTCGTGCCAATTCGTACAGATCGGCGGATTCGTCCGGGATCCACGAGGAAAGGGTCGCATCAGGCAGCTGCCGATGCACACCTCCAATTCCTCCAGTGGCAAGCACGCGAACTCCTGCCCGCGAAGCGATGGCAAGGCTGGCCGCGACCGTCGTGGCGCCGTCGTGGCGCTGGACGGTGGCTGCTCCCAGATCGCGCGCGCTGACTTTCTTGATGCCGTCGCGGCGGAGAAACCGCTCCATCTCCGGCGACTCGAGGCCGAGTGTTGGACTGCCGCAAACGACGGCGGTGATTGCCGGAACGGCGCCCGTGCGTTCGACGGCGGCGATCATGCGCTGCGCCGCTTCGGCGTTCTGCGGCTGAGGAAGACCCTGGGCGAAAACCGAGCTTTCGAGGGCGACTACCGGGCCGCCGGCGTCGATCGCTCGGCGAATGTGCGGCAAAACACGGATGTGTGACTGCTGCGCCGCGGGCACGCCACCAAACTAGTCCCTGGCGGCGCTCGCGAAAGAGTCCGTCGCCGGTATTGGCTTCGCGGTGACGAGCAATCGCATCGGCGCCGTTCCCACATATCGGATCGGCCAGCAGGTCGTGAGCGTGAGCGTCGGCGTCGACGAGCGAAAGAGCGCCGGCATGTCCGCGTCCACGACCCGCTTCGCGATGACGACCCAGCGTCCGTGGTGCATGCCGGATTCAGTGACGAGGGTGTCACCGACGCGGATGTCTCCGAGGCGCGTGAAATGCCGATCGCGATGGCCCGAGATGACTGCGTTGCCAGGCTCGCCGGGAAACGCGCTCCCGGGCAAGTGACCTGGCCCCGCATTGAGCGCCTCGTCGTCGACTCCCTCGAACACGATCTCGTCGAGATCCAAACGAGGAATGTTCAGCCGGGCGACCGGGATGCCAGCCATGATCACGCCCGGAATCCGCCGGTCCACCGACGCCGTTCGTCTTGCGAGCGCGACGACCGCGCGTGCCTCGGCCTCGTTCCACGACTGCCGCGCCCGCGCCTGACGCCACTCGCCCAGCGCGTAGCGTCCGCCGGTGAATGCGAGCGTTGCGCCGCCCAGGCAGAACAGGGTGTAGCCCAGCACGCCGCGCAGCACCGTCAGCTCCGCGGCCGATTCGAGAGTAGTCCCGCTCCCACCGCGAGGATCGCCACGCCGATGACGGTCAGCACCGGCAGATCGCTCGCCGTGGCGGGCGCCACGGAGCCGTTACTGAATGTTTCTATCACAGGTCGAGACCGCCGCGGAACTTCGGGCACTGGCTCGGGCACTGGTTCGGGCACTGGTTCGGGTACTGACTCGGGCTGGCGCTCGATCACCGTTGTCTCGGCCACGCTGGCGCTGTCGCGCGGAATGCTGACGCCGGCCGCGGAGTCCACCCAGGCGCGCATGCTCTTGGACATGGCTGCCTGACGCACCGAGTCCCGCCGCGCCGAGTCCGCGGCCGCGACCGCCTGACGTTGTTGCGAAGGGGGTCGGGTCGGCGGGACGTACGTGGTGATCTGCGCGCTTAGCCCGCTGGCACTGAACACTGCGGCGGTGCCGGCCACAAGCACCCGAAACATCCGGCAACTCCGTCTGACGACGGATATCCGCAGGGCAGATTGCGTGCCTCGCCTGTTTCTCGCTCTACTCCCGTGCGAGCACCGCTACTTCGCGCGCGGCCACGCCGATAGGACTGCCTGTCCCATTCGAGCCAGAAGCACCTGGGCCTCGTTGTCGACGACCCAGCGCTGGTCCTTGTTGTCCTTCGTCAGGACGCAGACGACGACGCGCGACTGCAGCCGGAACAGGCCGCACTCCGTCCGCTTGTCGTTGTCCTCGCCGTCCTTGTGCGCGAACGCGATCCCGTCGGCGTAGCGCTGCAGCATGTCGTCCTTGGTGTTGTGCTCGAGGATGTCGAGCATCGCCGAGTCGGCCCGCGCACTCACCGCCTGGCCGCGCGCCAGGAGCTCGAACAGACGCGCCATCTCGTTCGGCGTCGTGACGCCCAGACCGTACTTCATCGAGCTGTCCATGGCGACGCTGCTCACGTCGCGTCGGAAGCTCTTGTGATGGATCTTCGTGTGCTTGAGGCCCAGCGACTCCATCTTCCGCCACGTGCGGCGGATGGCGACGCGATCGAGGAGCAGGTTCGTGGCGGTGTTGTCGCTCAACGTCGACATGAGCCACGCGGCATCACGCACGGTGACCACTGCGCCGTCGTGCAGATACTGCAGCTGACCGCTGCCCGGCACCTTGTCGATGGCCAACACGGTGAGCTTGTCGTCCAGCGAGATGCTGTCGCGCTCTGCGAGATCGTACAGCGTGTCCAGCAGCGAGTCCTTGATCAGGCTCGCCGTCCCGAACGT